>JBMYYH010000025.1:0-32961 GCA_049609225.1 Planctomycetota bacterium | reverse complement strand
GCTTCCTTCAGAATGAAGCCTTAGGAGATGCGGTTAACCGCAAGGCCGTCGACAAGGTGTTTACCTATGCAACACCACACAATGGCATTGAAGTGAAGGGCATCGGCAACCTTCCGGGATTCTTCACCCGCAACAATGCCGATAACTTCAACCGCGACCGCATGCGGGCCTTCCTGGATCTACCGGATGATGCGCATGCCAACGACTTGAATGGCAAGTTTCCGCGCGAGCGCTTCTTCTCACTCGTCGGCACCAACGCCAAGGATTACACCGTGGCCAAGGGTTGGTCCAGCCGCTTGGTGGGCGCCAGTAGCGATGGGCTGGTGCGGGTAGAGAATGCTGCCGCCAAGGGTACGCCGCGCTCCTTCGTGCATCGCAGCCATAGCGGGCATTACGGCATCGTCAATTCGGAGGAGGGTTACCAGAACCTCACCCGCTTCCTCTTCGGCGATGTGCATGTACGTGGCGAGTTGAAGATCCATGATCTGCGCCTGCCGAGTCGTGTCGAGAAAGCGCGCCTGGAGGGCAAAGAGGTCAAGGCTTCGTATCACATCGAGACCGTGGTTCGTCCTCGTGGTGCACGCTATGACCTGCATCGACGCCTCACCAGTGAGAACTCCGCGATCTTCCGCAACTACGATCAACTGCTCGCGAATCAACACCCGATCCTGTTCTCAACCTATCTGAAGAAGAAGAGTCGCAGCCGCCCAGGCAAGGGAAGTTTGGTCTTCGCGATGGATCTTTCGATCATGGTGCCGGAGTACCAGGTCGAAAAAGCATGGGCGCGGGACCTGCACATCGAAGGTTCCTACCTCTACCGCGAGACCATCATTTTCGGCGCCTACCCTCCGGATGAGGAGGGTGGCCAGTGGGAATTGCGTTATGGCTTCAATGCCACCGCTAGTAACCCCACGCCCCGCAAGGCCGAACTCGCGGACGGCTACCCCACCGCCGATGGCCAACTCTGCTACCGCATCCCGATCAAGGCCGGCGGACGCCCTGGATTGGATGCCGTCCTGGAGATCAAGACCAAACCATGGTCCTGAAGTTCGTCGTCCGCACTATCCTTCCACTCATCCTGCTTGTCGGGTGCGTAGGACCGAGCCCGCAGATGCTCACCGAAGAGGAAGACTGGATGGTCGTGGTGGCCACGGTGCGTCTGCCGGACTACATGGATTGGTACACCCGGTTCGCCGAGCATGCCTGGATCGACGTCAAACAGGGAAGCGAGGCGGATTGGACGCGGATCGAGATCGGTGGACCTTCGTCGGGCGTGAAGGTCTTCCCGATCGATCCAGACGAAGCCCGCGCGACGCATCGTTGGCAGAATCGGGTTTCGATCCTGGAGACCCTGCGTGGGGACCGGGCGCGCGAGGCCATTCCACGCATCCTGGAGCGCGCCCGTGCCGAGCCGGACTTCGGGCAGCAACATCTGGAGTTCGACGAAGAGGGCGGCTTCTCCGTCACCATCGATCGCCCCAGCAGTCGCAGCTACGACGCCTTCCCCGGCCCCAACAGCAACACCCTGATCGCTGGCATTGTCGAGGATGTCCCGGGGCTCCATGCGGAGCTGCATCACAACTCCGTCGGCAAGGATTTTCCGCGGGGCTTCCGTGCCGGGCGCACCAGTAGTGGCTTTGGCGTGGAGGTGGATTCCAGTTACCTGGGTGCAGGCATTGGATTGCGCCAAGGCCTGGAACTGCACCTTGCGCAAATCACCCTCGGTGTGAGCCTATGGCCGCCGGCTTTGAAGCTGCCCTTCCTGCCACGCATCGGCATCCACCAGGGGTGGATCGGTGCGGCTGGCACTCTGGAGGAACGCGCGGAAGAACCGCCATCCTCTCCAGAAGTAGCTCCAATCGCCGATTAGAGCCAAAAAGAAAAGCGCGCTTCCGAAGAAGCGCGCCTTGATGTGGTGAGGGCACCAGGACTTGAACCTGGGACAAATTGGTTAAAAGCCAACTACTCTACCAACTGAGTTATGCCCCCGTTCCGGCCACGCGATGGGCCGGAAAACGACGAAATCAGATCTCCAGGATCTCTGCCGACTTGGTGCTGAGGGTCTCTTCGACCTTGGCTTCGTGGCTTTTGAGGATGTCCTGGATATCCGACTTGGCGGATTTTACATCATCCTCGGTCACGGCAACATCCCCTGTCTTATCTTTTTGTGCATTCTCGACATCACGGATGGCATCGCGACGCACGTTACGCAGGGAGACCTTGGTGTCTTCGGCCAAACTCTTCAGACGCCCGACCATCTTGTTGCGCTGCTCCTCGGAAAGGTGCGGCACCGTAATGCGCAGGGCATTGCCATCGATGGCTGGGTTGAGGCCGAGGTCGGCAGCGAGCACTGCCTTCTCGATCTCCTTCAGACCACTTGGATCGAAAGGCTTGACCATCAGGCAACGCGCCTCCGGAACCGTGATGGCAGCCATCTGGCTCAGAGGAGTCTTGGTGCCGTAAT
Organism: Planctomycetota bacterium; assembly: GCA_049609225.1. Lineage (GTDB taxonomy): Bacteria > Planctomycetota > UBA1135 > UBA1135 > UBA1135. Next base: position 30,497 of record JBMYYH010000025.1, on the reverse strand, counting down.
AATCGACACGGATGTTCTCGATCAGACCGACGCTGGCGCGACCGGTGCGGAAACCGCGGGTCTCGTCGGCGAAGTGCTCGACGGTTTTGTCCATGCGATCTTGCGCATCATCGAGGAAGGATTGGTAGCTGAGGCTCATGACAGGATTCCCGGGCGCAGATGCGCTAGTTGTGGATGAGGGTACCGATCTTCTCGCCGCGCGCAGCTTGCACCAAGCCCTGATCGGCGTTCATGTCGAATACCATGATGGGCAGGTCATGCTCGCGGCAAAGAGTAAAGGCGGTCTGGTCCATGACCTGCAGACGCTGTTCCAATACCTGCTGGAAGGTGACTTCCGGGAGGTGGACGGCATCGTCGTGGGCCTTGGGGTCCTTATCGTAGACGCCGTCGACCATGGTTGCCTTCAGGAGGCTGGTGCAATCGAGCTCAATGGCCCGCTGCGCCGCCGCAGTATCGGTCGTGAAGTATGGGCTGCCGAGGCCACCCACCAACACCACCACGCGCCCCTTCTCCAGGTGGCGGATGGCCCGCCGGCGGATAAAAGGCTCGCAGACCTTATGCACATCGATGGCCGACATGACCCGGGTGGTCACGCCATTACTCTCGAGTGCATCACACAGGGCAAGGCCATTGATGACAGTGGCCAACATGCCCATGTAATCGCCAGTCGCGCGGTTGATCCCGAGCGAGGCGGATTGCTTACCACGAAGGATGTTGCCGCCGCCGATGACGCAAGCAACTTGAACTCCTTCTTCGGTGAGCTGCAGGAGCTGCACCGCTAGGGCCTTGACACGTTCGGTATCGAGGCCAGTCTCGCCCTCGCGGGCAAAGCCTTCCCCGCTGATCTTCAGCAGGATGCGTCGCGGTGCAGTCACAGTTGGTGCTGGAGAACGAGCTTAGGAACCGAGCTCGAAGCGAGCGAAACGCTCGATCTTCATGTTCTCACCGACCTTGGCGATGGTTGCCTTGAGGCGACCCTCGACGGTCATGGAAGGATCCTTCACGTACTCCTGCTCGAGCAGGGCACGCTCCTTGATGAACTTCTCGATGCGGCCATCGACGATCTTCTCCTTGATCTCGTCGGGCTTGTTGGCCATGTCTTCCGAACCCAGCAGGATGCGACGCTCTTCAGCGACCAGGTCTGCAGGAACCTCCGAAGCCTCAACGGCGACAGGGCTCGGCACGGTAGCGGCGATGTGCATGCAGATGTCGCTGCACAGTGCTTCGAAGTCATCACCACGGGCGACGAAGTCGGTTTCGCAGGCGATCTGCACCATGACGCCGACGCGCTGGTTGTGGTGGATGTAGGAGTAGACGCTGCCTTCCGAGGTGGCACGATCGGCCTTCTTGTCGGCGGTCTTCAGTCCTTTCTGGCGCAGAAGTTCCATGGCCTTCTGCTCGTCGCCGCCGGTTTCGGTCAGCGCCTTCTTGCAGTCCATCATTCCGGCGCCGGTCTGGGCGCGGAGGGAAGCAACAGCTTTCGCGTTAATGGTGGTAGTCATCGTGTGAGGATGGTTTTGCGGTCCGAGACCGCAGGGGTGGCGGGGATCCGCCGGGGAAAGGTGCCCCGACCGAAGCCGGGGCAAAAGAAAGGACTACTCCGACTTTTCCGGAGTGGACTCGGTGGCGGCCGGCGCTGGCTCGGCTGCCGGTGCGTCTGCAGCAGGCTTGTCGCCACCAGCATCGGCTTCGGGCAGGGCCTGAATCTCGACCTGACGGTTGACGCCGCCTTCCATCTTCGGACGACGCTTGTTGCCGCCTTCCGGCTTGCCACCACCTTCGGTGACCTGCATACGACCTGGACGACGTGGGCCACCCTTACGCGGACGTGGCACTGGAGCGCCAGCGGCTGGAGCGGAAGCTTCCGGTGCACGCTGCGGATCGGCGACACCACGCTCCTTACGCAGCTGCTTACCAGCGGACACGGCATCGATCAGGTGACTGAGGATGACACCGACAGAGCGGATGGCATCGTCGTTGCCTGGGATGATCAGATCGCAGACATCTGGATCGCAGTCGGTATCCACGATGCCAAGGACAGGAATGCCCATGCGCTGTGCTTCACGCACGGCGTTGCGCTCGGTGCGCGGGTCAATCACGACCATGGCACCAGGCAGACGGAACATATCCCGGATACCGTGCAGGTTGCGGTAGACCTTGCGCTTCTCGCGCATGAAACGCGCACCTTCCTTCTTGGTCAGGGTATCGAGGTAGCCTTCCGACTCCTTCTTCTCCATGTCCTCCAGGAAAGCGATGCGGGAACCGATGACATCGTAGTTGGTCAGGGTTCCACCGATCCAGCGATCTTCGACGTACGGCTGGCCGGCTTGCTCATGGACCTTGGCGATTTCACCGCGGAGCTGCTGCTTGGTGCCGACGAAGAGGATGTCTTGTCCGCTAGCGACGATCTCGCGCAGGAAGTGCTTGGCGCGCAGGATGCCACGAATGGTCTGGCGCAGGTCGATGATGTGGATCTGGTTGCGAGCCTCGAGGATGTATGGTTCCATCTTCGGGTTCCAACGACCCACGCGACAACCGATGTGTGCACCGGCGTCGATGAGAGATTGAACGTTGAGATCAGACATGCTTTTTTCCTGGTTTAGGGTAGGTTTTCGGGGAAAAACGGCCTTGAAGCAGGCCGGCCCGTGATGTCTTGTTCCTAGTCACCTGCAACATGCAGACGAAAAGGCCGCATATTGTATCCGCTCACCCTCTGAGGTCAATCTCCAGAGACCCGTCGAAAGGGCATTTTAACCCTATTCCGAGACATTCCGCAGGCCTAGGATTTCCAAAAGCGAACTCCTATTGATGGTATTCTTGTCTAGGAGTCCTCAAATTGTTCCCCCAGCCCACCGAACCCCTTCGGGAGAATCGCGTTCTCGCGGTGTTGAATCACCGTGCCGAGCCGGTGGAGGAACTTGTCGCTTGGTTTCAGGAGCGCGGTTGGGAAGTTCGGGTGTCGAATCACCTGGGTGAGAGTCGCAATCTGTTGCGCGGCCAGGTCGACGTCGCGGTGATCTATCCGCTGACCTTGTTGCGCGATGGAGTGGAGTGGTCTTCTTTGGGGAGACACCTATCTCCCAACCGTGAGATCCCCTGGCTGATCGTGCCGTGGGAAGACGCCAACCCGAACCATGTGACGCGGTTGTTGCAAGGGCGTCCGTCGTTGGCGGATTGGATGCGCCCGAATGCGGACTTGGCTGAGAGTGAAGCCAGGGTGTTGAACTTGATGCGCACCTTTGAGTTGCTGCGCACGAGTCGCGATCGCACGCAGCACTTGGAAGGTCAGTTGGTGACGGACCACAAGACGGGGTTGTTCAACGATCGTCACTTCCGCACGCGTTTGCGCGAAGAGTTCGAACGCGCGCAACGCCATGGTTCCCCGGTGACCTTGGTGTTGTTGGACTTGGATGATTTCAAGACCTTGAACGACTCGCATAGTTATGAGTTCGGTGATGCGGCCTTGCGCGCGGTGGGCGAAACGATTCGTCAGTGCGTGCGCTCGATTGATATTCCTGCGCGGATTGGTGGTGATGAATTTGCCATCATCCTTCCGGCCACGACCATGCCGGAAACGATTGCGGTTTCGAAACGGATTCAGCAAGTGTTGTCGATGTCCCCCGTCGGCGATGACTTGGTGAAAGAGGTGTTGCATGCCAGCTTGGGCATCGCCAGCTTTGATGGCCGCAATGCACGCGATCCACGGCATCTGTTCCTGCAGGCAAACGAAGCGATCAAGGCCGCGAAGGCTGCCGGCAAGAACGACATCTTCTTCTACGATGCGAATACGCGTCGGGCGGCAGGCGCCGAAGCGACCACCCCTCCCCCGAAGGTGCGTCGGCAGAATCGGGAAGGGAACGCTGGGGCGTAGGGTTTGGCAAACAAACCGAAACAGCTGATGACGGAGGCTATTGTATTTATGATAGTATCAAGATGAATCAATTGGATTCTCGATACCAACTTACCTCTTGCGCGCCCGGAATACCGTTTGCCTAAACCGCACCTAATCATTCTTTCGTTATCGCTGGCACTTTTCTCCTCGAAGGGATTCGGCCAGAGTACATCCTTGGTTTCCACTGATTCGCAGGGATCCTATTTGGCTGCTGGAGGTGCACGTCCTTCTCTTTCCTCAGATGGCAAGGTATTGGCATTTCAGAGTGAAGGACGGGCCTACCATCCAGGTGACTCAACCTGGAACTCCGATATCTTCGTTAAGGATCTCGTTTCTGGACAACTGATTCGCGCAAGCGAACCAATCCTGGCTGTAGGTGGTGGAGATTCCCAATCTCCTGTCCTTTCTGGAGACGGCAACGTCGTCGTATTTGAAAGCGATGCCAAAAATTTATTCCTGAATGACTTGAGTCAGGGTACTCAGATCGTCGCACATGATCTTACGACTGGAGTCACCACACCGATCTCGATTTCTAGCACCGGCATTCCTGCAGACGCCAATTGCGTTTCACCGAGTATTTCAAGGGATGGTCGATTCGTGGCATTTGCGAGTGAATCAAACCTGCTTGCCTCCAATGATTTGAATCAATCTTGGGACGTGTTCTTGCATGACCGCCAGACTGGCATCACAGAACTCATCAGCAAAGCCCAAAGAGGCACGGCAGCTGGCAATAGCTCATCTCCTTCCATTTCAGGTGACGGCCGCTTTATCGCCTATCACTCTTATGCAGAGAACATTGCCCCTGGAGACTCCAACGGGCACGGTGATGTCCTGTTATTTGATCGCCAAACGAGCCATCATTCTTTGGTGAGCAGGGCCTCTTCTGGATTACAGGCTAATAATTTGTCTACTGAACCAGCGATATCAGATGATGGGCGATACGTGTTCTTTTCTAGTTGGGCTGGGAACCTGGTGCCCAATGATCACAATGGTTGGCAAGATATTTTCCGCCATGAAATTGCGACCGGGAATTTGATTCGTGCAAGCATAGACCGCTGGGGCACTTCGCCCAACCAGCCCTGCGTTTCCCCCACTCCGAATGCTGACGGTTCTAAGGTTTTCTTCGTAACCGAAGCGACAGACCTGATCACTCCAAGTGACATCGTAGGCACGGAAGACGTCTACTGCCACACGATTGCATCAGGAGAAAACCAATTGGTGACTGCACCCAACCATGTCAGACTCGCAACACCATCCCAGCGTCGTTTTTTTGCAGTTGACGCAACGGGTGAAATGACTGTCTTCGAGTCTAGTCCATCGAACTTTGATCCCAGTCGGGCTATCACGACTTCCGAGATTTACTTAAGAGACTCGAGCGGGCCGAGCCTACGCATTGAAGGAGATTGCCCCGGAACCCTGACCCTGACTTTGTATGGAGGAACTATCGGGCAACCGACCGCATTGCTGTTTGGCCCGGCTGGTTCATTTGTGCAACCCAATGGACCTTGCCAAGGATTGACAGTCGATATATCTAACCCCACCTTCGCTGGGTTTGCTATTCCGGGAGGGGACACCTTGGCCACCTGGAGTACCACACTTCCTTCCGCTGCCTGCGGCCTCACAGTACAGGCCGTAGATTTGACGAAGTGTAGTGTGACGAATCCTATGCAGCTCTAGGGCAACGTCGGTACGCGCATCAATCGACCGATGCGCTTCCGCCAAAACTCCGCCAGGAAAAGATCCCCCGTGGTCGGGCTCATGGCAATGCCTGCAGCCGACCATGCGCGGGTGCCTGCGCTCACCCCCATCGGCGAGAAGCGAGTCATGCTGGATGCATCGGCGGTCAGATAACCGACGGCAGCATCGAGATCATCTTCATCGGCGGTATGCAGGGTGTACCAAAGGCGCCCTTCCATGTCATAGGCGATGGAATGCAGCTGCTCATGACGGGCGTCGTAGCGAGGGATGACGTGATCGACCATCGCCGGGTTGGCACCTTGGGCATCGAGCTGTTGAGCCAGTGGATCATCGGCACGGGTGATGTCGAAGCGCGTGATGGTGGCATCGAAGAACTCGTTGAAGATGACATCGCCATTCGGGGCTTCAACGATCTGCCACGGACCGGCGCCAACGATGAAGGAAGGCGTCGCGCGGGAGATTGGGGCAGGTACGGGATAGCGCGTGAAGCCACCAGTGAAGGGCTGCAGGCGTCCGATGGCGGATCCCCAGAATTCGGTGAAGTAGAGATCACCATTGGAGTGGACCAGGATGTGCGCCGCATGTGCGGTTGGATTCGGTACGTCGAAGTAATGGAAGACGGGATCCGTTTCGAGTCCAGGAGTACCCACTTGATGCGCAAGCGATGTGCTGAAATCGAAATCGTTATCCCAAGGGATGAGTTCTGGATCGAATCCAACGATGCGTGATCCACTGGCCAAACTACCTTCCGCAAACCAAATCCATTCACGCACTGGATCCCAAGCAAGGCCAATCACTTCATTCCAATCATGCGGCACATTGTAAACGCGGAACTCTGGGCCACCGGGTTCATCGGGCAACACGCAAACCACACGGCTGTGATTAGGATGAATGCCCGAGTACAGACTTCCCCCACCTTGTGTGAACCAAATGCGCCCAAGTGGATCGACGATGACGTCTTCCCCTAAGATCGAAGACTGGGTGCGGTGGTCCGAGAAGATGGTCGAAGCAAAAGGACCTGGATCCACCGGCATGGGATACGGCAGACCAGTCACGACCCCAGTGTTCAACTCCAAGCGTTGGAAAGCGCGCTGAAATTCTTCATTCACCCAAACGCGTTCCTGGCTGTCTACCGTAATCGACAATGGCGATGCATTGGTGCCAGGAGTGGGCGGGATGTCGAACCAATCGTAGGCATATAGCTCCAACTTGATCGGCGCACTACTGCCTCCGAAATTCCTGACCCGCAACTTACCACTCGGCATGTCCTCCGGCATCTGCACTTGAATGCGATGATCCGACCAGTGCAGGATTTCCGGCGCCGTGGACAGCAACGTGAAAGTGCGTCCGCCACTTCGGAACTGCAGCGAGGAAGTGGGCACTGCCGAACCTAGTCCTTGCCCGTGGATTTCAATCAATCCTCCCTGCCATGTGGCGATCTCGAGGTTGTCGACGACTGGGCCCGGGCCCTGCAAGGAAAGGAAGAGAAGCTGGAGAAGCATGTCTCCAGCTTAACTGATAGGCGAAAAATGGGTAAGAGGGTTGCCTAGTCCTCAGAATCCCAACGACGGTTTTCCCATCTTGGCATCTGGATCATGGCATCGTAAACCTCCCCATCATCGCCGCATTGAACGGAGAGCGGGATGTCGATTTCTGCGCGCAGGAGTTTCCGTTGTTCCAGGTAGGAGCCTTCCAGATTTCGGAAGTCTTCATAGCGCAGGAAGAACTCTTTCTCGTCATCAAGAAGGAGACGAAACTCGGAAGGGAAACCGGTGGACCAATCCACCTTGAGCTTCATGCCTACCGCATCGACACTCTTCCCCCAATGAGGCCTGGGAATTGAGTGCGCATGGTGCTTTCGATGCTTGCGGAGACGGTTTCCCAAGTCATGACGACCTCTCCACCACGCGACGCAATCCGATCCGGCGGATACGCGCGCAAAAGACCAATCGCCTGTTCGCGAAGATGCACTCCACCCTCACCGAAGAATCCCAGTGGGCCTAAATTCCCTCGTTCGCCATCCACCGACGGGCAATTCCAAGCAGGAGTACCCCAATCCGGGTCTGACAAGCTGTGCCGGATCCCGTTGGAGTTTTTGTTAAAAAAAGTATCACTCAGTTCTTCAAAAAGGTAATGCCGATCCAACGGGCATGCCACCGAAGGATCGCCGCTCTGGACAAAGGTCCCTTCAAATCCTACTGAGAATGGGTCCATACTGGCCAACTCCGCGACATCCGTATGCATCTTGTAGTCGAACCGGAAAGCCACCACGACATGCTCCTCCTGGAGCTTCGCGATCACCTGTTTCAGATCGACGTTGTCCGGTGCACTCTCTCCACTACAGGAAAGGGCGAAGGCAGTGAGAATGAAGATAAGGGCTTTGCCCATGCCTCAAGGATATGCCTCCATTTTCATTACGGAAAGGGAAACCCGTCAAGCTCAAGACTAGTCCACCGTGCGGGTCACCCCATTCGAAATGCTACCCGTGGAAAGATCGAGAGCCTGCAGCCACAACTGCATCCCAAAGCTGCCACTGGGTACCGCAAGGCTAAGGCTGGCAGTGCCGGCTGAAGTGGTCGAAAGTGCAGGGAAAGCGGTGATTGGCTGCGACAGGGAGAAAACGCCCCACGGAGTTTGGGTCGGGCCACTGCCACGGATACTCCATGCGATATAGGCCGTAGCTTGAGAGGAAGCCCCCGCAAGACTCATGACCAGGTCGCCGCCTTCCTCCATCTCACTCGCGAACAACACGAAAGAGTTGGAGTTGGAAGTTACGAGTGCCCCTTCCCGGTTCCAAAGATAGAGAGATTCTCCAAGTTGCAGGTTGCCATCGTATGGCCCCACCACGTAGAGACGTTCTCCTCCCTTCGGCGAAACACTGCGATCACGAAAGTCTCCCAGGTCCGGCGAAAGGAAGACCGATTCCCCTGCTGGAACCACAGTGCCAGGTGCAAAATCAAAGTCGATGCCACCCGTTAGGCTCCATCCACTCAGGTCGACGGCATCCGCAGTCGGATTCTGAAGCTCCAGCCATTCCTCATCATCGTCGCCGGATGCCGGATCGGGCTCCATCGCACCGAGCAACATCGTGGGCGTGGTGGTTGGCGGTCCAGGCAGGAATCCATTCTGTGTATGGGTCTGGAAGAAATGCACTCGGCGATTCGGCAGATAGGTAAGACGAATCTGATCCAAACCCTGCGAGAAGGTGCGCGAAGAACCCCAACTGGGTGAACCCCATGCACCTACATCCAATGCGACATCTTGAGCCAACTCCTGCTCCAAGATCGCCATACGCTGCTCGATCAAACGCTCCTGCTGCGGCGTATTCGGATCCTGCAGTTCCTGTTCCATGACACTCCACAGTCGGCGCTTATACATCGCCAAGATACGTGGATCACGATAACAGGCATCGATGAAGCGGTTCCACGGCCCATCGATCTTCGGGTGCGATTGATCGCCGAACAATGGATGTGACTGCGGATCCCGGTGCGCCCAAATGGTGTCGTTGAGCACACCACCCCCGAGGGTGTAGTTGCGACCCCAAGTCAAATCCTTATCCCAGGGCAAGAACATCCATTCCTCATCCCCTTCCGTATCCCGGTATAGGTAGTAGTTCTTCTGCACGTGATCGTTGTCGTGGATGATCGAAGTGGCGACCAGGTAACTGACGACTGCAGGCAAGTCGACATTGTCGAACATGAAAGTGTCCAGCGCCGTGCCGCTCAGCGCGACGCCATTCACAAGGTCCTGCAGATCCTGATTGCCCTCGAAGGTTCGCGTCTTCTTCTCGACACTGCTGGTCGAGGAGGTCACAGGGTTGTACATCTTGTAGAGCGCACCTTCTGGATCCATATCCAGGCGTTCCAACATGTCTTCATCAACCTGTTCGACGAAGTTGTACATGCCACGGAAGGCTCCGTTCTGACGCAAATGCACCATTCCCGACAAGGAATGCGGCGCGCCGACGCGATCGTACATCTCCCAGGAAAGGTGCTGACGAATGTAAGCCTTATCCGACCAAGTCGAGTTGAGGTTGATTTCCTCCATGCGCCCGACCTCCGGATCCCAGCGGAATTTCTCTCCAGGATTGAAGTCGAACTTGTAACTCTTCTTCGGATAACTGGAAGTGCTACCGCCACGAATGCGGCAGAAGAGGTTGTCGTAGAACTCGCCGTTGTACCAAAGGGAACAACGGGTGCCATTGCGGGTCTCTGCTTGACTCGGATTCTGCAGAAACCAGTAGATCGTAGGCAATTCACTGACTGCTGGAGGATCCTGAATCACGGTGCCGAAGTACTCCGCGGATTCGGAAGTGAAGTGCAAGGGAGCGGCCCCAACGGCACTTTGCGCATCTTGCGCCTGCACCCGCCACCGGAGCATTTGCCCTGCGCTGGCTGCGGCAGCGGGAATCATGGCAGTCCAAACTCCATCATCCGCTACGACGTCGGGAGCCACGCCATCATCGGCCATGCTGATGGATATCTCTGGGCCATACTCCACTCGCGCGAACAAAGTGGCACTGCTTACGGCAACCGTCGCCCCATCAATCAACACACTCACGGTGACGTCATCCGTGTCGGTGGGAAACTGTGGGCTGTGATCGGCCTCGAGAATCAGCGGACCACCGATACCGTTTGTCGTGCCGGGGGTGGGCAGCGTGAAGTAACTCTCTTGGTTACTGGGACCGAACTGAAATCGCAGGCCATAGGAAGTGTCTTCGTATTGCTGCGGGAAGGCAGGCGCATAATCATGCGCTACGGTGACACCATCAGGCATCGTGAGTGCTAGGTATTCGCCACCCGCACTCAGTTTGAAATCCGTGTGCAGCTCTTGCCCACTGACGGCCCGATCCTTGTCAGAAGCAAACACCACCAAGGAATCACCCGCTGCCAACATGGTCGGGGACGGGAAGGACCAGCGCGCCAAGTCGTTGGGGTCATCACTCAGGCAATAACCACCGAGATCAAGAGCGCCGGGCCCAGGATTGTGGATCTCGATCCAATCCGATGAATCGCCATCTTCATCCAACAAGGCGCCCTGGTTAGACGCCATGAATTCACTGACGAGCGGGTTCTGCGCCGCCTCAGGAGCGCTAAAAAGGGCGGCGAGTAGGAAGCTGGTAATCATGGGGCTGACCCAGATTACCAGAAGATAGGTGGTTCAACAGACGATTTGAACATCGCCCAGCGCCAGGACCACAAGAACCCATCCGCCATGAGGCTTTGCGAAACCATGGCGCAGCTTCACCAGCAAGAGCAGGCTTCCATATGCCAAGAGAAAAGTGAGAGCCATGGCGTAGGGTTGCGCCGCGATCAAGTTCGGCGAGCGGCTGCCCTGATCATTGCCAGTCATTTTCATCACCGGGATGACTACAGGATCAACCACCCAATTCGCGATTCCAGTCTTGGGTACTTGAAGAACGGCAAGCAAGGGAAGCTCCCCCACCCACACTTCCTCCACGAAGGGCAGGGTGGCCACACTTAACAAGGTTGCCATGGCAACGAAGGAAAGATGGAGGTGACGATCGCGGTGGCAGCCAACAAGCCTACCCACCAAAATCCTTGGGGTGATCCTTATGAAATCATGGAAAACAGTGCGGTTAACCCGCGCGGGCGCCATCTGGAATCGGTTTCTCTGGCACCGCCAACACCGGCAACAGGCCATCGCTGTAGCCGATATCAAACATCATGCCCTGCGACTCCACTCCTGCCATCGTAGCCGGTTCAAGATTCAATACGAACAAGGCCTGCAGGCCAACAATCTCCTGCGGGTTTTCACGCTCGGTCTTGATCCCAGCGACAATCGTGCGTTGGTGATCCCCGGCATCCACCGTAAGCTTCATCAGCTTCTTGGATTTAGGAATCTCTTCCACCGCGAGGATGGTGCAGATGCGTACATCCAGCCGGTCAACCTCGGCGATGGTGATATGGGGCTTGATCGGGGCGTGCTCCATGGCCCGCTTAGGGTAACCGCCCACCCCCATGGGATTCAGGTGTTTTGACGGCGCAAGTCGCACACCTTTGCCGCAAAGGCAAGTGCGAAACTATCGGCCTGTGAATGGCTGACGCGATTCGGCTCAAAGGAAGCAGAATGCACTTGCGACCAAGCCTTGGCATCGTCCCTTTCTACATCCGTCTTTGCCTCCAAGAAAATCTGCTGCCGGTGGGCCGACCAACCCAACCGAAAGACGATGCCATCACCCACATACTCCACCGAGGAATCGTCTTCCACTTGAAGCGCGGCAAGCTTTACTCGGCCCTTACAACCAAATGGGCGCATCTCCGGCTGCATGGCGCGTTGACAAAGCTCGAAAGCCTGTCGCAGGGAAACTGCCGTGAATTCCTTAGAGTCTGGAGGAGCACCGTTGAGCTTGGTAATCAAATGCACCGCCGCAATCCAAGCCACGACCGTTCCGAGCAGTGAAAGGATTCCTGCGCGAGAAACCCAAAGCATTTCCGTCTTCACGGGTCCCGGGTCTTCAAAGCCCGCCGCCCAGCCATTGAAAGTGCCTATTTGCAAGAATGCCACCGCCAGGAAGGGGCCCAATAGGACCACTCCCCACAGCACAACAGCCTTGATGCGCCTAGTGGCCACGCGGTGCAATCGATAAGCCTTCCGCACCGAAGATCCGGTCGAAGGTTGGGCGTGGCGATTCAGAAACAAGGACAGAATCCACGCGCTTCGTGCCATCCCAAACCTGGAAGGTGAGGCATTCAAAGCAAATGATCACTTCGCAGACCTTGCCCCCGTGTTCCGCGATGAGAGCGTGGCGAGGGTTGAAGCAGGCAGCAGCCATGGTGGTGTTTTCCCGTGCACCATCCGCCAAGGAGGTGAGCAACTCCAAACGCTTGGCGCGATCGGTAATGGTTTTGCGGCCGCGCACGTTGTAACCATGCAGCGTGGATGTGTCTGCGCGGGATTCTTCCGTCGGCCAATCCGGATCAATTGCGACCAATTCGAGGGACGTTGCCTGGAACAGAATCTGGCGGTACTCTTCCGCCAAGTCCTCACCGAAATCGGCATATAAGGGGCCACTCCCCGAGTCCGAAACACTGCAGGCGCCAAGAGGCAGGGTCAGCAACACCAGAAGGCTAAGGATTCCGCGCATGCCCCATGCTCACCGCGGCTCCGGAGGGTGTCAAGCCGAGGCCAAGGAAGCCCTGAAAGCGTCGAACCAAGTGGTTGGAGGCGTATAATCAGGAAGATGACGCAGACGCAAGAGACTCCGCCCGGTCACTCCGACCTCACCACCGAAGGGATTCGCGTGCGCGTGGGTGCGAAGAAGGTCGAGAGCCACAACTACCCGGATCAGAACAAGAATCTGTTCGTGTACTTGGTCTCCCTTGAAAACGTTGGCGAGGCCTGGGCGCAACTGGAATCCCGCTATTGGCGCATCATCGATGCTGACGGCGAGGAAGAGGAAGTCGAAGGCCCTGGTGTGGTGGGCAACTTCCCGGAGCTGGAACCTGGCGAGAAGCATCAGTATCAGAGCTTCTGCCCGTTGGACACGCATTGGGGTTCGATGGAAGGTTATTTCATCTTCCGTCGGCGAGATGGAAAACGGTTTCAGGTTCCCGTCGGCCGCTTTTTCTTGGCGTAGGTCTTCGCAGGCTTAGAGCCCGGTCTGCCAGGAGGCGCGTTCCGTTTGGCACCAATGGGAATCCATCGCCCACAGTTCCTGTATGAAGGCAAAGAGCTTGGCATGGTCCTCGGTAGTCGCGCGGATGAAGAGGTTGCCCTTGTGCGACATGATCGTGATGGCTTCGCTATCCCAGTCGAGGGCCACACCCTGCTTTACGAGTGCCACGAGTTCTTGCTTTAGATAGGGTGGTCCACCATCGGTTTGCCGGAACGATTGCACAGCAGGTCTGCCCTCCTCCAAGGATGCGGAGGATACGAGTGCATCGGAATTCCACCATGGGTCTTCCTCTGTTGGATACTGGATGCTGCGGACATCGTAGGACTGCAGATAAGCATGCCCGGGTTGATAGTTTGGGTATTCGAATGCCTCTGAAGATTGGCAGGCTGGGAGCAGGCAGCATGCCAGGACCGCACATATGGTGAAGAGGTTATTCATGGGATTGTTGGAGGGTAGCAAGGAGCCACCTTCCGGTTGTCTGGAAATTGGCCGGTTCTTTAGACTTCTTCCGATGCCGTTGGCTTTGGCGGTCGAAGCAACGGCAAGAGGCGAGGAAGGATCAATCCACCCCATGGCAGAAGGGCGATCATGGCGCAACCTGCTGCCGCTGCAAGCCAGCCAAATCGGGTTTGCGGTGCATACTCTGCCCAAATCCGGAAGGCCAGGGCGGCGAACAAGAGTAGGCCGAAGATGCGCACGCGCCAAACCGGTTTTTGTACCAACTCCTGTCCGCCTGCATGAGCCAAGCCTACATGGAGGCCCACGCTCAAGGTCAGCAAAAGGAGTCCACCGATGTAAAGCATGTGTTGGCCAACATGCGGGCGGTGTGGCAAGAAGGTAAGGAAGGCTAATCCAAGTGGCATGCACCAGGAGGAAAGCCAAATCAGAAAACGCTGCGTACCCGGAACCTGCGGCAATCGGTGGATGCGCGCAGCAACCAACAAAACGCTCAGCACACTGAGAGTGGCGAGAATGCCACCAACTTGTGCATATCCCAATGCCGTACAGGTGAAGCCTGCGGTTAAGCCTGTGGCAGCAAGGAAGTGACCAAGGCGTCGACGGCCGGGATAATCTGTAAGGGAAACATCGAGGCTCGATTCCTTGCGCGACGTGAGTGGCAGGAACATGGCGCCCACTCCCATCGCCAGGCTTAGGAACAATCCTTGGAACAGAAGCAAGGCGCCGAAGTGTGCCAAGGATTGCGGCACGACATGGTCTAGGAGATAGACCCCTGTAAGAAGGATGGAACCGGTAAGGCCAAAAGCAAAACCGATGGGCACCCAAAGAAATGCAGCTGGTCCGGTACGTGCGCCGCGTTTCGTGAAGACGCGACTCGCACTGAACTCCAACAACAATGCGGCTTCGAGGCTCCAGACCAAGTGCGCCCACCCGATGGCTTGTAGATATACCAAGATGGCATGGACAAACGGCACCACCAAGACCACGCATAACTGGAAGGTGTTGGGCGCGGGTGCCGTCAGCCGGCGGGGAAACATGGTGAAGAGGAAGCCGGCCGCGAAGGTGGTCAGCACGCCCTGCACCAAGATCATGGAATGGGTCCAGATCGGATAAGGCGTATCGGTATCGAGCCAGAACAACACCCAAGGTGCCAGGCCCCACCAAGCGAGGAACCAACCCAAAGGGAATAGGGCGCGATAAGGATGACGCGCGAGGCTATTTTCGAAACGGGCTGCCTCTTCCGGGGAAGGTGTAGGCGCCGGATTCGCGGGAGCGGTTTGGGTGGTCACGATGCGGGAGGATAGATCATTCCGCACCTCTGAAACAGGTCGACACCTTCTAAAATGCCGGGATGCGCCCCCTACTCCCGTTCGCCTGTTGCCTGCCCTTGTTCGCCGCATGTTCAGGCGCCGACAAAGTGGATCACACTCCTTTGCTGGAACCGAGTCGCGATGGATTCGGTTCGGAAGTCACGGATGAGGGTTTGTTGTTGGTGACACCCTTGCAGAGCGAGCAGGTGCATCTCGTCGATCTGCAAGGCGACACGGTGCATACCTGGGAAACCACGTGGAAGCCTGGCAACTCGGTTTATCTCACCGATCGCGGCACGCTTCTTCGCTGCATGCGCGTGGAAGAAGAAGTCGCCTTTTCCGGGGGCGGCATCGGCGGCGGCATTCAGGAGATTGACGTCGACGGCACCGTCTTATGGGAATACCGGATGTCAGATGCGCAGCGACATCATCACCATGACATCGAGCCAATGCCGAATGGGAATCTTCTCCTGATCGCTTGGGAGAAACGCACCAAGGAAGAAGCCTTGGCCCATGGGCGCGATCCCGAGTTGTTGCGCGGTGAAGAGTTTTGGCCGGATTCGGTCGTGGAGATTCGCCCGCTCGGGAAGGACGGAGCGGAGATCGTTTGGGAATGGCATGCTTGGGATCATTTGATTCAGGATTTCGATCCAGAGGCGCCGGGGTATGGCGTGGTCTCGGAGCATCCGGAGCGCATCGACATCAATGGGGATCGTGATCCGGAGTTGATGACACCAGAGGCGATGGATGCAGAGTTGGATCATCTTGCTGCCATGGGTTATGCCGGTGGGGATGCGACTGAGTCTGAAGCTGAGGCTGAGACTGAAGCCGAGGAGGACGAGAGTGAGGATCCCCCTACTGCCAAGGAGTTACGTCGGGCGAAGTACCGGGATGCTGATTGGATGCACACCAATGGCATCGATTACAACGCAAAGCTGGATCAGATCGCGATCAGCGTGCGCACCTTCGATGAGATCTGGATCATCGATCATTCCACCACCACTGCGGAAGCGGCGGGCAGCACTGGCGGACGTCAGGGCAAAGGCGGCGATTTGCTTTACCGCTGGGGCAATCCTGCGGCCTATGGCATGGGCACCATCGAAGATCGCGTGATGCTCGGGCAACATGATGTGCAGTGGATTGAGGATGGACATCTTGGCGCCGGCGGCCTCATCATCTTCAACAACGGCAGCAATCGCCCCGATGAGAGTGAGTGGTCGAGCATTGAAGAATGGTGGCCACCGCAAACGGTTTCGGGTGCCTACCTGCGCGCGGAAGGAACGGCATTCGGCCCCATCGCCAGTTCTTGGACCTACTCTGCCCCTGAGAAGACCGACTTTTACTCCAGCTTCATCAGCGGGGTTCAACGTCTTCCCAATGGCAATACCCTGATCTGTTCGGGCGCTGATGGCCTCGTATTCGAGGTACATCCCTCCGGCATAATCGTGTGGGAGTGGGAATGCGACTTGGTGCCACCCTCGGAAGACGGCGAGGATGGCGGGCACATCAACGACAATGCACTGTTTCGGGTGCAGAAATTGCCCCTGGATCACCCAGGCCTAGAGGCTCTGCGCGCGAAAGGGATCCTCTTGCCTTAGAGGACGACCCCCTGAGGAAAACTTGATCTCTGTGCTACCTGATCAAGGAAGCACCGTCATCTTCAAGGCACCAGAACTGTAAGTCGGCAGCTCACCTGGACTGTTGGCAATGGCAGCCAAGTAGAAAGTACGTCCAATGACCGAGGTGAAGGCACCTGCTTGGACACCAATCACGGCCGTAGCGCGTCCATTCGTATCCAAGGTGCCCTGCAGTCCCAGTTCCATGGAGAATGGGTAGTTGCCGAAGTAACTGGAAGGCACATGAGAATCCATCGCCAATGGCACGGTGGTTCCGAATTGGAAACTACCTAAACCACCTGAGAACAGGATGCGGTACTCGATGATGGAGGCGAACAAGGGAAACTCCAGGTCGAAACCAATCAAGGCGCCGCTTGAGGCAGAGAACTCGGCCGTCGAGGCGCGCAGGAAGGGGTTGTAGGCATAGACCTTCACCCCTCCTCCTTGCAGGACACCGATGCCGGTTGCATTGGGAGAACCAATTGCCAGGTCATCCAGACCATCGAGGTTCATGTCGCCCAGGCCGGCCAGGGAAACTCCAATCTTGTCGAACGGCAAGATTCCAATGAAGCTGCGCAATTCTGCGCCGGTATCTCCATCCAGAATGTAGACAGTTCCCGCATCCATCCTTCCAAATGGGTCGGAAAAAGGCGCTCCCACCACGAACATGTCTTGTGCCAGGCCGAAGTAGTTTCCCACCGCAGAAACGGATGTACCGAATTCATCAAAATCCCTTTCGCCATCCACGCGGAACTCCACGGAACCATCGGCGCCAGAAATCAAGAAAACCGAGCCGGAACTTACGCGACTGTTGTAGCCGGCCGCTCGGGCACCGATGGCGAACTCGGGAATGCCATCTTCATTGAAATCCGGAAGTCCGGCCAAGGAAGTTCCGATGCCGAAGCCGACCTCCGTGCCAAGCACCTGATAGAGAAGAGCATTCGACCCGCCTTCAAAGACTTGCACCATGCCGGCGGATAATAAGCCTCCAGGGTCTGCGCCCGGCGAAGAGATGGCAAGCTCCACCAAACCGTCTCCCGTCAGATCGCCGACACCACAGACTGCGGTGCCCAAGCGTTCATTCAAGTAGGTTCCTCCCACGGAATGGAAGTTGCTGCCATCCGCTCCCGAAAAAAGGTAAACCGCACCCTCTCCGCCTAGGCCTAGATCCACCCCAGGCGCAGCAATCACGAAATCGGGAATGGAATCTCCCGTCATGTCCTCGACACCACTCACGGCTTTGCCGAAATCACTTCCTGGCAAGGGGCCGGTATAGACATAGAGATTGGACCCGTCGATACCGGAGACCACCATCGCCGCGCCATGATCGATCTGGCCGAAAAGCGAACCGCCCGGGATGCCAATGATGAAATCATCGTAGCCATCGAAATTGAGGTCGCCGATTCCTGAAACAGAGTAGCCAAACTCTTCGAGAGCAAAAGAACCTGGAATGGAATAGATCTCATCACCGGTTCGACCGGAGTACGCATGCACGACTCCTGTACCCACTCCACCACCACTGAGTTCGTTGGGTGCACCTACAAGGAAATCATTGACTCCATCGCCATTCAGGTCACCAGCATTGGCGACGGATTGTCCAAAGTGCCCGAAGATATCCGGCCCAAATTTGCTAATCGGAACCTCCGAGTCGCCACCGATTTGAGCCATCAATGGATTCGCAAGAAAGGCCGTTGCAGTGCAACAAACGGCAAATAAAAGTGAATTCGAGTTTTTCATGTTTCTCTAAAAGACCCCTGGAGTCTAGACTTTCTCAAGGATGGGATTGGAGAAAATCTCCACCTACCTTGAGCGATTACCCCATTGCGAAGCCAAACACGCCCTCTATACCGCCTTTACCCGAATGGTCTTGCTGAATCGATGGGAATAACCTCCAAGGCTGCACGGTCCTGAATGACACCATGCCTCATTGCGCCACCTTCGCTCTCCCCTTGCTTGCTTCTTGCACGCTGATCGCTTGTTCCGGTCAACCACAGGAGGTCCATTCCGCCAAAGCCACCCATCTCCTCAAAGAGACCTCAGGCATCCGCGGCATCTTCGAAGACAGCAAGGGCGTGCTTTACCTCACCTCCCCTGACTGGACTGCGCGCTACGAACCGCATGCTGTCGATGCTGCGCGTCAAGGCTTCACCTATCTGAAAGACCGAGGCGCAGGCGTCCTATTGAGTGGTTTCCAGGAAGATGCACCGTTACGCAAAGGCACCTTCACGAACTTCGGTCTAGAGGAAGGTTGGCCCTGCCAAAACGTATGGACCATCTACAAGACTCGCAACGGGGAACTCCTGTTCTGCGGCGAGGACCCGGGCGTCGCCTACCGTTTCAACGGTGAGGGCTTCGGGCGGGTCTACTAGGTTTCTAGGGGCAAGACTCGAAGCCTTGCCCCCAGAGTAAGAAGCCTAGTTCTTCTTCATCACGCCAGCGTTCGGTCTCTCGACCAAGCTATCGAGGTGCCCATCGCGATCGGCAACTTCGAGGTGATCGAAGTTGGTGCCTTTGTCATCCCAGACATCTTCCGACCAGAAGTACCAAGGGTTGACCACCAGCACATCACCCACCGAGGCCACGAAGCCTGCGATTGGAATGACCGGGATCACGTGCAATACGCCATTCATTAATGGCTTCTCGACATACATCTGACGATCCCAATCGTCGACGGAACGCGAAAGCTGCTTCGGACCTGCCGAGCAGGAGACCATGGCAGTAGCCGCGGCCAAGAGGAGAAAGGTAGACAGTTTTTTCATGTGTAAGCAGAGAGTAGAACTCTTCCCTGGCGATGATAGCGCCGGGCTGGGCCCTATTTCACCCCCAGCCAATTCATCTTGGGTTAAGCTAGAAATCCCCTCACGGCCT
This sequence comes from Planctomycetota bacterium, assembly GCA_049609225.1. GTDB lineage: Bacteria > Planctomycetota > UBA1135 > UBA1135 > UBA1135. The sequence continues at coordinate 11,015 of JBMYYH010000025.1, read as the reverse complement.
TCCTTCTTACCTTCAGCCCCCCCTCCATGCGCCTTTCCCGCTTCCTTCTCGCATTTCTCCTTCTTTCCGGTGTCGCTCAGGCCCAAACCGTAGTGTTGGCCGATGATTTCGACGACGACATCGTCGACCCAATGTGGACGGTATCTTTCGATCCCCTCATGTTGTGGGATGTCACAGAGTTCAACGGTTACTTCAATTTCGATGGACTCTCCGCGCCATTCGGAGCCACTGATGAACGCTATTCCTTAGCGGCCGACCTCACTGCCCCGGTTCATGGAGCATTTCAACTCGACATTTTCATGGAATGGGAAGACCAGCCAGGCATGTTTCCTGGAGAGGCCGTGGAGTTTTTCATGTTTCGTCTGCTAGATGCATCGGGCGCCGAGCTCGCTCACATCAACCTCGACGACAATACCTCCGGCGATGCTGGTGATTTCGTGTTTGGCCTTCCTGGAACAAACCATATTGTCGCGGGTCTACCTCCAGATGTTTTCTGTGAAGTCATCCTCACTCGCGATGCCAATGATGCACTGGATTATGAAATCTTGATCAATGGATCGGTCTTTGCATCCGGCAACGTGGGAACCATGCCCGGCACCGTTGCGAGTGTGGAAATGTACCTTTCGCATACCACGCCCTGCGGACCTTGCGGACCCTTCCTCGGGCAACTGCGTGTGGATGATGTGGAGATGCTCGACCTAAACACCGGGCCATCCTTAAGCACGCTCGGCATCGTTGCGGGTACGACGGTGTCTTTCGATGTGGTCAATGCCTCACCAAGCGGCTTGGTCATTCTCGGTTATTCCCTCGCCGGCGGTGGCCCCACCAATACCATTTACGGCATCGCGGATATGACTGCCCCGATCCAACAGTTCCCCGGTGTCACGGCAGACGTCCTCGGCACCGCCACCTTCCTGCAGGCTGTTCCAAGTTCGGCTGCGGGCGTTTCGGTGTGGCTGCAGGCTTTGGATCTGAGTGCCGGCGTGCTGACGAATAGTTTGGCAGAAGTGGTGCAGTAAGCCTTCTGCTTTCGTCTGTCACTCAGGCAGCTAGGCGATCCTAACTGCTCTCGACGCACCCCCCTTCCACCTCTTAGAATCCCGAGATGTCCGCAGCACCCGGAAGACGCGAGCGCCTCGGACGCTGGCTCGTGCCTGCGGCGGCACTGTTGTTGCTGTTGTTCGGGGATCTCGACCCCGAGCGCCCTGAAGTCACGCGCATGGCTGCGGTGGCGCTGTTGATGGCAGGTTGGTGGATCACCGAAGCGATTCCGATCCCCGCAACCTCGATGCTGCCGGTAGCCCTATTCCCGCTGCTCGGCATCTTGGATGGACGCACCACCGCGGCCACCTACTTCAACCACCTGATGTTCCTATTCATCGGTGGTTTCCTGTTCGCCTTAGCGATGCAGAAGTGGGATCTGCATCGGAGGATCGCGTTAAGAATCCTCCGGGTGTTGGGGACCAGTGCGCCCAATGTGGTGCTCGGCTTCATGGCATCGACCTGGTTCCTGAGCATGTGGATCAGCAATACGGCGTCGACCATGATGATGGTGCCGATGGCCTTGGCGATCCTGGTGCCGTTTCGAGAGCATCTGCAGCCCAACGAATCCCGCAGACTTGGCATCGCTCTGATCCTTGGAGTGGCCTATTCCGCCTCGATCGGGGGCATGGCCACGCTGATCGGTACTCCACCAAACCTCAGCTTCGCGCGGATCCTGGAGATCGTCTTCCCGAAAGCACCGGCGATCAGCTTTGCGGATTGGTTCCTGTTCGCGCTGCCCACTTCAGCCGTCTTCGTCACCATCGCATGGTTCGTGCTGTGCAAGATCGCAAGACTGAAACGCGGCCCCATGCCTGTCGGCGCCGACCTCTTTCAGAAGGAACACGCCGCCATGGGCCCGATGACGAGTGAGCAGCGTTGGATCGGCGGACTGTTCCTGGTGCTTGTCTTCGGCTGGATGTTCCGCGCCGATATGGAAGTCTTCGGCGCCACCATTCCCGGTTGGTCCCGCCTGCTCGCGGATCCTTCCATGGTGGACGACGGCACCGTCGCCATCGTGGTTGCATTGCTCTTGTTCCTGATTCCATCCAAGTCCAAGCCAGGCGAAGCGCTGATGGACTGGGCCGGCGCCAAGGGGATTCGCTGGGGCATCGTGCTGCTGTTTGGCGGTGGCTTTGCCTTGGCCAAGGGATTCCTCTCGAGTGGATTGTCCGATTGGTTTGGACAACAACTCGCAGCCTTATCCGATGTGCCGCCGGTCGTGCTGGTGCTCATCGTGTGCCTCACGATTACCTTCCTCACGGAACTAACATCCAACATGGCTACCACCGAGGTGGTCCTGCCGGTGCTTGCGGCCATGGCTGTGGCCGTCGATACGGATCCCCTGCTCTTGATGATCCCCGCCACACTTTCGGCCTCCTGCGCCTTCATGCTGCCCGTGGCGACGGCACCTAATGCGATTGCGTTTGGTTCTGGAGAGATCAAGATCACGGACATGATGCGTTATGGGTTAGTCCTGAACCTAGTTGGAGTGGGATTGATCGTGGCGACGATCTTCCTGATTGGGGTGACGGTGCTGGATATTGAGCCGGGGGTTTTGCCGGAGTGGGCTTCGGGGAACTCGACCTCCAACCCTCATTGAGGCCGCAGGCATCAGGGTGGCACCCCGAGGTCAAACCTGATCCTTTCCAGCCGCTCCTTTATGACAGCGGTGCCTAGTCCAGGACAATCGCGGAACCGTCCTGAGTCACTGCAACGGTCTTGGTTGTCAATGATTCGCCGGAATCGGACCAGAGTGTAAGGGTCAATTCCCCTTTGGCTACGGGCGGCAGCACGATGCTCGTTTCATCGCCAGACAGCTGCATCTCTGTCGGGAAAACAGTGCGGTCAACAAAAGCATGGCTCCAGGAGATGCGTCCCTTCTTTTCTGGGATTGCCACGGTCACTCCGGAGACGGCCTTCGGTAACTCCACCGTTCCGACAACACGTGAGTCCACCCAAACTGGAAGAAAACCGCGAGCATCCACAACCACCCAATCATTGCGCAATGGAATGTCGATTTGTCCTTTGGCATTCGCTCGGAACACCTGGCGCATGGCTTCGTCCATCGCTTCAGCATGCGACAAGGCATGGCCCTCGGCATCTACAACCATGAGTGCCCTGGTCGGCTTCTCACGTGGTACCACGAATTGTCCGGCGGCCATGGCTTCATGCAGAGAAATAACATGACTTGCGCCTAGACCATCTCTGGCGTGGAGTGTCCAAAGTCCGTCACCGACCATCGAGAGTTGGAGCGTGCCGTTGCCATCTGGGGCCAAGCGGCCCGTGGGCGGGAAACCATCCAACTCGATGCGGAGAATCATGTCAAGGTGAGGCGCACCGGTTTCATCCACGATCTTCACCTGACGGAGGGCGGTATGAAAGTCTGGCAGTCTCACAGTTCCAGGGCCGGCCTGCGCTGGGGCGGATGCGACCTTCACGCTTGTTCCTTGGGCATGCACGGCACCGACCCATCCTGAAGATCGCTGTGCTGGCAACACGCTTGCCCCTGTCGGTGAGGCCTCGCGGAATTGGATACCGGATTCGGTGACATGGAGGATTTCCATCCCGCCGATCTGGCCAGTGCCATGTTCAACCACCAAGTCACCTTCCGCGACTCCCATGATCACATCAAGATTCACTTCTGGCTGGGCAGCGGTAATGGCGAACTGTTGAATCCGACTCTCCCCAGCGCCGCCGTGATATTGGTGGCTATTGGCGTAGAGGTAATAAGAACCCTGCGGGATACCCTGCAGGAAAAATGAGCCGTCGATGTCGCTCTCGCCAGTCTGATAATAGTATCCATCCTGGGACGTGTATGTGAGATCACACCACCCAACCGGATTGCCGTCTTCATCTCGAACAGTTCCCCAGATAGTTCCCGTATTGGCTAAACCAAGTTGTCCAAGATCTAACCCTGATGCAGGAACCCGCACTCCTGGACGAAGCAACGATCCATCTTCCCAATAAATGTCTAGGGAGAAAGTGCCCTCCCAACAGGGAATCTCAACACTACCCTGAAGTCCTTCGCCGCCGAACAGATAATTGCCGAACTGATCCATTAGATAGGCAGAGCCGACCTGCCCATCGGGCATCTGAAAACGAATCGTGGAGGCTTGGATTTCTAAGATGTGGGAATCCATGGAACCTGATTCTAGAAATAAATTTTTAAAGTAGTTCCGGCCATCCGAAAGGGTCACGGACAAAACTCCTCGCCCGGCAACAAGAATGGGCGAACCTTCTTCGCTCGCACTCCATACTGCCTGGCCGCCAGCCATAGGCTCTAACGACTTCCATTTCAATTCTGCTATCGCGGCTTCACCGAGTAATCCAGCTGGAAGTTTCACAGAAGCGATGCGCGCCTGCTTCACAGGCTGCAGAGTCATTTTCTCACCTCCCTCAAAGGGTTCCGGCAGGCGCATCGACATGCCAGAGAAGCCAAGCTCCATCCAATACCGGCCACCCTGAGGGAAGGCAACGGGAAGAGTCAATTGCCCCTCTTCATTGGCCTCATACCGGTATACGTGCCTTTGGTCGCCTTCTCCAACTAGCTGGACAGTCGCTCCAGGCATAGGGTTCCCCCAGGAATCCAGAATCTGGAGTTCCCCACCAAGCCCAGGCTTCATGTCGAAATCTATCTCAATAATTTCTCCCGGCTTGCCACCTGGGATGTGGCGCATTTGCATAGCCAGGTCTTCCCCCATTGCCTGTACAAGTAGGGTCGGATAGCCAGCCAGTACCCCACCAATCGAGTACCGACCTTCATCTTTTGAACGCGCGGACTCAAGAAAAGAAAAGGACTCCCCTACCGGGAGCATCGCCATGAGCCGGACTTCTCGATCCGGAAGCTTCCCATCGATGGTGATTTTCCCTTTGATGGTGAAGGCTGATTCACAGGTGATAACGACGTCTTCACCATCAGAACAAACAGCTTGTTGGGATGCGAAGGCATCGCCTGGGCGAACAAAAAGGGAGTTTGCTCGACCTTGGAAGCAGACTGTAACTGTGGCCTTCCCTTTTTCGTCGGTAATGACGGCTTCCTGATAATGCCTGCCCTGAAGGCGCTCCACGGTGCTGCCTTCCTCGTTGAGAGTCAACTCTCCAATCCACCTCACCCAAACTTCTGCTCCAGGGATGGGGTCACCATTCGAATCCTGAATCGTGACGGTGATGGGCGCAACAGGCTTCAGCGTGGTCCGGTGCGTATTTCCAGCCGCAATTGGCTCCCAAGGTTCAACAATCGGTTCATAGCCCTCGGCAATGGCGAAATGCAAGTCGGCTCGATTACCCTCCTCCGTAATGGGTAGCCCATCAGTATTGGGCTTGGATTCTCCTTCCTGAAGGATAGACTCGTAATAGATAGCGCTGCCAACTCGTCCTGGGATGGCCATCCAACCGAGCAGGGCATCATCTTCCTCAACAAGAATGGATAGGCCCTGGACAGGATTTTCTTCTGGATCCTGGAGGATCAGGAATCCATCAGTCAGCCGTTGGACCGATGGAGGTTGCTCGGAAGGTCCATCCGCCTGGTCGACGGATTCCGTCGGTGTTAATTCTGAAGAATCCTTGGCTGGGTCAGGGTCCCCAACTTCAGCAGGTTCGCTCGGCTGAATTTCATATTGGGGAGTTGGATTCTCCTCAGCCCCTCGAGGAGAAAAAGGATCCAACCACCAAACCGTCAAGATGGCGAGTCCAACTATGACAAGCCATGGCAATGGATGCCTCATCGTAATGATATCTAGGGTTTAGGGGACGGGGGCGCGGAACCACCAGGTGGCGTTGTAGTCGATCCCCTGACCTCCCGATTGGGAGATCTGCCGGACTTGCGGATCGAGTCGATTCCGCCCCAACCATTTGGGTTATCACCGTGCTCAACAGTAACTCGGCCTGGAGGTACTACGGTGACCTGAGCGCCAGCGCTCATAAAAGAGCTGGCGAACAAAAGGATGCCAAATAGCAGACACAAGAGCTTAATCCTACTCATGACTAATCCTCCCGAAACCAGGCTCACTCAATCTTCGCAGAATGTGGCGGCCTCGAAGCGCAAGTTTGCTCCACGGGCAAAGCCTTAATGCCTCATCAAGCAGCGCTTCAGCCTTCTCAAACCCACCCGGGGAAACTGCAAGCATTCCGGCGAGGTTCGCCAATGCCATAGCTGCATCCTGTTTCGACTCAGCTCTATTGAACATGCGCATGTATGCCAGTCGTGCCTCATCAGCATGCCCAGCGCGAAGGTGAGTGATTCCGGCCACACCTTCCACGTGTACCCGCTTTGCATCCCAGTCGGATGCCATCTGCAGGATCTGAGAAGCGCCACATTTCAATTCGCGAAGATTGGAAATGTCAGAAGTCGATTCAACTTGCTCCAACAGACTTCGAAGCTGACTGTCTCCTGGTAAACCACCCAAATTGCCCTTGATCGTTTGCAATTCAGCAAGGAAGGCCTGTGAGGATTTTGGAACAACCCAATCGGGAAGGACAAGCTCCTTGCGGTTTGTTTCAGGATTCTGGAGTTCCTTTAAGCTCGCCAGCCTAAACAACCAGGTGCCCAATGGTCGACGGTCTCTTCTTTCCCGTTCTCGGGAAAGAATCATGTGCGGCACTTCAAGGATGGAGCCTGTTGCAGATTCAACTGACTCCTGAGTATCGACCTCCGCCGACACCTCATCCGCGATCAACTTACGCCAAGCCACGGGAAAACAACCCACTGGGATTCCCTGACACAATTTGTTCCAAGAATGAATCCAAGCTTGGTCAGGCAAGGGTGCTTGGGCGACGGAAACGTCGGGTGTCAAATCGGTCCCTGGAAGGATTTCCAGGACTCTACGACGCTCAGCTTTCGGAAGAGCATTGAGGCGAATCCGGAATGTGTGCCAGCTACCCTCTTCCGTATCCTCACTTCCACATTCTGCTTTAACCTCACGAAGACTCAACGAGAGGAGCAGGATTCCAAAGGCATCAAAACTCTCAGGAATATGCCGGGCGCCCAGCACCGCTTGAAGAAGCCGAGGCTGGAGCCGTTGCGAGTCTACTAAATACAGGAACTCCTCGGAGACCTGCCTCAGCGATCCTTCGAATAGGATACCAAGGGCGCCTGATACGGAAAGAAACGACTCCAGCTTGAGGGATCCCGACTGATCCAGTCGACGAATCTCCAGGAGCTGAGTGCGTAAGCTATCCCAGTCCACGGGACATGGATCCCATGGATTCCTGGAGGGGTCAGGGTGGAGCACGATAAGCCTGCTTTAGGGTGGGAGTAGCCCTGGGGGGGACCGGGCTATTCCCGAGACTATTCCGCGCTGAGGCGGACGTCAAGCAGACCTAAGACAAGGTTGGCACCTCCCCCGCCAGCATTTCAGCCGCAGGGGACAGACAAGGCCACTCTTATGGTGCAGTTATCGACTAAAACACATTGTCCCCAGGCTCCAGAGGCAATAGGGCTGGAGTATCGTCGTCAACGTCGAAATGAAGGAATGCTGATTCCTTTGGCGCCAGGAATTCGTACGAAGCTTCAGTCTCCAGGCTCAATGGAACTGGAAGGTTTTCGACACGAAACTTGCTCGCCCCGAACACCACGTACCTTGCAGCATCCTTGTAGGGACTAGCCGTCTTGCTGGACAAGCGCAACCGGTATGGGACAAGTGGAACATTTCGGAACACGTCGCCATCTCTCATTAGGTAAACCTCTTTGCCTTCACTCCGCCCTACTAAGAATGGCTCTTTTAGGGCTTCCAACGGAGATCCCTCAACCTGCAAAGTTTGGACTTGGTCCGGGCCAATCCTGTCTACCACCGCGATGGAATAGAAGCCTGACTGCCCCCGCAACCCAACTGAGGCATCAAGCTTGGTGGCATCGTAGACCTTCAACAACTGGCTTTCCGGGAAAAGGGTAGCAGGAGGAAGTTGCACTGTATCCGAGTTGAAGTCCCACGGTTGCACCCAGGAAACGGGTGCGAAACCTGGGCAACTCCAGCTCATATCGACCTGCTCAGGGATACCCTCCAAGCTCATGACGATGAGGTCGAACGGACGAAACGGAATCTGACGTTGATACTTGCCATCAGAGGAGATTGGGAAGGGAATGCTGATGCCAAAGCCCATGGGCGATTCGATTCCAAGTCTAATTTCGGCTCCAGGGGGCGCCGCTCCACTGAGAAAGACATGGCCCTCCACGGTTGGCGCCTGACGCAGATTCACGCGAACGGTACCGCCTTCATTCGAAAAGGGACCCTCCCAACCGAAATGCCCATCTTCTCCCAGTACTACCACGCGGCCCGTCCAGCCACGAGGGAGATCGGAACAAATGGCGGTTTCTCCATCTGAAACAAGCTTAAGGCGTGAATGCACGATAGAAGCCAAGGTCCCCCACGATCCCTCGGCAAGCAAAGACGGTTGGGATGGTTTTTGCCCTGCTTTGGGTGGTTGAATGACAACCTGCCATTCGAGCGGACCGGTCATAAGTTCCTTTGAAACTGCCTCAAATGTGAGAGGCAGTGCCGGGGCGACTGCGGCCTGAATCTCCTCCCACTGAACTCTTCCCTTTTGACCTTCCACGAGTTCTAGATGCAAAGAAAAACGACCTACGTTTGGGACCATGAGCCGAAAGAGAGGGAAAGGCAATGCGTTCTGTTCCGTGAGGAGGATCCAGTCGCCGTCAACCAAGCCGCTTTGTTGGCCTTGGCTTTCAAGCTTGAGCACATGGTCTCCCACTCCCAATAAAGCGGGAACGTCTAAAGCCGGTGGGTAGCCGACAATCCGGAACTCATGAAAGGGCTTAAGAAGGAGCTTGACTTCGGAACCATTCACTTCTTGGGAGACATGCCCTAGGGCACGCAGTCTACACCCGGGAGTGAGCCAATCGCGAGAAAGCCGACCAGGATCATCAAGGAGAATCGTCCGTTCCGAACCATCACTCGCCTGAACGGACACTCGCTCGATGGGAAGGCCCGACTCCGAAACTAAAAGGAGGTCGGTGGATTGTTTCAGTTCTTGTTGGGAGGTTACGTCCTCCAGGTCCGCTCGACCGCCGACCTCAGCAGCTGTACCGGACAATGGCAGGGCTGGAAGGATTCCCTCGACGGGCGAGTCGAGGGAATCCTGAGTCAGAGAGAAACTCTCTTCGCCAGTCAGCGAAGAGGGTCCCTGATTAGGCTCCATCCAAATCCAGAATAAGAAGCCAATGATTGCGGTCAAGAAAACAATGAGAAGGGGAAGTGGTTTCATGGCTCGATTAATTCAAGGAGTAATGGAAGCCTTGCCACTGCCGCTGCCAGATGTGCTGGAACCGGTCACAATGACGGTCTCTCCCTCTGCCAATGGAGGTGCGAAATGAATCTCGATGGGGTTCGACTGCTCGAATACCTGGTAGGCGTGGTAACCGACCTCGACACCATCCCTCAGCACATGAACTCCAACTACCCGGTTGCCGCTGGTCGCGGGTGGAGTCACTTGGATACTATCCAAGGTCGAGTCCACGGACATTTGACCGCTCCACATTGCCAAATGATTATCGACCTCCTTGCCACTCCCCCCGCGAGATGTGGAAGATTGGGCAATGAGGAAGCTTCCGACCAACAAGATCGCAGCTGAGAGTATGAGAATTAGCTTGGAATTCATGATGAGCATCCACAACACGTGTGGTTTCCAAGGAAGACGGGAATAAGTCCCAAAGACACTAAATATGGTGGCTTGTTGTTGGCCTACCTCAAGGTTTTCTTAATTCAGCCAATCCGGTGAACGCATGGATTGAGCTTTTTTCCCACCATGAGTCCAGTCTCTGGCAATGGAAACCCAATTTCCCAAATGAGGCGAATCTCACATGACGCTAGGGTGGCACAGAATCAGGAGTCCCTCTATCCTCAACTGTTCATGGGAAACGCCTGCACTTGGATCACTCTGCCTGGAATCACTAACACGGTTTTGTGGGGCAGCTTAGCCTTTGGCCTGACCTTTAACAGTTCTCTGGAAGCCCAAGATACAGCACCTCCAAAAGGCTTCACTAAACAAGACCAACTCCGCGGCTCCGTCACCCCTGAACGCGCCTGGTGGGACCTCCAGCACTATGCTCTGGACGTCGAGGTCATCCCCAAGCAGAAGCGGCTGAAGGGATCGACCACCATCTCCTTCCTCGCCTTGGAAGCTGGAGACCGGATGCAGGTGGATCTGCAGGAACCTTTAGCGGTCACGAAGGTGATGCATGGCCACGGAGAGCTCGAGCTCGAGCGGGAAGGCAGCGTGTACTGGATTCAGTTCCCGGAAGCCGTGCCTGCGTCTACGGAAACCCAGATCCAGGTCTTCTACGAAGGCACCCCCGTCGAAAGCAAGAACCCACCATGGAGCGGTGGACTGACCTGGCAGAAGGACGACAAAGGCAATCCCTTCATCGCCACCACCTGCCAAGGCATCGGTGCAAGCATCTGGTGGCCCAACAAAGACCATGGCGCAGATGAACCCGATCGTGGTGTGGACATCCGCGTGACCGTACCGAAAGGACTAACTGCAGTTGCTAATGGCCGTCTCATCGAGGAGACCAAGAACAAGAAAGCCAAGACCTCCACCTTCCACTGGCAAGTCACCAAGCCGATCAACAACTACTGCGTGAATGTCAACATCGGGAACTACGTCAGCTGGCAGGACACCTACAAGGGGGAACATGGCGAGCTGGATATCGAGTACTGGGTACTGAAGGGTCAAGAGAAGGAGGCCAAGGAGCAGTTCAAGCAGCTACCGATGACCATCGAGGCCTTCGAGCATTGGTTTGGCAAGTACCCCTTCTACGAAGACAGCTACAAGCTAGTCGTCGTCCCCTACCTCGGCATGGAGCATCAGAGCTCTGTCACCTACGGCAACGAGTTCAAGAATGGATACCGCGGACGCGACTTGAGCGGCACCGGTGTCGGCCTCAAGTTCGACTACATCATCATCCACGAGGCCGCGCATGAATGGTGGGGCAACAACGTGTCGATGAAGGACAC
>JBMYYH010000024.1:0-34069 GCA_049609225.1 Planctomycetota bacterium | reverse complement strand
CACCAGCCTTCAAGGCTTCGGCTTGCTGGGAACCTGGTACGGGCCAACGCTTGCGGATGACCTTCTGCTCGAAGATACCGATGGCCGAGCTGGTGATCATGTACAGCGACAGACCAGCAGCGTAGTTGTACAGGATGAGACCGAAGAGGATCGGCATGAAGGCCATCATCTTCTGCATCTGTGCCTGTTGCGGATCGGTCGGCTTGGGCATCGAGCGCTGGTGCGCCACCCACAAGACCACCATGATCAGCGGCAAGACGTTGAGCGATGTCACGCCACTCAATGGCCAGAAGTCCACGATCGGTCCACCGAAATCGATGAAGGCATCGGGGCGTGCGAGGTCGTCGATCCAACCGAAGAAAGGCTCCTGGCGAATCAGGATCGAACTACGCAAGGCCTGGAACAGACCGACGAAGATCGGCATCTGCAGGAACATCGGCAGGCAACCACCCAAAGGCGGCGACAACTTGTGCTGCTGATACAGCTTCATCGTCTCCTGGTTCTTCTTCTGCGGATCGTCGCCGTACTTCTTGTTGATGGCATCGATCTGCGGCTTCACCACCGCCATCTTCGCCTGATAGGCAGCCATCTTCACTTGGCTATGCCGCATGATCGGGAACACTGCGATCTTGACCACGATGGTCAAGAGGATGATCGCGATACCCCAGTTCCCCACGATGCCGTGGAAGAAGTTCATGATCGTCAAGATCACTGGCGCCACATAGGACGTCAGGAAGATGCGATAGAAGAAGGAACGCCCGTAGTCGGCGTAATGGATGACCTCGGCGAGTTCTCCGTAGTAGGACTCCTTGAGGATGCGCGTATCCTTGGGACCGAAATACCAACGGAACTGTTTACGCTCGGCGGTATCGACTGCGCCTAGATGCAGCTTGAAGCCACCGGCGACAGAAGCGCGCTTCCAAAACTCGGATTGCGAGCTGATGGTGACGTTCTCCCCCGCACCACGCTCCATCTCCTTTCCGGCTTCAAGGTCGTCGAACAGGACCTCAGCGACGGCACCTTCAAAGCCACGATCGCCCAACGGCTGAATGCCGGAGATGAAGTACTTCGAACCCTCCACCACGAAGGGAATGCCACTGTCGGTCCAACGTTGCGCGACGGCACGGTTTTGCACCGGTGAGCCGCTCGGCAGGAGGAAATCAACATCCTCCAGCTGCTTGTACTCGTTCAATCCAACCCCGATATAGGGGTTCGGGTAGAAGTTGTCCGCCGTAACGCGGATGCCACCACCGGTTCCAAGCGCGAGGACCACATCATCACCCACAACACCGGCGACCCGTGGAATGACCACCACTTCCGCATCGAAGTGATATACATCCGGGTCCAGACGAATGATCTTCTGGATCGTAACGTCCTTGGGGCTCTCCCAAGTGAAGGTAATACGATTCGCAGCCGCATCAAAGTCCGCTTCCCACTGCACCGAATCCAGGTTCTGGCGGACGCGCGTTTCTTCGTTTCCCTTGATCAGGTAATTCGAAGTCTCGGTCAGGCGAAAAGCATCGCGGCGGCGGTAGTTGGAGCCACTCGAACCCGGCTTCTCTTCCACCCAAGACGCGTCGTAGACCACTAACCAATCCTCCGTGGCGACAGTTTTGCCTTCGTGCAGATCGGCACTGAACTGCTTCAGCAGGACACGGCCACAGGAAGCGCCATTGGCACTCCACTCGGAGCGCAGCATGGAGTTCTCAAGAATCAGTGGGTATTCCTCCGGGGGTGCGACCTCAAAGCTCTCCAGCCAAGTGGTGCCGCCGGTGGATTCCAGCACTTCTTCTTTCTTGAAGCAGTATTGCATGATGAATACTGCGACGAAGCCCCAAAGGGCGATGGTCAGGATGCGTTTTCCCATGATGGAAAGCTATGGAGTCAGACGGAGCCCTCCGGCTCAGCGACCCACAATCAGACGCGCGGCCAGGGTATCGGGCAAACCCGCTTCCTGAATCCGCGTGGCGGCCTTCTTGTGGTCGTAGTCGAGACGACGCCAACGCATGGTTTCGCCGTCGAACAGGGCGTAGCAGAGGCGCGGGTCCCCATCGCGGGGTTGTCCAACCGAGCCGACGTTCACGAGGTATCGCTTGTCGGGCTTGAAGGTCAGGACAGCATCGGCATCCACTGCACGCTGAAAGGATTGGCCCTCTTCGAACCAACCGGGATGATGAGTATGCCCGTAGAAGGTCAGGCGGTGATGCGCGGCTTCGAAGTTGGCTAGGACACGATCGCTATCGGCGCCCAGAGTCGGCATCAGGTATTCGGCCAGCGGCTCGCGCGGTGAGGCATGCACGATCTGCATGGTCTCGTAACCATTCGGCGACAACTCCATGGCCGGCACCAAAGATCCGAGCCAATCCCAGATCGGCCAATGCTCTTCCAGTTCCGGATCAAGCTTGCGCCGAGTCCAGTCGATGGCGCGCAGGGCACGCTCATTGAATCCGATGGCATCCTGGTCATCCAGGAGCGCCGCATCGTGGTTGCCCTGCAGACTGACGTGGCACTTCTCTTGTACCAGCTTGCAGACCTCAAAAGGTGAGGCACCGTAGCCGATGATATCGCCCAAGCAGACCACGGTCTCGACCCCTTGCGCTTCGATATCGCGCAGGGCGGTCTCCAAGGCTTCAAGGTTGGAGTGGAGGTCGGAGATGAAGGCAATCAAGGTGATGCCCCCGGGCCGACAGGCTTCCGCCTCGGACTCGGGTCGGGTATTCTCGTTCCCCTACGCACTTGCCGCAACCCGCCAAGCAAATGACTCGCATCCTTCTTTTTCTGGCCCTACTGGCCGCCCCCTCCTCGCCACTCTATTCGCAGGAGGAAAAGCCCCCGGAACCCCTGCCTGAAGGTGTGGCAGCCATGGTGGATGGCGTCCCCATCAGCATGGAAGACTATCGGGATTTCCTTTACCAGCGCTCTGGAAAGCGCATGCTCCAGCAGATGGTCGATCGCCAGCTGGTCGCCGCGGCCATCGAGGCCTATGAAATCAAGATTCCTCAGGCCGCCATCGACGCCTTGGTCCTCGAGCGCAAGGAACAGGCCTTCCAGGGCCGTAGTGAGGAGCAATTCCTCATCAGCCTGCGTGATAGTGGCCTCAATCAGGAACTTTTCCTCGCCAGCCTGACTGCAGATGCCAAACAAGAGATCGCGCTGGATGCTCTCGTCCGCGCCACCCGCGTGCCCACTGACACCCGCATCCACAAGGCCTTCGAGGCGCAATATGGCGTCGGTGGCCAGAAGCTGGAAGTGCGCCATGTCCTGGTGATGCCACACTTCCTGCGCGCGGAAAAGATTAAGTCGGGGATCAAGGCCCAAGACATCGACAACGCCGCCATGAAGATCGCCGCCCAGGCGCGTGCGGAAGAGTGTCACGCCAAACTGGTCGACGGCGCCGATTTCCTCGCCATGGTGCAGGAGTATTCCCACGACCAGGTTTCCTTGCGCAGTGAAGGCATGTTGCCCGCTTATCGTCCGGGTCTTTATGGACAGGGTTTCACCCATGCCGTGCAGTCCCTGGAGCCAGGCCAGTTTTCAGGCGTGGTGGAATCCGGTGCGGGTTACCACATCGTCTATCTGGAGTCGCGCGTCACCACTTTGCTGGCCGACGTCCGCGCGGAACTGGTGGAGTCGGTGATGCATGCTGCCCCCACCTGGCAAGAGCGTGAAGAACTGCTAGCTGGCCTGCGCGCCGCTGCAGAGATTCAACTCTGGTAACGCTAGGCGGAAAAACCGTAGTGCTGGCCGCTCTGGATCAGGGCGGCTACCGGTTCCGGCACGCTCTCTGGTATGTGCCCTTGATCCAGGGCTTGGCGGATTTCCGTGGAGCTGCAATCGACGATTCCCATCGGCAGGAAACGTGCACGGAAGAGGCTCCGTGGATGTGCATCCAAGGAGGCAAGGAAGGGATCCAAGCGTTCCGGTCCCCAGTCGGTGCGCGGCACGAATAGGAATTCCACCCGTGTGAATAGTTCTTCCAGGTCCCGCCAAGTGGCGAGATGGGAAAGGGAATCCCCACCGAGAAGAAAGGCCAAGGATGATTCCGGATGCAGTTCTTCCAACTGACGCAGGGTATCCACCGTGAACGACAACCCTTCCCGATGCAGTTCCAAGGTGCACACACTTTCGCTATCGCGCGGACCGACTACCGTCTCCAGAAAGGCAAGACGTGCATCTCCACCGGCAGGTGGTTCGTCCGGCTTATGTGGCGCATGGCGCGACGGCACCCACAAGATCTCTTCGGGCTGACAGTGCTCCTGCGCCGCATCGGCCATCGCTAGATGTCCGCGGTGGACGGGGTCAAAGGAGCCGCCGAAGACGATGCGCATGGCTAGGCCAAAAATTGCTGCAAGATGCCGAGAAGGTCCGTCTGCGCGACCGCCTGCTCCGACTTTGCTTCCAGGTCCCGTAAGACCACTTGCGCCGCAGTTTGTTCTTCCGCGCCGAGCACGATGGCGAAACGCGCACCGCTTTTCGAGGCTTCCTTGAACTGTGCTTTGGCAGACTTCCCGCGGTGATCCAACTCCACACGTAAGCCACCGGCACGCAGGTCCGTGACCATGCGGAACAACGGCAAGCGAGTTTCATCACCGATGGCCACGGCATAGACCTGTGGCTTGGCTGCTGCGCGGAGGTCTTCGAGATCCTCAGCCGGTGGCAACTTCAACTCCTGGAGAGCGAGTTCGGTCGGCGTGAAGCCCACCGAGAATCCAACGCCTGGGGTTGGACGCCCGCCCATCTCTTCGACCAGGCCGTCGTAACGACCACCACCGCATAGTGCGGAACGCGCACCCAAGGGCGGATAGTGAACCTCGAAGACGGTGCGGGTGTAGTAATCCAAGCCGCGCACGATGCTGCGGTCTTCCACGGGTTCAAAACCGATGGCGCGGAGGGCGTCGGCAAAGTGGGTGTGGTGATCGCGGGCGGCAGTGCCCATGACGGAGAACAAATCCGGCGCACCTTGGTTGAGTTCGACGCAACGTGGAACCTTGCAGTCGAGCAGGCGGAAGACATTGCGCTCATAACGCACTTGGCAATCGGCGCAGCGTTCGGTGGAACCATCGGCAGGGAATTGCACCGCAAAGTGTTCGCGCAACTTCTCGCTCCAGGCTTCCCGGTCTTCGGGATCCCCCATGGAGTTGATCCGGACCTCCAACTGATCGCCGAATCCCAGGGACTGGAAGAAAGAGAGCGCAATCCCCACCACTTCCGCATCCAGGCTTGGGCTCTGGGGGCCAAAAGCCTCGACCCCAAACTGCGTGAACTGACGCTCGCGCCCTTTCTGCGGCCGCTCATAGCGGAACATCGGGCCGACGTAGAACCACTTCTGCAAAGGTGCCGTCGCCGCGAAGCCGCCCTGGACATAGGCCCGGGCCACACTTGCGGTACCCTCGGGGCGGAAGGTGTAGGCATCCAGCGGATCCACCGTTTCACCAGCGGGCGCCCGACGTGGCACCGTGAACATCTCCTTGGCCACCACATCCGAGGTCTCGCCGAGAGAACGTTGGAATAGCCGGGTTTCCTCGAACAAGGGGGTGCGAATCTCGCGATAGCCAGCCATGCTGGCCACACCGATGGCAGTGCGCTCCAGGTGGTGCACGAGGAGAAGGTCCTCGGGCAGTAGATCCCGTGTTCCACGGGCGTTACGGAAGGGTTCCCGACTCATAACCGGGGCCAAGGATAGCCGCGCGGCTGGTTTGACGAGACTTCCCGCCCCACCTAACCTTGTGCCCTGACGTTCGCGTCCCACCCGGAACCCAACCTGTTCAGCATCTTGTCCATGTCCCGCATCGTTGCCGCCTGTCTCCTCCTGCTTAGCCTCGGCTTTGCGTCCTGCTCCAGCGCCACCAGCGCCTCGGAGCTCGGCATCGATCCCAGCATCGACACCAGCCCCTTCAACCCGCACCCGCGCGGCATTTCAAGCTGGTTCGGCGAAGATTCTGACGGCCCCTACGCTTCCGAAGAAGAGGACCGTGGCTTCCTGTCCATCTTCTTTGGTACCGGCGAGAGCTTCGGTGATTCCACCGCACGCGATTGGCGTCCAGCCGCGGACCTCTATCCGCGCTCCGATGCCCACCGCACCGCGCATAAGATGCTCCTCAACGAAGACTTCTCCGATCCCTACGTTCAGTAGGACCTTCCGGAGCTCCTCAAAACCCCGCCGCCCCTGAGGCTGCGGGGTTTTCTCGTTTCTGGCGGGAGGTTACGGTCGGTCCATGCGTACTCCACTCCTTGCCTTCCTGTTCCTGGCTGCCGCCGCCCTGCTGCTGCCGGCCCTGCCCCAAGCCCTCAACGCGCAAGAACCTCATGAAGAGGAAAGCGTCGAGGAAGAGATCCACACCGAGGAACTACAGCACGAGCTGGAAACCCTCCGCGCCGACCTCAAACTGGCGATGTTGCGTATGGATGCCATGTTGGTCGACCAAGACCTTTCCTTGAAACATGCCACCTATGACCGCGATGATGCGGTTTCCGATCTGCAGAGTTATCGCGCTCTCGACGGCGAAGCTTCCCGCGCCGAAGCCAAACTCAACCTTCAATACCAGAAGGACAGCCTCGCCGACGCGGAGGAAGAACTGGAACAGCTAGGCATGATGTACGACCTCAACAATCTGGCCGATGCCACCGCGCAGATCGTCATGGAACGTGCCGGCCGCAATGTCGAGCGCATGAAGACGGAAACGGACATGGCTGAAAAGGCCCTGCAGCATTTCTTGGAATTCGGCGAACCTCGCGAGCATCGGAACCTGGAACGTGCGGTGGACTTGTCCGAAATCGAGTTGGCTTCGCTGCAATTGTCGATGGCTTTAGACCGCGCCGAGATGGAACGGGAACTCAAGGACCTGCGTACGACGATTGCCGAGCTCGAAGAGGAGTTGGCGGAGTCCAAGAAGTGATTCTCGCAGGACTTCTCTTAGCGCAGGCCGCTGCGCCGCCGCAAGCTCCGTCGGTCGCACCTGCGACGGTCGAGGCCATGGCACAGGCCGAGAAGATCATCCAGGCTGGGACTGGGTTTCTGCTCGAAACGCAGAATCCGGATGGCTCCTGGGGTGGCTCCATGAAGCCGATGATCTACGACCAGCACTGGTCCAATCCCGAAACGCATCGTTCCTGGACCATCGCCACCACTGGCTTGGTGTGCATGGCGTTGATGGATCTACCGGAAAATGGGCGCACCGAAGCGGCCTTGTTGCATGGCATCGATTACCTGACGAGTGCGCCCAAACTCCAGCGTCCGAGCGATTGGGATACGGACAATACTTGGGGTTATGTCTACGGTTTCGCGGCCTTGGTGAAGGCGGCGGCGCATCCACGTTTAGGCAGCGGCAATCGTCGGATTGGCATTGAGGCGCGCGGCAAAACCTTCCTGCAGCAGATGTGGGATTACCAAACGCCGAATGGTGGCTGGGCCTACTACGACATGGAAACCAAGACGGTGCGTCCGAGTTGGGGCACCTCCTTCCAAACCGCCGTGGCGATCTTGGCCATCCTGGAGGCGAAGGACCTAGGTTGGGAAATCGAGGAGGATCGTCTGCGTCGGGCGGTCGAGGCCTTGTGGAAATGCAGGCTGCCGGATGGCTCCTACACCTACTCCATCGAGACCATTCCGAGCTTGGATGCGGGAACGGGCATCGATCGCATTCGTGGATCCTTGTCGCGCATTCAGGTCTGCAATCTTGCCTTAATGGAAGCGAAGGATGCGGGATTCGAGATTGGCTTGACTCATGCCGACTTGTCGACTGGATTGAGTCTGCTGTTCAAGGAGCATCATTACCTCGACATCGCACGAGGTCGCCCGTATCCCCACGAGGCCTACCACTACAACTCGGGCTACTTCTACTTCTTTGGGCACTACTACGCCGGCCTGGTGATCGAACGCTTAGGAGACCGCGGACGCGATCGCTACCTTCCGGCTTTGGTGCATGAGATCGGCAAGACCCAAAGCAAGGATGGCTCGATGATCGATTTCTTCATGAACGATTACGGCCGCCCTTACGGCGTGGCCTATGGCATCGGCGCACTCATCCGCGCCACTGCATCGACGCCTTGAGATCCCCCTGCCACACGACCTGCTGCGGAGGAATCTTCTGCAGGTCGTAGCTGGGGATGAGGGCGGCTGCGGTGGTCGGCGTGGCGTCGGATTGCAGGCCGGAGGCATGGGCCAACCAACCGAGGATCTGTTCCGCGCTGACACCGGCGTCGCGGAAGGCCTTGAGGCTGGTATCACCATGACGTTTGGCAAGCCGGCGGCCGTCGGGGCCCACGATGAGGGGTGTGTGCAGGTACTGCGGCGAAGGCAACTGCAGGGCCTCGGCAAGTTGGATTTGGCGGGCAGCGCTGGAGAGAAGGTCATCGCCGCGTAGGACTTCCGTCACCCCCATCGCAGCATCATCGACGATCACTGCAAGTTGATAGGCCGCTTGGCCGTCGCGTTTGGCGATGACGAAATCTCCGAGATCCCGTGCGACGTGGAAGGATTGTGGGCCGAGGAAGCCATCGTGGAAGGAGACGGAGCCAGCAGGTGCATGGAAACGAAGGGCGGCGGCTTGGTCTGGATCCTCCAAGATCGCGCGTGGATCAGGAAAGCGTCCGCGGCAGGTGCCGGGGTAGATGGGGCCTTCCTCGCCCGCATGGGGCGCCGAGGCTGCCGCTTCGACTTCCTTGCGCGAGCAGATGCAGGGATAGGCCAGGCCGGTTTGTAGAAGTTGGTCTAGGGCATCGGCGTAGAGATCTTGGCGATCACTTTGGCGCACGATGGGGCCATCCCAATCCAGGCCGAGCCATTGCAGATCATGCAGGCATTCCTGCTCGGCGCCGACGCGAATCCGGGGGCCATCGAGATCCTCCACCCGCATCAACAGCGTGCCTTCCTGCGCGCGCACCGACAACCAGGCGAGCAGGAAACTGCGCGCATTACCGAGATGCAGTACTCCCGTCGGGCTTGGCGCGAAGCGACCGACGACCGTGGACATCAGGAGTTGGAGCCCTCTTCCAAAACCTCACGTGGAGTCTTGCCTTGCCCTTCTGCGACTTCGGCAAGGCGATCGAACTCCGGCTTGAGATCGACCAAGGCACCATCGTGTTCTTCAGCTGCCATCTTCCAAGCCAATCCTCCCGCGCCATCTTCACGCACTTCGCGCGGACGTCGGGAGCGTTGCATCAAGGAAACGCGCAATCCCAAGGTGCCCAACAAGCGGAACATCCGTTGCTCGAACTCGGCCTGCCGCGATCCCGCGACCTGCACCACCACCTCAAAGGCCGGACGCCCTTTCTTGGTGGTAGCAGGCATCGCATAAGCCTCCACGGCACCTTCCTGCCGCAACTGCTCCAAGGCATGCCCGATGACTTCGCCTGACTGGTCATCGATCAACGAACGCAACTCCACCATCCATTCGGCATCCACCGCCGCCGTCTCACATTCGACGCGCAGGAGGTTGGCGCGGTCTTCGGGATCACGCGTGCCAAGGCCATATCCGACGGCACCGCAAGTCGCAGCGCTGCGGTTTCCGAAGTCCACTTGCCAGGCACGCAACAGGGCCACTCCCGTCGGTGTGGCGCGTTCGCCTTCCAGATCGAAGCCGCAAGTCGGCAAGCCTTCCAGCAGATAACGCGTTCCCGGTGCCGGGACCGGCATGGCGCCATGCGCACAATGCACCACGCCACTGCCGACCGTGATGGCACTGGCATGAATCGATTCTGGCTTCATAGCATCCATCAACAGACAAGCCGCGCTGATGTCGAGGATCGCATCCATCGCGCCGACTTCATGAAAATGCACCGACTCGGCGGAGCAACCATGGGCTTTCCCCTCGGCGTCGGCCAAAACGGTGAAGGCGGCGGTAGCCCATTGCAGTGCACGCGGAGTCAGCGGCAAGTCCTCCAGCATGGTGAGAACATCCGACAAGTGACGGTGCACATGCCCCTCATCGATCTGTACCTGAAAATGCGTTCCGGCAATGCCCTGACGCGCCGCCTTGGCCCAAGAAGCCTGCACCTCTTCCTGCGGCAAAGCCTTGATCAATGCTTGGAGCCCTTCTTGAGGTGCACCAGCATCCAACAGACCCGCAACCAGCATGTCGCCGGCCACGCCACCGAAGAGATTGAGGTAAATGCGCATCGACCTTCATTCTAACCCGCCGCCTACAGCACCACCGCAATGGCGACGCCCACCACCTCCTTGACTCCTCCTTCTCTCAAGGCGCGCCCCGCTTCCTGCAGAGTTGCGCCGGTAGTACTGACATCATCCACCACCACCACCGGACTCTCCAACCCCCGTCTCTGCATCCGAAACTGCCCGCGCAGATTCGCCCGACGCTCCGCCCCACTCAAGTCCGCCTGATCCCGACGCTGCCGCCTCCGCCCCAACAAGCGACGCCCTCGCACTCCAAAAGCAGGCATCAGAAACCGTGGTAAATACCAATCCCGACTCAACCGCTTCCAAGACGGCGGCGCCACGCACCAAAGCGCCTCTTGCGGCAATCCCGCAATCCATCCCTGCTCCTTCACCACCGCCTGCACCGCCCGACGCAAAGCCCAGGCCTGCGCTCCATGCGGTATATCCTTCGCCTGCACCAACAGACGCCGCACTGTGCCCTCATAAGGCCACAGCCCCAAACGCCGCACCTCCGGCAAGCATGCCCACACATCTTCCTCCGCCAACAACTGCGGCCAATCTGCTTTACAGCCCAGGCAAAGGCGCACCCCGAAATGCACACACGCACCCTGCTCCAAAGGCTCTCCACAGGAAGCACAACCGCTGCCTAACCAAGCATCCAGCAAATCCCACAATCTGGAAGACGTTTCGCCTTCCCACCGACACGCAATCTAAGCCGGATAATGCGGTGCGCGACGCCCAAACAATTTGGACGGTGGCTCCTTCAGCCCAAGCTTGTCGCGCAGGCGTTTCACATAACGCTCCACCGTATCTTCCGCCGCTCCGGTCACCCCGAACAGCTCGCCGATCTCGCGGGTCAGGCCAAGATTGTCTTCAAAGGAGAACGGAAACTCGCGCAGGTGGGTCTGCAGATACCGCCGCATGGCCGTCTCGACATACTTGCCTTGCAGGATCACCAGGACCACCGATAAGGCGAGCAGGAAAACCGCACCAACGGGCAAGACCATCTCCGGCACATCGATTTCCAAGGTCACGGCGCTCAAGAACAGGAGCCCCGCGGCGGCAAGGAAACAAGCACCCACCTGACCACGCACCTTCGACTGCAAAGCAGCGCGCAGAGGCCGCAGGGAAGTCACCATAGTGCCGAGAACCAGCGTGGTGCGGAACTGAGCACGGTCGCGGCCGGCGCCGGAGAAGAAAAACCCTCCTGCAAGCAGCAGACAGCAGCTCCCGATGCCGAGCAAGGTCGGTTCGGGAGACGTCAGGGCTTGGCGGAGGGGCTCGGCGATCACGTCCGCATGGTACGGGGACGGATGGTTTGACTCCAATTTTGCTGGACTGCAACATCCCTGAAACACCTTTTGCCGATGATTCCATGGTCGAGGACGCCACCGCGCCCTCTTTACCCAACGAATCATGAACCGAAACGCACTGCTTCTTCTCCTCAGCCTGCTCGGGTTGCTCCTCGCCACGCCACGCCTTGCTGCCCAGGAAACCGCCTCGGACCTCGAATCCACCGCCTACCTCATGGATGAGGAAGAGGAGGACGAGATCGATTGGATGCTGGATCAACTGTTCCTCGCCTCGGAACAACTCTACGCCGATGAGGCAATGTTGTTCTCGGCCCTCGCCCACGGGCTTTCGATCGCCGACGTCGCCACCGCAGAAGGTGCGCGCCCCTTGGATCTTTTGGATGCGGCAGTCGCTCTGGAGGAAAGTGAAATCCTCGACCTTTTGTTGGAGGGTGAAATCACCAAGGACGAAGCCGCCGAGTGGCGCGAGATGGCATGGGATGATGCCACCTGGATGCTGTTCGAAGAGGACCCCTTTGGCCTCAACGACATCGTCTTCCTGCTGGATGGTGCCAGCTGGGCGCTTGACCTCGAGATTCTCGAACTGGTCGGATGGATGAGTGAAGGCCACAGCATCAGCGCCATCGCTTTGGAGTTGGAAACGGATCCGATAGATGTCGCCGAACTCGCGATGGAAGCACTTGCCGATGAGATCGATACCTTGCTGTTGCTTGGTGAGCTCGAAGAGGAAGACGCCAAAGAGTGGATGGCCTGGAGCGAAGAGATGCTTCCGGAACTCCTTGAAGATGGCGGACTGCTCGAAGCCTTGGCGGAAGAAGCTTGGATCGAGGAAGTCGTCGCGATGGTGGCGGAATGGGTCGAGACCGAGGAAGACGGCCTGTGGGAGCAGATCATGGATGGCGCGACCTTGACCGACATCGTCGCAGCGGCGGAAGTGGATCTGACTGCTGTCGCCGAGGATTGGGACGTGGAAGCCGAGGATCTCCATGCAGAGATCGCCGAGGTCGACGCCTGGATGAACGAAGATGCCTTTGAATTCGAAGACGACGATGCCGCGGATGGCGAGTTCTAGAAGGCGTCCCTAACGTCTATCATGAAACGCGTGGACAAGGGCAGCATCCTCATCGTCGAAGACGAGCCGCGCATTGCGCATTGGGTGCAGTCCTTTTTCACGCGCGCGGGTTATCGCGCCGAGGTGGCAGACGATGGCCAGACTGGTTTGGACCGCATCCTGCGGGAGGAACCGGATTTGGTCATTCTCGATCGCATGTTGCCGTCGATGGACGGACTGGAAGTGTTGCGTCGGGTGCGCAAGGTGTCGGAAGTGCCCGTGATCCTGCTGACTGCCTTGGGTGCGGAAGAAGCACGCATTGAAGGCTTGCGCGAAGGTGCCGATGATTATTGCTGCAAGCCTTTCAGCCCGGAAGAACTGGTCGCCCGTGCGGAAGCGGTGCTGCGCCGGGTGCGGGGTGAATGTCGTGAGGTCCTGCAAGGCGGTGCTTTATCCATCGACCTCGAACGACGCACCTGCACCGTGCGCGGCGAAGAGACCACCCTCACCCGCCTACAGTTCGATGTCCTCGCGACCTTGATGAAACGCCCCGAACGCGTGTTCTCGCGCGCCGACCTCCTGGATGCCGCCTTCGACCCGGACTTTGAAGGGTATGACCGCGCCGTCGATGTCCAGATCCGACGCCTGCGCGAACGCATCGAGGCCGACCCCTCCCACCCTGAGTTCGTGCAGACCGTGCACGGCGTGGGTTATCGCTTCGTCTCTTCGGAGGAAGCATGAAACTTGGCTTTCGCCCCCGACTGGTCCTTGGTGGTTTAGGAATCGTGCTCCTGACCTTGCTGGTGGGTGGTGCCCTCGCCGGCGACGCGGTGCGCAACAACTTTTCGCGTTATGCACGCCACGAAGCCCGCAACCAGGCCGAAGATCTGGCGATCTATCTGGAAGCCTGGCTAAACCGGTCCGGCCATCAAGAGGATCCTGGCCCGGCACTGCAGCGTTTCTTGCTGGGCGCGGTCGATGACTTCCTGCCTTATTCCCCGGATGATGAAGAAGGCCCCGAATGGGGTATGTGGATGGCGCGTACTGCCGACCTACTTGGGCTTACCGCCGAAGCCTTGGAACGGGCGCTGCAGGACCAAAGCTTGGAGGAGTTGTGTTGGAGCTTGGATCGAAGCCCCTATGAGATCAGCTCCATGATCTTGGCCGAGGAGGAACGCATCCTGCGCGAAGAATGGCCCGATGCGACCGAAGCAGAGGCGGTGGATTATCTCGCCGAGGTCCTTTCCGAAACATTGATCTTCGTTTTTGCAGATCTCCCTTCCTTCGAAGACTACCTCGAGAGTCCGGAAGCGATCCTCCCGGAACGCTTGGCATGGTTTCTCGACACTCTGATCGACGGTTCGCGCATCCTGGTCGTGGATCCCGGTGGCCGGATCCTCTTCGACCTCGACGACGGCCCTCTTGGCGGCCTCATCGATGAACAACTCTGGCAAGATGCCGCCCCCATCCATGACTGGCGCGATGGTTCCTTGATGTGTGAAATCGCCGTCGCCGCTGGACCGGGTTACTACCGCGGTGAAGCCAATCAATTCCTGAAGGGTGTGCAAGGTTCTCTCCTGAAGAGCGCCGTCTTTCTGCTTGCCGCTGCAGTCCTCTTCACCCTTTGGCTCGGACGTCGGGTCTTAGCACCGATCCAGGCACTGACGGAAGCGACCACCCGTCTTGCACAGGGCGAAACCGAGGGACGCCTACCCGTCACGTCGGAGGATGAAGTCGGACGCATGAGTGCCAGCTTCAACGCCATGCTCGATGCGTTGGAGCAACAACGCGCCTTGCGTAAACGCATGGTCGCGGACCTCGCGCATGAACTGAATACTCCGCTCAGCGTATTGCAACTGGAGCTTGCTGGTCTCGAGGCCGGATTGCAGTCTCCGGAGGAATGCGCCAAACGGATTGGCGTCGAACTGGAGGTCATGAAACGCCTCGCCGCCGACGTCGGATTGTTGACGGAATTGGATCAAGGCTCCTTGCCTATTCAAAGCGCACCCACCGACGCCGTCGCTTGTTGCCATGAAGCGGTCCAACGTTGGAGCAGCAAAGCCGCGACCAAGCAGGTGGCTTTGCAATATGGCGGCGTGGATTCCCTACCGAAGGTCCACGCGGATGGATTGCGGGTGGTCCAGGTCCTCGGCAACCTCATCAGCAATGCCATTCGTCATACCAATGCTGGCGGAACGATTGAGGTGCGCGCCAAGCAGGTGGTCGGCGCGGATGGCCAAGCCGCGGTGGAGATTGCCGTCGAAGACAGTGGCGCAGGCATCGCTCCTGCACAACTCGAGATCATCTTCGAGCGTTTCGTGCGCAGTGATGAAGCACGCACCCGCGAGACTGCTGGACGCGGCCTCGGCCTATCCATCGTCACCGACTTGGTGCAACGGCATGGCGGCCGCGTGTGGGTGGAAAGCGAAATCGGCAAGGGAAGCGTGTTCCGCTTCACCTTGCCGATCGAGAGCCGCGATCCTGCGGCTTAGGCTAAACCGACTACGGCCGCCCTATTCCCACTCGATGGTTCCTGGCGGCTTCGACGTGATATCGAGGACCACCCGGTTGATGCCACGCGTGTTGTTGATGATGCGATTGGAGATCGCCTGCAAGCATTCGCGGCTCGGGTAAACCCAATCAGCGGTCATGCCGTCGTTGGACTGCACCGCGCGGATGGCACAAGCCTCCTCGTAGGTGCGTTGGTCGCCCATCACGCCTACCGACTGTGCGCCCGTGAGCACGGCGAAGTACTGCCACACGCCGAGGTGCTCATCGCGCGCTTCGAACTCCTCACGCACCACACGATCCGCTTCCCGCAGCATGTTGATGCGCTCCGGGGTGCATTCGCCGACGCAACGCACGGCCAATCCCGGTCCCGGGAACGGCTGACGCGCGACCATGGCTTCCGGCAATCCGAGCACACGCCCGAGTTCGCGGACTTCATCCTTGAACAACAGACGCAGCGGCTCGACCAGATCCATCTCCAGGTCTTCCGGCAGGCCACCGACATTATGGTGCGACTTAATCACCGCAGTCGGACCACCATGAGCCGAGACCGATTCGATGACATCCGGATACAGCGTGCCCTGACCGAGGAAGTGTGCCTTGTCGAAACGCTTGGCCTGTTCGCGGAAGATCTCGACGAACTCATAACCGATAGTCTTACGCTTGGTCTCCGGATCGGTGACACCCGCGAGCTTGTCGAGGAAACGCTTCTCCCCATCGATCACGGTGAGGTCGAGCTCGAAGTGATCCTTGAAGGCCTGTTCGACCAGATCCCTTTCACCCGCTCGCAGCAGGCCGTTGTCGACGAAGATCGCATGACAGCGCTTGCCGATCGCCTTCTGGCAGATCGCGCCGACCACCGAACTGTCCACACCGCCGGAGAGGCCGAGCACGATCTCGCCGTCTTCGCCGACCTGATCGCGCACGCGCTGCACCAGTTCGGCAGCGAGGTCACCCGGGGTCCAGTCGCCGGTGCAATCGCAGATGCCGCGCAGGAAGTTCTCGAGCATGCGCTCGCCTTCCTGCGTATGCCCCACCTCGGGGTGGAACTGCACGGCGTAGAACTTCCGCGCATCGTCACCGATCGCGCCTTCCGGGCACTCGGCCGAATGCGCCAGCTTCTCGAAGCCTTCCGGCAACTTCTCGACGCGGTCGCCATGGCTCATCCACACGACGGTGTCGAAAGCCACACCTTTGAACAGCGGGCCATGCTTATCGATGCTGATCCGCGTGAAACCGAACTCGCGCGAATCATCCGGGACGACCTTGCCGCCCAGGGCCTCGCACATCCATTGCATGCCGTAGCAAATGCCGAGCACCGGCACGCCGAGGTCGAGGATGGCGGAATCGAGGAAAGGAGCGTCTTCGGCGTAAGCACTGGCGGGACCACCCGAAAGGATGATGCCTTGCAGACCTTCCTGCTTGGCGGCTTCCAGTGCCTTATGCGGAGGCACGACCTCGCTGAAGACTTGGTGTTCGCGAACGCGACGGGCAATCAGCTGCGTGTACTGCGCGCCGAAATCGATGATGAGGATGCGTTGGTGCACGGGGTGCGTTTCTTCTTCTAGGGATCTTGGAACTGAAAGACGCGTGGACTATTGCGCTTGCCAGTAGTTCGGAGCTTCCTTGGTCACGCGGACGTCGTGCGGGTGGTTCTCCTGCTGGCCGGCACCGGTGATGCGGACGAAGCGGGCACGCGAACGGAACACATCGAGGTCTTCGGCACCGAGGTAACCGAGGCCTGCGCGGATACCGCCGACGAATTGATAGACGAAGGGAGCGAGTGCGCCACGATGCGGAACCATGCCTTCGATGCCTTCCGGAACCAGCTTCTGCTGCTCGTCGACATTGGCTTGGCCGTAGCGGGCCTTGCCGCCCTCCACCATGGCACTCAAAGAACCCATACCGCGGACCGCCTTGAAGGAACGGCCTTGGTACAGGAAGGTCTCGCCAGGGGATTCATCCACACCAGCGAAGAGGGAGCCGAGCATCAGGCATTCGGCACCGGCTCCGAGGGCCTTCACGCCGTCTCCGGAATGACGGATACCACCATCGGCAATGACCGGTACGTCTTCGGAGGCGCAGACTTGGCTGACGCGGTAGACCGCGGTGAACTGTGGCACTCCGACACCAGCGACCACGCGCGTGGTGCAGATCGAACCCGGACCGATGCCGACCTTAATGCCGTCGGCGCCTGCTTCGATGAGGGCTTCCGCGGCTTCCATGGTGGCGATGTTGCCGGCCACCACATCGACCCAATCACGCTTCTTCAGTTCCTTGACGGTCTCCAAGACGTTGACGCTATGGCCATGCGCGGTGTCGACGGTGAGGACATCGACCCCCGCCTCGACGAGGGCTTCAGCGCGCTCATAGTCATGCACACCGACGGCGGCACCGGTGATCAGGCAACCATCCTTGTCCTTGGAAGCCTGCGGGTACTCGCTCGCCATGCGGATATCGCGCATGGTGATGAGACCGGCGAGTTGCCCTTCCTGGTCAGCGAGAATCAACTTCTCGACCTTGGCCTTGTAGAGGATCGACTTGGCGGTTGCGAGATCGGTATCCGGAGGTGCAGTGACCAGCTCGCGGGTCATCACTTCGGATGCCTTCTGGTCGTCGCCGCCTTGGTACTTCAGGTCACGCCGCGTGAGGATGCCGACGACCTTGCCGTTATCGACCACCGGCAATCCGGAGATGTTGTGCTCGGACATCAATCGACGCGCTTCGCGCACCGTCTCATCCGGCTCCAAGGTCAGCGGATCATGGATGATGCCATGGGCGCTGCGCTTGACGATATCCACTTCACGAACCTGATCCTCGATCGAAAGGTTCCGGTGAATGACGCCAATGCCACCTTGCTGCGCCAATGCAATCGCCAAACGCGACTCGGTGACGGTGTCCATGGCTGCCGAAGCGATGGGGATTCTCAAACGCACATTGCGTGAAAATCGCGTGTTGGTCTCCACCTCGGTTGGGAGGACATCAGACTCCTGGGGCACCAGAAGGACGTCGTCAAAGGTGAGGGCAAGCGGTAGGTCCATGAGCCATTGTAACGCAGCGGCAAAGAAGGAATCCAGCCCCTGGAAGTCCTATAATCTTGAATTCCGGTTCTCCGCCTGACCAGCCATGTCCCAGCCGTCCACAGCCGTGTCCTTGCCCTACGGACTTCATCCCGCCCAGCTCCAGGCCCTCGACGCCATCGCCGATCGCGCCTTGGCTCAGTTGTCCCACATGATCTGGGAGGCCAATCATCGCTCCGACGCCGCCCCTACCGATCCCAAGGTCGGCGGCCATCCGGCGGCATGTGCCTCCTCGCTGCATCTGGCAACGGCCCTGCATATGGTCGCTCGCGCACCGCAGGATTTCTGGTGTGGCAAGCCGCACATGGCGCCGCTGGATCACGCCCTGCATTACCAGACCCGTTTCTTCCGCGATGCCGCTGGCCATTGGATGGACGACGCCACCATGGAAGGTGTGATGCATCGGCTGCGGAAGTTCTCGGAGGCCGGTGAGCCGGTATTCCAGTCCTATCACGCAGCCAGTGACCCGGACAACTGGCGCATCCTTCCAAGTGGTACGGTCGGCATTCCGCCGGTCAACTCGGGTTATCTCGCTTTGGCTTGGAACTACCTGGTCGACCATGACCAGGAAGAGGCGCGGGATATCCACTTCTGGTCGCTCATGGGCGATTCCGAATTCCGCGAAGGCTCGCTGTTTGAAGCGGCGACGGATTTCGCCGAGCGCGGTCTATCGAATGTCACCTGGATCCTCGACTACAACCGCCAATCGCTGGATGGCACGCGCCTGATCAACAACGAAGTCTTCGGTGGCACCGACGCCACCCGCATCCGTCGCACGATGGAAGCCAATGGTTGGGAAGTGCTCGAACTCCAGCACGGCCGCAAGCGTCTGGAAGCCTTCAAGGGCAAAGGTGGCAAGGCCCTGCGTGCGGTCTTCGAAGAAGGCCTCAGCGACTTCGACCTGCAGGCTTTGCTGTGGAAGCAAGACGCCGCATTGGTGCGCGAAGTCTTCACCCGCATGGATGCCAAGACCAAACCGGCCTTCGCCGATCGCTCCGACGAGGAAGTGCTTGAGCTACTCACCGACATGGGTGGCCACGACATGGTGTTGGTCCTGGAAGCCTTCGCGCACGCACGTCAGAGCAAGAAGCCGAGCTTTGTACTCGCGCACACCATCAAGGGTTTGGGCATGGAGTGCCTAGCACAGTCCGGCAACCACTCCTCGCTCCCCGACGAGAAGGAGATCAGCGAGATGTTGGTCGCGCAAGGTTTGTCGATGGAAGATCCCTATGGCCGTCTCGGCTCTTGGGATGCGGATGGCGAAGAGGTCAAGTTCCTGCAGGCACGCGGTGACCTGATGCGTCAGGGCGTCGAAGCGGAAGAGACGCGGATGGACGCCAATCGTGCGAAGGTAGCCGAACGCCTGGCCGCTGCCGGGGACCTACCGAACGACTTCAACATCAACTTGTCGATGATGCCGATCGTGCACACGCAATGGATGTGGGGTCAGGTCGCAGGCAAGCTGGTGCGGATCGGTACGCATGATGAATACGAAGCGGCCGGGCAGGACGTCGGCGCGGCGTTGAAGGATGAGGAGAAGGCTTGGGCAGCTGCCGCCGACCTCATGCTAACGATGTCGCCGGATGTCGGTACCAGCACCAACATCAATCCGGCCATGGATGGCAAGATCTACGGCGTCACCGAAGGTAAGGATTGGGAAGCGGAACTGGAGTGGAGTGAGCGCGGGCGTCCGCAGCTGCATTCAACCCACAATCCGTGGACCCGCCACATCCGCTTCGAGATTGCCGAAGCCGCGAGCATGAGTGCCGCCGGATCCTTCGGCATGAGCGGACAATATTTCGGCGTGCCTCTGATGCCGATGATGACGGTCTACGACTTCTTCATCAAACGTGCGCTGGACCAGCTCTACTACAACGTGTACTGGCGCAGCTCTTTCCTGCTGGTCGGCACTCCTTCGGGCGTGACGCTGGCTCCCGAAGGCGCGCAGCACTCCTGGAAGAGCGATATCCAGATGCCCAGCATGATCACCTGGGAGCCTTGCTACGCCAAGGAGATGGAATGGATCCTGGCGGATGCCGTGCAACGCCATTGCAGTGGCGACAACACTGACCGCGAAGGTGTGGTGGTGCGTGCCGTGACGATGGGTGTGCGTCAGAAGGAGATGATGAAGCGCTTGAAGGCACAGGCGCAACACCAGGATGCACAGGGTGCTCCCCTGCCCGAAGATCAGATCCTTGCAGCAGTGCGTGAGGATGTCCTTGCCGGTGGTTACTGGTTGATCAACCGCAGCGGCGAAGAGGATTACCAGCCGGGCGACAATGTCGTCACCCTTCTTGCACTAGGTGCCATGGCGGTGGAAGCCATCGAAGCCAGCGACAAGTTGCGCGAGCGTGGGATCTGCGCCGATGTGCTGATGGTCACCAACCCCGATCTCCTGCTCGGACGTTTCGCCGAGCGCGACGGCTTCGCGCAGCTCAACAAGCTCGGCGTTGACGGCACCGTGCACCTGGTTGGCACCGCTGGCGAAGTGCTCGATGCAGCCGATGCGCATCTCTTGGCTGCACGCACGGTGCCGATGGTCTCGGTGGTCGACGGCGAATCTGGTTTGCTCGACAACGCGGGATCGATCGTGGGTGTCAAGCAGGTCAGCTTGGGCGTGAAGAAATTCTCCAAGTCGGGGCGCCCCGATGAGATCTTCGCTTATCACGGCCTGGATGCCGAAGGGATTGTCGAGGCTGCAGGGCAGGTCCTTGCGGAATCGACAGTGCGCCAGGTGAAGCTGTCCCCGCAGGCCGCGCAACAGTTGGCTGCGGAAGGCAAGATCACGCGCCCGACTGCGGATTGGCGCGAGTACTGGCCGGAAACGTAGGCCTCTAAGGCTGGGTCGATCTCTTATTTCCTGCGCATCGCCAAACTGGCGAAGATGCTGGAAAGGAAGAGGCCTGCACAGAGAGGCAACCAGAAGGAGATCGAGTTACCCATCGCTTCCAGGATGGGCGCGGAGACTCCAGCCAGTTCTCCATCGGGGATGAAGGTGGGTTCGTCGGTGTTGGTAGCGCGATTCATCAAGTCGATCAACGCGACCGACCACAGCACGACCTTGAGCCCGGCAAGCGCCCACACCACACTGCGGATGCCATTGCCCGCGAAGCCGGCGCGCACCCAGCTGAAGCAACTCAACAACGAGCCGAACACCAGCGACAGACCGACGATCATCATCGAGACCAACTCACGGGCCCATTCGGTGATCTGATCCATGCTGGGTTCCGGGGTCTCGAGCAGACCCTGCAGGTTGTTCCACAAGTCTTGGCCCAACCACCCGGTCAGGAGCAGCATCAGGAACATGGCCACGCCCTCTGCGCGGAGCAGGCGTTGCTTCCCGGAGGGTGCTGCAAACCAACTCAGTCCGACCAGGGCCAGGGTGAGGAAGAAGAAGGCAACTGCGAGGATGCCGCCCCAGAAGAAGGGATTCCAGATCACTCCTCATCCTCCATCAGCATCCGCTCCACGGGTTGCCGCAGCTGGCTGACGGTGAAGTCGGACACGGTGAAGATGAAAGGCAGGTCTTTGACCCGCAGATAACGTTGCCCTTGCGCGGCTGGGCGCCCGAGTTCGAACAGGAAGACGCGGCCTTCAATGCCGGCCTCGAATCGATCCTGTGGGAATCCATAACGAGCTTCATCGCCACCAGCGGGATCGGCCTCGCCGATGATGTCGGCCACTTCCAATCCTACGATGGTGGTGGCCATCGAATCTCCGGCATAGGCCAGAGCGGTGGCCTTCATCGGTTCCACCATGGACCAAGGGCTTTGATCCCCCTCTTCATCTTCGGCCGTGACGTTTAGGCGGGTGATGCTCCAACTCTCACCGGTCTGGAAATCGGTGCGCTTGATCGTGTTGATCCGCTCCATGTCGAAGCCGCGCAGGAGTTGCACTTCGCACCACCGCACCGGGTCGACGGCCGGTTGGATCGCATCGCCACTGAGATAGACGCGATCGCTGCGGGCATCCCGCATGTAGAACTCGAGCACCGGCTTTTGGCCACCGGCGATATCCTGCTGACGCAAGGAGCCGGCAATCCAATCGACCAAGAGGCGGTTATCCGACGAGTAGACCCGCACCCGCGTGCCTTGATCCTCCCCGACACCATAGACCTCATGCTTTTGTGGATTCACCGAGACCACATCCGAGGTCGTGATGGATGCCAGGTTTTCCAGCAACATGGTGAAGCGACCGAAGTCGACCGGGAAGTTCTTCTCCTCCACCATCCAACCGCGCCCACGACGTTCGCCTTCCTGCACCAAGCGCAGGGTGGTGCGTTCCTCACCACTTTCCAGGACGACCCGCACGATGCGATCGAACTCCTGCTCCAATTGCGGATACAGCTTGCCGACGGTGGCGGCCGTCCGCGCATGGGCATCTCCCTGCCAAGGCCGGGTGATGCTGAGGTGGATGATCCAAAGGACCCCTGCCACCAAGAGCAACATCAGGTTCCGCCGGTTCATGAGGAACCTCCTTCATAAGGGCGCTGGGCTCGACGTCGGTAGTAGCGGAAGTGGGCGCTGGCCATCAGGAACACCAGGACTGCAGGTCCGAGGACATTGCCCCAGGCGATCCAGCGTTGGCGGCTGCGTGCGTGTTGGGTGGCGTCGCGGTGGAGCTCTTCGAGTTTGTCTTCGGGTTGATCCCAACCACCATGACCTTCCACGTACTCCAATTCGAAATCCACCAACGGACGTTCTCGCTTACCACGCGAACGCAAGGCGATGAGATCGGCATCTTGAGCCACCCAGTCCAATAGGTTCGCGGCGAAATCGCCATTGCCGTCTCCGCCGGAAGCGAAGGTGGTGTTGTGGAAGAGGTCGGCATCGCCGAGGACCACCAAACTGCCGCGCGCGGGCACGATGTCTTCTGCAGGGAAGGCTGCCGGGAACACGCCCTGTACCGCCACACCGATGGCATACGGGCGAGGGTTGCCGCTGCGTCGGGCATCGGTGTCGGTGGCTTCAATGGCTTCCATCGACATGCCCAGATCACGATCATGCGGCAGCAGCCAGGATTGCGGGCTACTCTGCAGGAGTGTTTCGGACTCCAGAGTATCGAGCAGATCGGTAGTGCCGATCGGATGCGCCCAGAAAGAAGCCACGCGGGAAAGATCGGCGGTCACAGGGTGGGTGCGCGAAAGGCTGTCGCCCTCCAGCAGCAAACCAAATCCATAGTTCGCCTCCAGCGGCACCGCTTGGGGGCCACTTGGCGTATGGATGGTCTGCACCCCCGCCTGCACGCGAATACCCTGCAGGTCATAGATCAAACGATCATCCAGCTGGATACCGAATCCTGCCAACCAGGATTCCATGCCGGTGGTCAACGGATGACTCTCAAGGCTCTGCGACTGCACCACCTCAAAATCCTGCAGCACCACCACGCGGCCACCCTCAGCCAAGTACCGGTCGACGCAACGCAAGCTGTCTTCCGCCAGATCCCGCGGACGCGCCACCACCACGGCGACAATGTCGTCTTCGATCGGATGGTCTTCGGTGAGGCGCAAATCCCGCACCGCATACCGTTGGCCCAGACGCTCGCGCAGCTGCTCAAAAATCCGTCCTTCCGGAATCTTGCGCGGAATGCCCGGCATCGGCGGCGGCAAGGGTGGTTCATCCGAGATGAATCCAATCACCGGACGTTTCGGGCGCAGCAAGGAGGCCAATCGCACCGTGAATGCGAACTCAAACTCCGACGCCGTGATGAAGGGGATCACCTCACTGCGATCCTGATAACGCAACTCCAGTCCTTGATACTGCAGCTGTACTTGCACGCCGCCGATGTCCTGCCCCGCCAACTGCAAAGGCTCCACTCCGACGTGCTCCGCATCCCGCATCGCCGCCAAGTCGGTGGTCGGATCCACCGTCTCCACTTCGACGTAGGGTGCGCCGTGTCGCTCAATCTCCTCCAGCAGGTCTTCCAGGATCAGACGTTGCGGCAACAGTGATTCCGCACCCTCAATATCCCGGTTGAAGTACAACTTGACCTGCAGACGGTCCTCCAACTGATCCAACTGGTCTTCCGTAGCCTTGGCCAAGGAATACTGACCATCTTCCGTCAGGTCCAAGCGCATCGGACGCAACTGCATCAGGGCGACCGCCGGCACGATCACTGCCAACACGAGCAGCAGCGATAAGCTCGACTGCCGCCGGGCACTCCTTCCACGACGCCTGCTCATGACCAACGCCTCCGTTCCAACACGATGCCGTTGGCGCACAGGAAGAACGCGGTAACGCCCAGGTAGAAAGCCACATGCCCCAGGTCGATCACGCCGCGCGTGATGGCGTGGAAGTGATTGCCGAAATCCAGCTCCAAGAACAGACGCCCCAGTGCAGGTGGAATCGCTTCTGCCGTTGCGGCGATGCCGATCAAGTTGAAGGTCAGAAGGACCACGGCGCCCAGTAACCAAGCCACGATCTGGTTATCGGTGCAGGCGGAAAGGAACAATCCAATCGCCAGACTCGCACCACCGAGCAGTAACACGCTCAGATAACCGCCGACCACCGGCCCCCAATCCAGATCACCCAAGGTTTCGGCCGTGATCGGCACCGCCAGGGTGAAGAACAAGGCCAAGGCCAAGACCGCCCAGGCTCCCAGGAACTTCCCAAGCACCAAATCGCGCAGACGGAAAGGATAGGTGAGCAGCAATTCCTCCGTGCCACTGCGCCGCTCCTCGGCCCACAGTCGCATGGTGATCGCCGGCGCCAACATCACCAACAGCCAAGGCATGTTGGAGAAGAAGGGCCGCAAGCTGGCCTCCTGCAATGCGAAAAAGGGGCCCGTCAAGAAGAACAGGGCCGCTGCCAGGGCAGGAAACATCGCCAAGATGACGAAGCCCGTGGGCGCATCAAAGGTAGCGAAGAACTCGCGGCGTGCAATCAGCAGAAATCTCATGCTGCA
This sequence comes from Planctomycetota bacterium, assembly GCA_049609225.1. Classification (GTDB taxonomy): domain Bacteria; phylum Planctomycetota; class UBA1135; order UBA1135; family UBA1135. The sequence goes on along the minus strand of JBMYYH010000024.1, from coordinate 9,100 downwards.
CCTCCGGGAGGCAAGTTCTGAAACAACGATTCCAAGGTGCCACTCTGCGGCGCCAACTCGAACAGTTCCAAACCCGCTTGAGTCGCTTCCCGCGCGATCCGCGCCAGGCCATCGCAACCCTCCACCTCGACCAGCACGCTTTGCATGCCATCCCCTTCGAACGGTGCCGGGCGATCTTCCAACAGCATTGCATCCGCCTCTTCGAGAAGATGGATTAACTGATCTTCATCGGCGCGCAAGGTCAAGCGAGCGATGCAGGCACCGCCGCCATTACAAGCGATACTCGCCATCGGTCCATCGGCGACTTTTCGGCCCTGATGGATCAACACCACGCGATTCGCCAGAGCTTCGATCTCCGGCAACACATGGCTGGTGATGATGATGGTCTTGGTGCGGCCAAGTTCCCGGATCAAAGCCCGCATCTCCACCACCTGCAAGGGATCCAATCCATTGGTTGGTTCATCCAGGATCAACAACTCCGGATCATGCAACAAGGCTTGCGCCAAACCAACACGTTGACGGAATCCCTTCGAACATTCCCCGATTCCCCGGCGAAACACTTCCTGCAATCCTGTCTGCATCACCGCGCGGTCAATCGCAGCCTTGGCCGCGGCGCCACGCAGATGAAAGGCCTGCGCCGTGAAGCGGAGGAAATCCTCCACCCGCATATCACGGTAGACCGGGTTGTTCTCAGGCAGATAGCCGATCCGACGCTTGACCTCGAGAGACTCGGTGGTGACTGGCATGCCACACACCTCGACGGTTCCGGCATCCGCTGCCAAGTATCCCGTCAGGATCTTGATGGCCGTGGTCTTGCCAGCGCCATTGGGACCGAGAAAACCCAGCACCGACCCTGCAGGCACGGTGAAATCGATGCCGCGAAGGGCTTGCACCGATCCGTAGGACTTTTCCAAGCCCTCGACACGAACGACCGCTTCCTCAGGCGACATCATCCATGGAGAACGCGGCAAGGAACTCTTGGTTCGATGGATAACGAGCCAAGCGATCGATGAGCATCTCCATCGCCTCGCGCGAACGCATGCGACTCAGGACGCGGCGCAGGATATTGATCTTGCGCAAGGTGGTGCGCGAAAGGAGGCGTTCCTCCTTACGCGTGGCCGTCTGCTCAATCGCCACGGCCGGATAGACCCGACGATCGGCCAAACGCCGGTCCAAGGTCAGCTCCATGTTGCCGGTTCCCTTGAACTCCTCGTAGATGACCTGGTCCATGCGGGACCCGGTATCCACCAAGGCTGTTGCGAGGATGGTCAGCGAACCACCGTTTTCGGTGTTGCGCGCAGCTCCGAAGAAGTGCTTCGGCCGCTGGAACACGCGCGCATCCAGACCACCCGACATCGTGCGCGACTCCTTGCCGCCCCCCATCGTGTTGTTGAAGGCGCGAGTCATGCGGGTGATCGAATCGAGCAGGATCATCACCTCCTTGCCGGTCTCGACCAGACGCTCGGCGCGGAACTGCACCAGCTCCGACAAGCGTGCGTGATTCTTCGGCGATTGATCCATGGTGGAGACATAGACCTCGCCATTCTTAATCGACCGACGCCAGTAGGTTGCCTCTTCCGGACGCTCATCCACCAACAGCACGATCAAGTGCACATCGGGATAAAGCGCTTCCATCGCCGCGGCAATGCTCATCATGAGGGTGGTCTTGCCGGTCCGCGGTGGCGCGACCAACAAACCGCGCTGGCCACGCCCAATCGGGCACAGCAAGTCGAGGATGCGCATCGACAGTTGATGCTCCTGCTCGAATCCGCCCAGCTCAAACTGGAAATCGGGATCGATCACGGTGAGCTTCTTGAAGCCCCGCTGCTTGCGCAGTTCTGCCGGCGTAAGACCATCGATGGTCTCGATCGAAGTCAGCCGCGGGCTCTTATGGCCACGCCCAAGACTTCCCTTCCCGACGATCAACGAACCATTCTTCAGCCCGTTCTTCTTCACGATCGGCTGCGGCACCATCGGGTCGGTGGCCTGCTCGGCGAGATCGTTCTCGCGCTGGCGCAGGAAGCCCGTGCCATCCTTACGCAGGTCCAAGATGCCCGAAATCTCGAGCAACTCACCGCGCGGTTCTCGCGGCCCACGACCTTCGCGCTGCGGGCGCCGATCCTTGCCTCCCTTGGAGGATGACTGCCCTTCCTGGGCACCTTGTTCACCGTTTTGCGCCTGTCCTCCGGACGGCATTCCTCCGCGGCGACGACGACGTCGGCGGCGTGAGGGCGCAGCATCAGCATCCTTCGAGGACGCGGTCTTCTCGTTGGATTCTGCGCCTTCCGCGGGTGCGGAAGAGGCCGAATCTTGAATCGGACTACGTCGCCTACGACGACGCCTTCGCTGAGCCGGTGGTTTACCTTGCTCTTCAGACATGAGGACTCCAAGAGTGGTCGCAAATGCGACGGGTGGATCCTGACGGGAAAATGGTCGGGGCGAGAGGATTTGAACCTCCGGCCTCTGCGTCCCGAACGCAGCGCTCTACCAGGCTGAGCCACGCCCCGTTGAAGGGCGGCATTTTGCGGCTGCTTCGGACCCGTGTCAAGTATAGGCTCTGGCCTTCGCCAGTTGCCAGTCTTGAGGGAAAAATCCTAATTCACCGGGTTTTTGGCACCCCTTCCGACACCCCGATTTATCGCCCGAGGTCGACAAAAACCCCGCCATTATCACGCGCCAAATCCTGAATGAAGTTGCTCGTGAAGTCACCGATGGCGATGGTGTGAATGACCACCCCGCGGAAGCGATTGATCTTGGCGATGGCGATCTTGATGTCTTCGGTGTCGACCAATTCACCCACCGTGGGCTTGCCATCGGAGAGGAAGAACATGGTGTCGGCGACCTTATCGGGATCTTCGCCGGCGAGCTCGGTCATCGGCCCCCGCTTCTTCGGATCCGGGTTCACGCCGAGACCAGCAAGCAGGCCCGCATAGGTATTGGTGCGCCCATCTTCCAGATTGGAGCTACCGCGCAACCCGGCCGACGCCATCTGGGAAGCTTGTCCACCACCGATGGGCTTCAACTTCTTCACCCAAGCCATCGCGCTCTTCTTGTTGAGTGCATTTGCCGGCACCGGGCCCTTGCGCCATGGATGCACCTTGGTCGCGAAGCTGTAAATGTTGAACACGACGTTATCGCCAAGTTGCTCGATCGAACGCGAGAGCTCCTCCTTGACGATCTCCAACTTGGAGAAACGCGTAAATCCACGTTCCCGGAAGCTATCGCGGTCGATGATTTCTTCTTCCATAGAACCGGATACGTCGATCACGAACACGATCTGACGACTGGAAGTCTTCACCCCCATGAAATCCGCTTCGGCTTTCGGCGTGGTGTACTCCGCATTGGCCGCATCCCGTGCCGCCCGACGTTCCGCGATCTTCGCGTCGCTCGGAATCTCGTAGGTCTCCTTGACGGCTTCGTACCAGTTGCGCCAGAAGGTCGGATCATCATTGAAGGGTTGGTCAGTGATTTCGACCAGAGTCGGCCAGATTTCCTCCAGAATGCGCCCTTCGCCACTTTCCAGCAGCGTGATCAATGGGTCCAAGGCCTCTTTGGTGCGCACCGTGCGTAACCCCACGCAAGCTGCTGCACTCACCGAGATGCTCGGATCCTTCAATGCGGCTACCAACGGCGGCCCCGCAACATCTTCATGGCCTTTGCCGAGCCGGATCAAGGCTTGCACGGCTGCGGCGCGGACCAGAGTGTGGTCATCTTCAACCACAAGGATTCCGGTCTGCTCCAAGGAATCGACATCCTTAATCGCACCGACCACCGTGACCGCCCAAAGACGCACGGTTTCATTCGAATCCAGCAGATATGGGCGCGTGACCTCCGCGAACTCATGCCATTTGCCATCGGCAGCGGCGCGCAGGATCGGAGCGAAGTACTCCTTCTTCTTGCCCTCGAACAGGATGGTGTGGAGCGGCATCCGCGCCTTGGCGCTGGGCAGCTGCGTGATCACACTCTGTGCCGCATCGGCCAAAACCGGCTCCTTATCCACCATGATCTTGAGCAGCACGGAGGCGACGCCAGGATCGTCGATGTCTTCGAGCGAATAGATCAGCTCCGCCTTGTTGAGCGGATCCTTCTCTTTGCGGTAGAAACGCTTGAAGTCCTTGACCGTCTCGTCGGCCTGGAGGAACATCGGAGCGGCAAGCAGGAGTGCAGTGGCCAGCATGGGGAACTAGGATACACGGAGCGATGGAGTTAACGCTTTCCACCCACCTCCTGGTGTATGACGCACTAGGCGTGACCGCTCTAGAGGCCTTGAGCCGCTCTGGTTACGCGAAACTGGAGGTCTGGCTGGCCGAACCCCACGTGCCCTGGCGCGATGCGGAAGCGCTGGCATCCTTCAAAGGGCGGCTAGACGACTTCGGCCTGAAGGCGGGCAGCGTGCATCTCCCCTTCTACCCTTCGGTGCCCGAACTGATCGAGGACAACGCGCGCTGGTCCCTCATCGACCCCTCCGCCGCCGCCCGTGCCGACGCCCTCCAAGCCTCCATCGATGGCCTTCATGCTGCTGCAGCCTTGGGCGCGGAGGGTGGAGTGTTGCATTTAGGTTGGCAAAAGGATGCTTGGACCGATCACAGCCATGGATGGGCGCGAGAGGCCGTGGCACAGCTGATTCCTGCCGCTCGCGATGCCGGGGTAGCGTTGCTCTTGGAGAACATCATTTCCGACGGCACCCGCGTGCAGAAGTTGGTGGATCTCCTCGACGAGCTGGATCCGGAACGCACGGTGGGTTTGTGCGTGGATCTGGGGCATGCCCATGTCGAAGGCGATGTGGTGGAAGAACTGCAAGCTGCATTGCCGCGGCTGCAGCACTTGCATGTGCATGACAACGATGGCTGCAGCGATGCCCATCTCGCGCCGGGCCAGGGCACGATCCCTTGGCAGCAAGTCCTGCAGACCCTGCAGACCGCCGGCTACGACGGTCTCGCGGCTTTGGAGATGCGCGATTACAGCCGTGGCAAGGAAGATTGCGCCACGACCTTGCAGCATAGTCTGGAACACGTCGACCAATTCCGGCAGACTTACCTGCAGGAGCTTTCATGACCGTGAAGGAACAACACCACATCCATGCCGACCGCCTCTTCGGAGAAGCGGTGGATCTCGTGGAGCTGACTCCCGAAGCCAGCCCACGGCGATATTTCCGGCTGCAGTCGGAAGTGAGCCCGCCTGGACTGGATGAGGAGCAAGCAAAAGTGCAGCAGTGGTTGTTGGTGCTCTCCGAAGACGCACCACCCCTCGCCACGGCACATCTTCTTTCCGCCCGCGGCGTGCGCGTGCCGCTCCTTGGCCCTTGTTGCGAAGGCGCCTACCTAGTGGAAGATCTGGGCGATCGCCATCTCTGGCACGAGCCCAGCCTCGAAAACTACAACGCACTGCTCGACGGCTGGCAACTTTTCGCCTTCGAACCGCTGGACGCCGAACATCCCAATGCGGACTTGGCTTTAGACGAGACCTTGTTCACGCGCGAGTTGGTCATGTTCCAAGAGCGTTACCTGGAGGCCTTTCGCGGCGGCGCCTCGGAAGGATTCATTGCCGAGGAGATCGCGAGGACCTGTAAGGAGCTAGCCAAGGTCGCGGCTCAGGGCCCGACTTGCCTGCAACATCGAGATTTCCATAGTCGCAATATCCTGCTTCCGAAAGCCGGACCACTGGCCTGGATTGATCATCAAGATCTGCGGCGTGGTCCCTTGTTCTACGACTTGGCTTCGCTCTACACCGATGCTTATCTGGATCTGCCGGATCAGGTGTATGCAAGGTTGCGCGCCGAGGTTGGCCCACTTGGTGCTTGCTTTGGTCTGCAGTTGGAAGAAGCGCAGGATCGCTTTCACTTGTCGGCCCTGCAACGCGTCCTCAAAGCTCTGGGCACCTTCGGCAACCTGTTGGTCCAGGGCCGAGATGATTATGCCGAGGCCGAGGAACGCGCACGGGGCTTCGCCGTCGCATTGCTCGACATGGATGAACAGGGTGATTGGCGCATTCTTCGCGAGGTGGTCGCCGGATGACGTCGGCGCTGATCCTGGCGGCAGGTAAGGCGACGCGCCTGGAAGGGCTGCGCGATCGTTTTGCCAAGGCGAACGTCCCGGTTGGTGGCACGACGCCCTTGCGTTTCCTTCTGGAAGCCATGGGAGATGCTTATGTGGATGTGTGGATCAACCTGCACTTCAAGGGCGAACAAGTGCGCGCGGAAGCCCAGCGTTGGGCGCATCCGAAGGTCCGCCTGCACTTCCTGGAGGAACCGCAGCTACTCGGCACTGGCGGCACTCTGCTGGAGATGCACCGACGTTCCGGCGCTCTCCCCGAACTCATGGTCAACGCCAAGATGTTCACCGACTTCGCCTTCCGCTCGATGCGCGAAGCCGAACCCGGCACCCTGATCCTCCACCCCTCCAGTCCGCTCGACGTCTTCGGCGGCCTGCGTTACGACCACGCCGGACGTCTGCTTGGATTGTTGGCGAAGGGAGAGGATTTACCGGAAGGTAAGTTGGCCGCAGTGTTCACAGGAATCTGTCGTCCGCATGAAGGTTGGATGGCGTACTTGGAAAAGGCCCGTGCGGAGAATCCGGAAGCGGTGCTGTGCTTGATTCGTCATGGGCTGCTTCCTTGCCATGCGGTGGATTCGGATTGCGTTGACCTGCAAACGCATTTGGGTGCATGGTGCGAGATCAGTACACCGGAGCGCGTGATCGAGGCAGAGAAGAAGCTTCAGTCGATGACGATGATTTCGCCATAGGGGTCATAACTGAAGGAGCACCACTCATTCGGCTCCGCGCGTGGGAGCCAATGGGATTCGTCTGGGTTTGCTAACACCAAAGACTGGAAAGCCAACTCTTCGGGTGCGAGATGCATTTCCAAGCAGATGTTCGGCAACAAGACCATCAAGCAATAGTTGAGGATGCCGACTCTGAGGGAACAACTTGAGAGCACATAGCACAGAAAGGCGGGCAACAGGCTTATGACTGCAATTGCGGCAACGGTGAACCCGCCCCCAAGGAAGGGTCCAAGTTCCATCGAGCGAAACGGGCGCGCCAGCAGAAACATCGCAAGAGTCCAACAGGCCAAGAAACCGCCGAGCTCGCGGGTGATAGATTTGGGAGACCGCTTCTGCTCCGTCATAACGTTCAGCCTATCATGAATCATGCCCTGCACTGGTTTCTTGCACCCATCTTGTGTGCTTGTTTGTTTGCATGCCAAGCGCCTTCTGCGCGAACAGAAGCCGACGGGGTGGAACCGCAGGAAATGGCCGCCTTCGATTTAGGCCACCGCCTGGAAGCAGGTTATCCCACTATCGCGAATCCGCTCTATGCAGACATCGATCCTTTGCTTTGGCACGATGTGCGCATGGATCTCCATCGCGCGATCTTGGAGGCTTGGGCCAAACATCGCTCTGGTCGATTCAAGCCGAAGGGACGGCCATGGATTTACATGCTGATGGAGCGGGAGGACTCCACGGTTTTCCCGAATCATGGCCTCACGCTTCTCGAATACGAACGGCTTAACAAGGCATGGGCTACTGCTGCTGTTCCAGAAGATGAAAGCCATGCCATTCTCCACGAAGGAACATTCCTCGGCTTGGCCCCTTCAGCGTTGCATCAAAGGAGCAGCACTTCGGTGGTAGAGGCCATTCATGCCTCACCCTCGAGCCCCGATGTACTGGTCGAATTCGTGTATCACGCGGGTGGTGGAGCGAACTTCTATTACCTCAGCTTTCGCTGGACTGGCATCACATGGGAATCCCTGGGAGTTCATTGCATGGGTGTAGCGTGCTGAAATCCACCCCCGCCCATTGCTAGAATCGGCGGCACCCCGGATTCCCTCTAATGCACGCCACCCCACCGTCGCAAGGACGCCTTTTCCTGGTCAGCAATCGGCTGCCCATCACCATGCAGTCCACCGACAATGGCCTGCAGGTTCAACTCTCCGCAGGCGGCCTCGCCACAGGCCTTGCGGGGCTGCACAAGGAGAGTGGCGGCGCCTGGATTGGATGGCCAGGCATGACCACGGCAGATGGTCAACTGACTGCAGAAATGCACAATGCGCTGGCGGCGCAGGATCTGGTTGGCGTCGGACTCACGGAGGAGGAACACCTTCGGTATTACCAGAATCTCTCGAACCAGTGCATCTGGCCGCTGTTCCATTACTTCAAGGAACGCATGCACTACACCGAGGCGGACTGGGAGCAGTATGTCGCGATCAATCGACGCTTTGCCGATCGCGTGCTAGCGCAAGTCGGGGATCACGACACGGTGTTCGTGCAGGATTTCCACCTGATGCTGTTGCCGCGCATGTTGCGAGAAGCTCGACCGGAATTGCGCATCGGGTTCTTCCTGCACATTCCCTTCCCGTCGTCGGAGTTGTATCGCATCTTCCCGAAGCGAGAAGAATTGTTGCATGGAGTCTTGGGTGCAGACCTCATCGCTTTTCACACGATGGGTTATGTACGGCACTTCCGCAGTTCCGTCGCGCATGTGCTCGGCATCGAAACCCGGACCACGCGCATCCTCACGGAAGGGCGCGAAGTGCAGTTGATGGCGCAGCCTTTGGCTATCGATGCTCATCTGTGGGAGCCCGGAGAAGCGGAACAGGAGCAGAAGATCGAGGACTACCAGGCCTACCTCAAGGAGATGGCTGGGGATCGTCGGATCATCTTGGGCGTCGAACGCCTTGATTACACCAAAGGCATTCCGGAACGCATGTTGGCCTTCCGCGATCTCCTTGCGGATGATCCCTCGATCGTGGATCGCGTCATGATGATTCAGATTGCGGTGCCGTCGCGCGCCGAAGTGAGTGACTACACTGAGTTGAAGGATGAAGTGGATCGCCTCGCCGGCAGCATCAATGGCGAATTCGGACGCCCTGGCTTGCAGCCACTGCATTACCTCTATCAGTCGGTGCCGCCGCATCAGTTACGCGCGCTTTATCGCAGTGCAGATGTCGCTTTGGTCACCCCCTTACGGGATGGCTTGAATCTGGTCGCCAAGGAATTCGTTGCCTCCCGTCTGGAGGATGATGGCGTTTTGCTTTTGGGTGAAAGCACCGGCGCGGCCTGGGAGCTCGGTGAGGCCCTGCGCGTGAACCCGTTCGACACGCG
>JBMYYH010000023.1:0-34291 GCA_049609225.1 Planctomycetota bacterium | reverse complement strand
CCCACTTGGTTTCCCAGTTGGAGCTGTAAGGACCGGAAACGTAGAAGAACTCCGGACGATCGAGCGAGATGTCGAGATCGTTGGTGCTCCAAGCGTAGCGGCCGTTCTCAGCGTTGAAGCGGCCTTGGGCGCTTTCGATCTGAGACATGTAAGAGAAGGCCTCGGAAGCCTTGGTCTTCTCGACGGAAGACATGAAGCGAGGTACTGCGAAGGTCGCGAGCACACCGAGGATGACGACCACGATGGTCAGTTCAACCAGCGAGAAGCCGGCTTTCTTGTTGTTGGCGAAGGTTTTCATGATGGATTCTTGGTAGGCCGCGGCAAGAAGGGATTGAGAGTCTGATGGGTGGCTTACCCGGCTTAAGTCTTTCGACCAACCTGCAGTCGGACTTAAGCGGTTTCGCGCTCAATAACCCGTGTTCGGTTTGAATGGCGGGCCTCCCCCATAACGCAGAAGACCGCACCTTCCGAAGAAGATGCGGTCCGGTTCCGGCGTGTTACCGGAGAGGCTGATGACAGCCTAGAAGTTCGGGCTCAACTCGCGCGGGATCGAGCTCTTTGGAGTGTTGAAGCCGTCCTGGTCGAAGACCACGGTGTAGCGGCCGTAACCCGAAGAGGCACCGTTACGGGTGAGCTTCATCTCCCAACGAGTTTCCCAGTTGGAGCTGTAAGGACCGGAGATGTTGAAGAACTCCGGGTTGTCGATCTCGAGATCGAGCGCCGAAGTCGTGGTTGCGTAGATGCCGTTTTCGGCGTTGTAGCGACCTTGTGCGCTCTCGATCTGTGCGAGGTAAGAGAAGGCTTCCGACGCCTTGGTCTTCTCGACGGAGGACATGAAACGCGGCACTGCGAAAGTGGCGAGCACGCCCAGGATGACGACCACGATCGTCAGTTCGACCAGCGAGAAGCCAGCCTTCTTGGTGTTGTTCTTGATTTGCATCGTTCTGAGGGTTGAAGGTTTTGGAGGTATCGGAAGATGGGTTTTCCGACTCCAACCCTTCGACATGACGAACGTATGTCCTTGAGATAAAAGAGGAAAGCCGCGCTCCGTTCTACCAGAGCGCGGCCCACCAAAGTTGAGGGAATGGAGGTGTTACCTAGAACCTACAGGTTCGGAGCGAGATCGCTTGGGATCGTGCTCTTGGCGGTGTTGTAGCCGTCCTGATCGAAAACAACGGTGTAACGACCGTAACCCGAGGAGGCACTGTTACGAGTGAGCTTCATTTCCCACTGGGTCTCCCAGTTTGCACTGGAAGGAGCGGAAACATCGAAGAACTCTGGAGTGTCCAAGTTGATGTCGAGCTTGGCGGTGCTGTCAGCGTAGAGACCACGCTCTGCGTTGTAGCGACCTTGCGCGCTCTCGATTTGCGCGAGGTAAGAGAAGGACTCGGAAGCCTTCGTGCGCTCGACGGAAGACATGAAGCGTGGCACGGCGAACGTGGCCAGCACTCCAAGGATGACGACTACAATGGTCAGTTCGACCAGCGAGAAGCCAGATTTTTTGGTGTTGTTTGCGAACAGTTTCATCTGAGGGTAATTGCTTGAGGTTTGGAGGTTGGTTTCACCCGGTTGCACCTCTCCCGCAGATTCGGACTAGTTTCGTCAGCTGAGGGGATTGCTTCCGGACCTGTTACCTTTCGGTACTGGCCCCCCCCTGCCTTAAACGGATTTGGATGTTTTACGCGGTATTTTCCCGCGCACTCCGAACCGCCTTTGAGCGAGGGGGTTCAGGCTTACAGGTTTGGCGCCAGATCCGCGGAAATGGTGCTTTTCGAGGCGTTGTAGCCGTCTTGGTCAAAGACCACGGTGTAACGGCCGTAACCGGAGGAAGCGCCGCGACGGGTCAGCTTCATCTCCCATCGGGTCTGCCAGTTCGAGCTGCGTAACCGCGAAGTGTGGAAGAACTCTGGCTTGTCGATGGTGATGTCGAGCTTGTTCCGACGGTTGGCGTACTTGCCATGCTCGGCGTTGTAACGGGCCTGCGCAGTCTCGAGTTGAGAAAGGTAGGAGAAGGCTTCCGACGCCTTCGTCTTCTCGACCGTCGACATGAAACGAGGTACTGCAAAAGTTGCCAGCACTCCGAGGATCACGACCACGATGGTCAGTTCGACCAAAGAGAATCCCGAACGGGGGTTGGTTTGGAGGTTTGTTTTCATCTGAGGGGTGATGAGTTTGAGGGAGAGCGAAATGAAGGAAGGTCATGCACTCACTCGAGAGCATGACCTTCCTGGGGCAAGGGCCGGGACCTTACAGGTTCGGGCTCAGATCGCGAGGGATCGAGCTCTTTCGGGTGTTGAAGCCGTCCTGGTCGAAGACCACGGTGTAGCGACCGTAACCCGAAGATGCACCGTTACGGGTGAGCTTCATTTCCCACTTGGTCTCCCAGTTGGAGCTGTAAGGACCGGAAACGCTGAAGAACTCAGGACGATCGAGGTCGATGTCCATGTACCGCGTGGAGTTTGCGTACTTGCCGTTCTCGGCGTTGTAGCGACCTTGAGCACTCTCGATCTGAGAGAGATAGGAGAAGGCCTCGGAAGCTTTCGTCTTCTCAACGGAAGACATGAAGCGAGGTACTGCAAAGGTTGCAAGCACACCAAGGATGACGACCACGATGGTCAGTTCAACCAGCGAGAAGCCGGACTTTTTGTTGTTTGCGATCAGTTTCATGATTGGTTTCTGTTGGGGGTTCCCGGCCCGACAACCGGGCTTGGAGACTCTTCTTTCGGCGGCCCTAGGGATGCGCCTTGAGGAAAAAGTCCTTAGGGTTTCAAGTCAGCAGGAATGCTGCTGCGGCTTTCGTTGAAGCCATCCTGATTCCACAGGATGGTGTAGCGTCCCTTGCCGGAACTGGCTCCATTGCGCGTCAGGCGCACCGACCAGCGCGTTTGCCAGTCCGAGGAGCTGTAGGAAGAGAGATCGAAGAATTCGGGATCCAGGAGCGACTCCCCCGTCTCGCGTTTGATCTCTTCTTTGGAGTAGGCATAGCGGCCTGCGTCGCTGCGGAAGCGTTCCTGCATGGTCTGCAGCTGCTTCAGATAGGCGAAGCCTTCGCTTGCCTTGGTCCGCTCTACCGACGACATAAAACGCGGTACCGCCATGGTCGCGAGGACACCGAGGATGACCACGACAATGGTGAGTTCGACCAGAGAAAATCCCTGAGTCTTCGATTTCGACTGGACCGGGTTTCTTGCGGTTTTCATAAGTTTGCTCCCAAGGGCGCAGAATCACATCGGCAAGGAATGCTCTTTCCCTGAATGGAAAAACGGGCCGTGATTTTTAGTCACGACCCGTTTCAGGGGGGGCTTTAATCCGACCTTACGGAGCGAGGTCGCTGTTAATCGAGCTCTTGCGGCTGTTGTAGCCGTCCTGGTCGAAGACCACGGTGTAGCGGCCGTATCCGGAAGATGCACCGTTACGGGTGAGCTTCATCTCCCACTTGGTTTCCCAGTTGGAGCTGTAAGGACCGGAGACGCTGAAGAACTCAGGACGATCGAGGTCGATGTCCATGGCACTCGTCGAGGTGGCGTAGCGGCCGTTCTCGGCGTTATAACGGGCCTGAGCGGTTTCCATCTGGCTGAGATAGTTGAAGGCCTCGGAGGCTTTCGTACGCTCGACGGAAGACATGAAACGCGGCACCGCGAAGGTGGCGAGCACGCCCAGAATGACGACCACGATGGTCAGTTCGACCAGCGAGAAGCCGGACTTTTTGGAGTTTGCGATCAGTTGCATCGTTCAATTTACGGTTTGTTCATCCCACAACCGAGGGACCATGATGGGTCTTGTTGGGGGTCCATCGATGATGGGACAAAGCACCCTTCGGCAGGATGCCCGAAAAACTGAAACGAATTTCTATCGCTAAACGCGTGCGGAAGCGCGTTCGGCCGAGAGGGCCTCAAGATGCTCGGTGGCATCGGCCGTCGGGTAATTGCCGGTGAAGCAACCGCTGCAAAACTCCTTGATTCCGGGGTTTCCGGCCTTTCCGCAGGAGATGAGGCGATCGAGGTCCAGGTAGACCAAGTGATCGGCACCGATCTCTTCACGCACCTCCTCCACCGAACGACCGCGGGCAACGAAGTCCTTCTCCGTAGCCATGTCGATGCCGTAAGGGCAGGGCGAAGTGAGTGGCGGCGAAGTACTCGCGAAGTAGACGTTGGCGGCGCCAGCCTTCCGTGCGACCTCGATGATCTTGCGCGAAGTGTTGCCGCGGACGATGGAATCATCCACCAACAAGACGTTCTTGCCTTCGAACTCGAGTGGGATCGGATTCAACTTGCGTCGGATGGAGCGCTGACGCGCTTCCTGGTTCGGCATGATGAACGTACGCCCGACGTAACGGTTCTTGGTGAACCCCTCCCTATAAGGAAGGTTCATCGCTTCCGCCATCGAGAGTGCAGCATCGCGTGCGGAATCAGGAATCGGGATGACGACATCAGGCTCCGGGGCACCCACCGCGCGCCACTGTTCGGCCAAGGACTCACCGAAACGACGTCGGGTCTTGTAGACGCTGACTTCATCGAGGAAGGAGTCTGGGCGGGCGAAGTAGACCAACTCGAAGATGCAGGGAGTGTGGTTGTTCTCCGTGACCTGCAGGAAAATCGGCTCCTCTCCAGGAACGATGATCACGGCCTCTCCATTCTTGAGGTCGCGCACGCGCTCGAAGCCGAGTACATCAAAGGAAACGGACTCGGATGCGACGGCCCACGAGTAACCGCCTTCTTCCTTGCGTCGGCCGACGATGCAGGGCTTGATGCCAGTGGGATCGCGGAAGCCGAACATCACGCCTTCGGACAGCACACCGCAGACGGAGTAGGCGCCTTTGGCACGATCGAATGCGGCAGCAACCGCCTTCTTGATGCGGTCGGCCAGCGGCTCACTCGAAATGGTGCGCTGCAGACCTTGGGCGAAGGCGTAAAGGATTGCCTCGACATCGCAGGAACTCTCCAACGGGATGTTGTCCTGCGGGAACTGGTTCGACTTCAAGTCGACCCAGTTGGTCAGGTTGCCGTTGTGCGCCATGCCGATCCCGAACGGGAAGTTCATGTAGAACGGCTGCGCATCCTCTTCAGCGCCAACACCCACGGTGGGGTAACGCACATGCCCGACAGCGAGGTTGCCCTTGAGGCGCTGCATGTCACGCGAGCGGAAGATATCCCGCACCATGCCATTCTGCTTGCGCAGGTGGAACATGCCATCGAAGGAAAGGATGCCGGCGGCATCTTGGCCACGATGCTGCAGAGCAATCAGGCCTTCGTAGAGTTCAGGGGCGACGTTTTGCCCTGGAAGGCCGGCAAGACCGAGGAATCCGCACATTGGAGCTGAATTGTGAGCTTCGTGACTGGTGGGTCGGCAGCGTTGCGCTGGCCGTCCATTGTAACCGAACGGGGATTATCCGGTGAGGCTCCGACGCCCCTCCAACAGTTGATCGAGCAGGTCCGGGGCCTCGACCTCGAATTGCCCGCTCCAGCTGCGCCGTTGGTCGCTGTGGGCGTACAGCGGATCGTAATAACGCTCCAACAGGACCTCGGTGACCTCAGCGGCTTTGCCTTCGGTCATCCAGGCATCGAGTTGCCCCACCCATGTCTTGCCGATGCGCTTCTCCAGAAAAGGAAGCTTGGCGCGGATGTCTTCGACCGCGGAGTCGGTGGCGAGATAATCCTCCATCAGATTGCGCACGCGGGTGGCGGTCTGCGCCTGCAGCAGCCACTGAGTGCCGTCTTCCATGGCCTGAAACAGAGGTAGCGGCAGGATCACATCGCCCACCTTGCGACTCTCGCCCTCGACGAACCAAGGTCCAGGGCCCATCTCAGCCATGCGGCAGAGCAGGCGCGTCTCAAAACTCGGCTGGCTGACGGGCTCCTTGCCGACGGCTCCCAGGATCGACGAGCGGTGCTGCGCCAGGCTTTCCAGACATAGGGTGGTGCCGGGTTCGCGCTGCTCCAGTTGCTGCAGGATCTCGGTTTTTCCGACGCCCGTAGGCCCGCGCAGGATGATTAGGGGTGGGATCTGGAGGGCGTCGAGCTGGTCCATGGCCCAATTGCGATATCCTTTGTAGCCCTCTTCCAAAAGGACGACTGGGTGTCCTAGTGTTTGAATAAGTGCAGCTACGGAGCGGGAGCGCATGCCCCCTCGCCAGCAATGCAGCGCCAGGGGGGGGCGGCCGTCGGCAGGGGCTGCTGGGGGCTCCGCGACGAGTTCCACCGCATTCTGGCCAGCGCGAAGGCTCTCGCGCAGTTGCTCAAAGCAGGTCTTCCAGGCGCGTTCGGGCACCGCTTGTCCAAGGATCTTCTCCAAGATCTCCGGCATGCCCGATTCGGCATAGGCTAAGCCTTTTTCATACGCGTGCTCCTGCGAGACCTGGTGATAGAGCGCCCCGACGATGGCCCGCTGCGCGTCATCGAATAGCGGCACATTGATGGCCTCCGGCACATGATCGCGTTCGAACTCCGCCGGGCTACGCAGATCCACCCAGCGCACTTCGGGCAGCTGGCGGATCTGTTCGTAGGGTAGTGCAGGAATGCGCATGGGGAGTGGAGCCGTCTCGCTAGGCGAATCGTATCCTGGTGGCCCCATGAGCGACGCCCCTCCCCTTGCTTCGACGGAACTCGCACGCGTCATCCTCGACGGCGTGCAGGAAACCCCCATGACCGGTGAGACTGAGCCCCTGTGGCAGCAGGTCTCCGCCCTCGGCACCGACCTGTGGCTCGATACGGGCGACATGGATCAGGCCGCGGCCCTGTGGAACCCTGATTTCCAGGCCCTGACCACCAACAACACGCTCCTCAACATGGAGATCCAAAAGGGAATTTATGATTCCTGGATTCCTGTCGCGGCTGCTGCGGTGAAAAAGGATCAGCCGGACATCTCTGAGCAGGATCTGGTGCTGGAGATTGCCTTCGCGCTCAACGCGCGCCACGGTCTGCGTCTGGTGCAGAAGTTCGGCACCCGCGTTTCGGTGGAGCTGCACACCGACCTCTCCCACGATGTCGCGCGTTCGGTGGCTTATGGTCGTCGCTACGCCGCATTGTGTGATCAGTTCATCGTCAAGGTGCCCCTCACGCCTTCGGGATTGGTGGCTGCACGTCGCTTGGAAGACGAAGGCATTCCGGTCAACTTCACGCTCGGGTTCAGCGCACGTCAGAACTATCTGATCGCATGTGTTGCACGACCGCACTGGGTCAACGTGTTCCTCGGTCGCCTCAACGCCTACGCAGGTGGTGAAGGCTTGTGCGATGGCAAGTGGGTCGGTGAACGCACCACCCTCGCGTCGCAGGCTGGCATTCGCGAACTGCGCGAACGACTTGGTGTTCCAACGCGTCAGATCGCGGCTTCGATGCGCGGTGGCGCGGAAGTTGAGACCTTGGCTGGCCTGGATGTCTACACCATGCCGGTTGCCGTGGCGCAGGCATACCTTGACAAGGCGCCGCAGGAGGTGCAAGACAACACCGGTCAGGACTATCGTCCGAACTGGACCGAGGAAGTTGCGGTGCGCGTCGAAGGTATGAACGAGTTGTGGGATTTGAGCGACAAGCTGCGCGGCGTCTGCGATGCACTGGCAGCAACTCCCGCGGAACAACTCACTCCGGAAGGCATTGAAGGCGCATTGCATGATGCAGGCGTCGGCGGCATCTTCCCTCGTTTGAGTGAAGAGCAGACCGCAACGCTGATCGCCGAAGGCAAAGCGCCGAAGCGCGACACCTGGCTTGCCGACATCGCGCAAGGCAAAGCAGGTCTGGATGGTCTGTTTACCCTCGCCGGCCTTTACGCCTTCTCCAAGGACCAAGCCGACCTCGACGACCGCATCCGTCGTCAGCTGGGCTGAGCCCGAACCGATTCCGTCATTCCCTTTAGGTAGTCATGCAACGTCTCATTGAATGCGTCCCGAACTTCAGCGAAGGCCGGGACATGGGGGTGATCAAGCAGATCACCGATGTCATCGAATCCGTCGACGGAGTCACGCTGTTGGATGTCGATCCCGGCGCTGCCACCAACCGCACGGTGGTCACTTTCGTCGGTGCACCGGAAGCGGTGCTTGATGCCGCAGTACTCGCCGGACGCAAATCCGCCGAGCTTATCGACATGTCCAAGCACTCCGGCGAACACCCACGCTTCGGTTGCATGGACGTCTGTCCCTTGGTGCCGATCGCCGGTGTGACTATGGAGGAGACGGTCGAGTATGCGCGGGAACTCGCCAAGCGCCTTGGTGAGGAGGCGGGGCTGACCATCTTCTGCTATGAGAATGCTGCGCTGAAGCCGGAACGTCAGAACTTGGCCAACGTGCGCAAAGGTGAGTACGAAGCCTTGAAGGATCGTCTTGCGGATGCAGCTTGGGCGCCCGACTTCGGCCCTGCCGAGTTCCAACCCAGAAGTGGTGCGACGGCAGTCAGCGCGCGCGACTTCCTGATCGCCTACAACGTCAACCTCAACACCACCAGTGCACGCCGCGCCAATGCCATCGCATTCGACGTGCGTGAGAAGGGTCGCATCATCCGCGAGCCCGACATGCTTACCGGCGAGATCAAGCGCGACGCCAACGGCAAGGCCATGTGGCAAGCCGGTGCGTTGAAGGAAGTGAAGGGCATCGGTTGGTTCATCGAGGAGTTCGGCATCTGTCAGGTGTCGATGAACCTCACCAACATCTCGATCACTTCGGCGCATGTCGCATTCGATGAAGTGGTAGCCAAGGCCCAAGCCCGCGGCATTCGCGTGACCGGTTCGGAGTTGGTCGGCTTGATTCCTCTGCAGGCGATGTTGGATGCGGGCCGTCATTACCTGCGCAAGCAACAGCGCTCGACTGGCGTCAGCGATGCCGAGTTGATCAAGATCGCGGTGAAGTCGATGGGGCTCGATGAGCTCTATCCCTTCAAGCCGGAAGAGAAGATCATCGAATACGTGCTCGCGGCGCGTTCCGCGAAAAAGCGTTTGATCGACCTGAGCATTCAGGACTTCTGCGAAGAGACTGCGTCAGAGAGCCCGGCGCCTGGTGGTGGATCCGTTTCCGCCGCACTCGGTGCACTCGGCGCTGCACTCAGCACCATGGTCGCCAACCTCAGCTCGCACAAGCGCGGTTGGGACGCGCGGTGGGAAGAGTTCTCCGATTGGGCCGAGAAAGGCAAAGCCTCTATGACCGAGTTACTCATGCTCATCGACCGCGACACGGATGCCTTTCATGCGATCATGGCAAGCTGGCGAATGCCGGAGGGCAATGATGCCGAGAAAGCGACCAAGAAGGAGGCAGTGCAGGCGGCCGTCTACAACGCCATCGCGGTTCCCTTCCGCATCATGGAGGTCGCGCTCGAATCCATGGAGGTTGCGGAAGCGATGGCCAAAGACGGGCTCAGCGCTTCGGCTTCGGATGCGGGCGTCGGAGCCTTGTGCGCCCGGGCTGCCATCCGTGGGGCTTACCTCAACGTACGCACCAATGCAGGAGACCTGGAGGATGAAATCGCTCGCCAGGACTTTCTCGACAGGGGTGCCGCAATCGCGGAGGAGGCTGAAGTGCGCGAAGAACGTATCCTGACGGCTGCCGAGGCTCATTTTTCGTAACGGAACGCTGTTCTGGTGCTATTTTTAGGCATGGATCAGCCTGTGCCAAAGAATGCTGCTGTCAAAGCGTTGGACCTGGAAGAGGTCGCCAACGCTTTGACCCATGGCGTCGGGCTGCTTTTTAGCCTGATTGCGGCACCGTTTTTGGTGATGGCAGCCACCGTTCGCGGCGATGGCCTGGCGATCGTGGGCTTCAGCATTTTCGCGCTGTCCCTGGTCCTGCTTTATGGCGCCTCCACGGCCTATCACCTGGCGCGTCATCCCGCGCGCAAGAAGTCGATGCAGATCCTCGATCATGCGTGCATCTTCCTTTTGATCGCTGGAAGCTACACGCCGTTTGCGCTCGTCACTTTGCGTGGCCCTTGGGGCTGGGGCTTCCTCGCTGCGGCATGGGGATTCGCCGTCGTCGGCATCCTCTTCAAGCTGTTCTTCACCGGACGCTTCCCACTGCTTTCCAACCTCATGTATTTGGCCATGGGCTGGATGGCGGTCATCGGTTGGGAGCCGCTCACGGCGAACCTGCCTTATGGCGGATTCCAGTGGATCGTCGCGGGTGGTGTGCTCTACACGCTCGGCGTGACCTTTTTCCTCTTTGACGAGAAAGTGCCCTTCTTCCACGCCGTATGGCACTTATTCGTGCTTGGCGGAAGTGCGGCGCATGTGGTCGCAGTCTATCAATACGTGTTGCCGCCGGTCGCCTAAGCGCACGGACGGTACACGTTTGTGAATAGGGAACGCGTCTAACCGACGAGCTCGTTGACCTTGTCGAGCATTTCGCGCGGCGAGAACGGCTTCATGAAGATCGCCTCTGCCCCGAAGGTCTTAGCCATCCGCAAGTAGTTCTCTGTGCGGTCCTTGCCGCCGCCAGACATGGCGATGAGGTGCAAGTCAGGATGTTTCTGACGTGCCTCAAGGATGCATTCCAGGCCTTCCTGGTTAGGCATCACGATGTCTGTCACCATCAGATCGAAGGTGTCGCCGTCGAGGATTCGTGTCGCTTCGAGACCGTCCTTCGCCAACTCCACTTCATGCCCAACCATCTGGAGGAGCTTCTGGAGGGTGACCCGGATCTCGGAGTCGTCGTCTGCAATGAGGATGCGAGCCATGACCCTTCCATATCGGCCCCCCACCCGTTCCCCTGTAGGGAAACGTAAAGGAGGGGCGGCGAAACGGCCGAAAAGAGGGTGTTCACCTGCGGTCCGTACCGTGAGGTGTGCCTACCCGTCCATGGAAGCGAACGAAGAACCGGAGACACCGGAAGACAAGCTGGTCCCTGAGGAGCAGCTGGAGGGTTTTGGAGAACTGTTCCTGCAAGAGGGGCGGGAGCTCCTGGTCTCTCGTTTGCGCATGGGCCTGGGTGTCGGCGTGTTCCTGTATATCGCGTTCGCGGTACTGGATTGGCTGGTGGTCCCGGAAGAACTGTTCAAGAACTTCTTCCTGATCAGGCTGACGGCATCGATTGCGCCCTTGCTCACCATTCCTCTGAGCTTCACCGCGTTCGGCAAGAAGTACATCCGCCCCATCTCGGTGGTAATCATGTACATCGGTGCGGCAAGCATGATCTACATGACCAGCTTGCTGGGTGGATTCGAAAGCGACTACTTCATGGGCATCATGCTGGCGACTTTCCTCGTCGGCTTGTTCTTCCCTTGGGGTGTGCGCATCACCGGCCTCTACAGCATGGCCATCATGGCTACGTATGTGTTCGCCAACCTTGGTGTCGGCGATCCGACCTTCGCGACGGCTTTGTTGCCGGTGTTCTTCCTTGGTGGAACTTGCATCCTCACTTGTTGGGCTGCCGGCGCCGTCGAAGGTTCGCGCCGGGAAGGCTTGAAGATGCGCATGCAACTCGAAGTCGCGAACGAGAGCCTGCAGGAACTCGACAAGGCTAAGACCGGTTTCTTCGCGAACGTCAGTCACGAACTGCGGACCCCGTTGATGTTGATCCTCGGTCCGCTCGAATCCCTGTTGCGTGGTGATGCCGGCGATCCGACGCCACTGCTGAAGGCGATGAACGCCAACGCGCACCGCTTGCTGCGACAGGTGAACATGATCCTGAACTTCTCGAAGATCGAGGCAGGTCGTCAGGATTGTAATCGTGAACTCGGACAGGTCGGCGAAGTACTCGACATGTTGGTGACGGGCGCGACTCCTTACGCGGGACAGCGCGGCATCAAGTTGGAAGGTATCGGTTTCGATACTCTGCCTGAGATTCCACATGATTCGGAACAGGTCGAGACTTCGGTCGCGAACCTGTTGTCGAACGCCATGAAGTTCACGCCGGATGGCGGTAGCGTCACGGTGACTGCGGGTTCAGATGAGAAGAAGCTGTGGATCGAAGTGGCCGACACCGGTTGCGGTATCCCGAAGAAGGATGTCGCCAAGGTCTTCGATCGCTTCCACCAAGTGGATGGCGGCAAGGGCGGCAAGATCCAGGGCACCGGCCTTGGACTGGCTCTCTCGAAAGAGTTGGTCGAACTGCATGGTGGTCAGATGACCGTCACTTCGGAACTCGGCGAAGGCACCACCTTCCGCATCGAACTGCCCACCCTGGAGACCAGCGATTGGGAGGGTTCCCAGGCGCAGAACCCGGGCACCGAGAAGAAGGAGATCCAGACCGTCTCGCGTACCAACTCGGACGCGACCAAGTTCGCCGACATCAACACTCCAGGGCTCGGCGAGAACCAGCCTTCTACCTTGGAGACGGCACCGAAGGATGCGCCGCTGTTGTTGGTGGTGGAAGACAACCCCGACATGCGTGCCTTCGTCTCCCAGTCCCTCGCCCGACGTTATCGCGTGGCCACTGCGGAGAACGGACAGGTCGGTCTGGAGACGGCGCGCAAGGTGCGCCCCGACATGATCGTGTCCGATGTGCAGATGCCCATCATGGATGGTTTCGAGATGGTCGGTGAGTTGCGTAAGGACAAGTCCTTCGACAAGACGCCCATCATCATGCTGACTGCGAAGACCGGATCCGAAGCGGTGGTCAAGGGACTCAGCCTTGGTGCGGTCGACTATGTCAACAAGCCCTTCAAGATGGTCGAGATCGAAGCGCGGATCGCAGCGCAGTTGCGCACGCGCGCGGTCGAGAAGACCTTGGATGAACGTGACAGTCGTCTTGTCGCCGTGGGTCAGATGACTGGAACCATCGCGCACGACATGCGCGGTCCGCTCACCGCCATCTTCAACCGCATCGAGTTGGTGCGCATGATGACCGAGATGGCCGGCAACCTCGAGAACGTGGATGATGATCTCGTCGCCATCGAGGATACGGTGCGTCGGGTGAACAACATGATTCAGGAACTGTTGGAGTTCGTGCGCGGCAACAACGTCACGCTGGACCTGCAGCCGACCGCGATCGAGCCTTTCCTCGACCGCTTATGCGAAGACTTGGAAGCCCAACTCAAGAACATGAACATCGTCTTCGATCTCGCGAAGGTCGGCGATCATGCGCTTGAGATCGAGATGGATCGGGACCGTATCGCACGCGTCATCGAGAACCTGGTGAACAACGCACGCGATGCCGTGGCCGGTGTCGATGGCAAGACCGATGGACAGGTCTGGTTACGCAGTGAAGTCACCAAGAACCAGTTGATCGTGCGCATCGCCGACAACGGTCCGGGCATTCCGGATGAAGCCGCGAAGAAGTTGTTCCAGCCGTTCGCGACTGCCGGTAAGGCCAACGGCACTGGACTAGGCTTGGCCATCGTCCGCAACCTCGTCACCGCGCACGACGGCAAGATTGAGGTCGATTACCACCCGACGGAAGGTGGTGCTGCATTCACCATGACCCTGCCGCTGCACAAGGGGCACGGCAAAGACCATGGTGATCAGGAAGCGGAAGCCGTCGTCGCCTAACTTCCCCGACGTGCGTCGAGGAACAGGCAGTGACCGGTGGCGTCTTCCTTGACGCTGACCGTTTCGGGAGTCGGCGTGATCTCTTCCGCGAGATCGACCATCTGCTCCTTGGTGCGATAGACCAAGTGCCATGCGGTCGCGTACTCCATGATCCAGGTGCTGTCTGGCACGCGCATCAGGTTACCGATGAACAGACGACCACCCGGATTCACCAGGCGATACAGCTGCGACACCGTGCGTCGAGCCAAAGGCTGCAACAGGTAGTCGAACAAGCCCATCGAATAGAGCAGGTCCACACCCTGGATCACCTTCTCCACCAACTCGCGTTCCGCACCTTTCTTCGGCGCGACCAGTTGGCGTACTGAGAAGTGCAGGCAGTGGAACTCCACCGGCGGGTTGTCGCCGCGTTCGCCGACGACACGATTCAACTCCTCGAGGCAGCTGCGTAGCGAGTCTTCATCCTGGTCGACCAGGAGGATCTCGAGGCGGTGCTTGAACACCTTGGTCTCGCGCAACAAACGACGCAGCTCCACCGCCGGCCCACTGGCCAAGGATAGGATCCGTGTCGGACGATCTTGTGCCACCGTTTCACGCGCCGCTTCATAAGCGACGGATCCGCGTGCCTTGATCGTGGTGCCCAGCGAATTGTGCTGGGAGATGTAATGCAGGAAGCGATGGTAAAGCGACTCGCCCTGCAGGATGTTGGTCTGCGCGAGTTCCATCATGTGGAAGTCGCCGGCGTAACCCTGGGGCTTGTCGAATGCACGCCACAGCATCTCGCACTTCTTGAACTCCTGCATGATGATGCCTTGTGCATACATCAGACCGAACTCCACTTGACGCTCGTTGAAACCAGCGGTCATCTCGTCGAGCTCCATCGTCACCCGGCGGAACTCTGGCCCCCACATCTCGTAGAAGGCTTCGCAGAGACGCCAACTGCGGTCGGCGTCACGCCAACGGCCGGAGGTGTCGGCAGCTTGTTGCGCATCGAGGATGTCGCGGGCTTCGCAGAGCAACTGATGCAGATGCGTCACGCGGGCGCGCCAATCCGACGGCAACACTTCGGCGTAACCACGTAAGCGCTCCATCGCATGACCGAGGCGCTGCTCGACGTAGTCGTCGCGGAAACGGATCTCCTGCAGGCTGAGCGGTTCGCCGAGGAAGCGAATGCCGAACCGCAGTTGCTTGCCGTCCTGCGGGTAGACCACCGATGCTTGGCCTTCCCATACCACCCTTCCGCGATGGCGAAAACGGACGTCCTCCACCATTGCACCTTCTTGAATGTCGAGCGGCTGCTCGCTCATCAAACCTAGACCCGTCGACGAGACGTCGACCACTTGCAGGTCTTCAAAGTTCTCGCCGCCAAAAGAGAAACCACAGGTCGAGTCGAACTCGAGGGCAGAAACTTCCAGCCGCTCCGGGCGGAAACGGAAGTGGTTCACCGCACCGTGGAGATCGGCGTGGTTAGCGCCGTTGTGGTTCTCTTCCGGTTCCGGTGAGGGGGGAGTTTGGCTTGTCATGCAGGCGAGTCTCAGTCAATGAAGAAGGCACTGGGAAAGCCGTGGGGCATCGTTTCCCATCGGCAGCGCCCCGGAAAATTCATGGGCGATTCCAAGAACATAGGTGACACCTGCAAAAGAACGGTGTGTTACAAGTGATTAACACTGTTTTTGCCCGTTTCGAAAATGGGCATTCCTAGGAAACCTTCCTGGCCCCCGCTTAACGTGGCAGAGACTTGTGCTTCTTGGGACGCTCGCCACGCTCAGCATCGCCTCCAGGACCCTCTGGGCCTGGGCCGCCTGGATGCCCGCCAGGACCGGGACCACCACGACCAGGTCCACCGGGTCCGGGGCCTTCTCCGCCTCCGCGACCTGGGCCGCTGCCACGTCCGGGACCTTCGCCAGGCCGACGGTGCCCGCCGCGCCCGTTTGGATCACGACGCATGCCACGCTCCATGCCTTCGGGGCCATGGAAGTTCCCCGTGAGGGCGCGCAACTCTTGGAAAAACTCCGGCGCCGGCAAGGAACTGATACGCATCTGCTCGTGCTCTTCCAACCCAAGCTCCTCCCACAAGGCGCCGCGCGAAGCCCCCTCGAGAACTTCCCACTTCTTCACCTCCATGAGGACCAGCATCTGTTCATGCAAAGGTGCATTGGCAAGCCACTGCACGGCATGGTCTCCGATCCATCCATCGGTCGCGGCCTGCTCAAGGCCTTGCTTCACTTGCTTCTCGCGCATCTTCCGAAACGCATCACGCCCGGGACCAAGTTCCGGGTGACGCTCCTTCAAGTGTTCCCCGCGAGCCCGCATGTTTTCATGCACGCGACGACGCAGATAACGGTGCTGTTCCCGTTCTCCCATAGCATCGAACTGCGCGCGCTCTTCACCACTGAGGTTTTTCAGAATCGCTTCCTTTTCCTGCTCAAACACCTTGCGACGGCGTTGCATCTCCTCGCGCTGTTCCTTCGGCATGCTCTGCACCTTCTCCAACCGAAGGCGCATTTCACGCTGTTCTTCCGGACTCAATTGATCCCACCACTGCTCCGCGCTCGGCTTTTCAGCCACCGGTTCTTGATTGGCCGGTGTTCGCTCAGCGGGTAACTGCGTTTGCGCGCAAAGCGGCAAGCAGAGAAGGGTGGTCAGGATCATCGCGGCAAGGTCCCCTCACCGTAGTCGAGTACCCAAGTGCCGGTTTCGGCATCCAGGAAGGCGCCTTCCAGATCTTCATCGGAGAGCACATCGAAGGCTTCCAACAATTCGCGGTTGCGGTACATCTCTTCGAGATCGAGCTCCGCGTTTTCCGGTCCACCCAACACAGCTGGACTCTGTTCCATCGGACGAGCTCCATGGCCCATCCAGAATCCGGCGGCTACCAAGACGATGGCGGCGGCCGTCATGCCGAGCAGCTGTGGGAAGTGGAGAAGACGGCCGCCTCCGGAGTGGGGCGACGTGCTGGCGGAGTGTGAAGATCCTTCTTCCGCCGAGACTTCCTCCATGACGCGGGCCAGAAAACCTTCTGGAACCGGTTCGGGGGAATCTTGATCGAGGATGTCGTCGAGCCAATCAGTCATTTTCTGCCTCGCGATAAGGAGTAAGAAGTGTGCGAAGCCGAGTCCTGGCGCGGTGCAGGAGGGACTTGGCGGCTTGGGGGCTGATTCCGAGGACTTCCCCGATTTCGTGTAGCTCCAGGCCGTCGTAATGCTGTAACACCACGGCGGCTCGCTGGTTCTCGGGAAGTTCTCCCATGCAACGCTGGAGGATGCTGGACCAATCCGAGGCATCTGCGTCCTGCTCTGGAGCGGCCCCTTCCGTGTCATTGGGCTCCAATGGGGTTCCATCCTCGGCCTGAGGCATGGAATACAAGGGCTTTCTCTTGTTGTCGCGCAGGCGGTTGAGCGCCAGGTTGTAAGTCACGCGGTAGAGGAAGGTCGTGAACTTGCCCTGCGGCTGGTAGCGCTCGCGGCTACGCCAGATGCGCAGGAAGGCCTCTTGGGCCAGGTCCTCGACGATGCCATGCGGGCCGAGAATACGCCGCAGCATTGCAAAGGCGGCGGCCTGGTAGTGCTCTACCAGTTGGGTAAAGGCATCTTCGTCACCGGCCTGGAAGGCCAACATCCACTGCACGCCAGGGTCTTCCGCGGTCGACGCCCGCATTTTCCGTGGCTTCGGCGGCTCATCACTCAACCGGCCAACCTCGTTCGGTCCAGCCGCGCGGCCAGAGCCGGGACGAAACGGTCCCGAGGATCCGATCGCTGGGAACGGCCCCATAATCACGGGAGTCTCGGCTTTGCGTGGGATTGTCACCTAGGAGGAAGTATTGACCGTCAGCTAACTGAAACGCCTCCGACACCCCATAGGTTCCGGTCGATCGGTAAAGAATGTCGCGGCCAAGGCGCACGCGCCCGATGAGCAAAGGGCCGATCCCGCCGACGCCCGCATGTTCGAAATTGCGAAATTCCATCGGCACTTCCGAAAGACGAAGCGGTTCCAGCGCAGGATAAGGCGCACCCGCGACGAGAACTTCCTCGTTCAACACGAAAGTCGCGCAGCCATCGGCGAGGGTGAAGAAGGCATGGCCGCGTTCCTGCTTGGCACCGAGTGCTTGGTCGTAGAGCAAGTGCTCCACCTGACCATCGACCCCTAACTGTGAAATGCGAAGGTGCGCACCTTCTTTCGAAAGCACGGCAAGGAAGGTTGCCTTGCCTTTCCGCAAGACCATGTGTAACTCGGAACCCTCTGCGAGCAAGCCATACTCGACTTCCATGCCGAGGTCTTTCGCCGGCAGTTCACCCTCGATGTGTTGGCCACGCAAGAGGTAGTCGGCGGACGGTGGGCGCTGAAGATACGCGACGCCATCGCCCTGGAGTTTCCAGAAGTGTTCATCCGACTTCTCGAAACCATGTTCGCGCAAACGCAATACCGCATCCGCCTCTTCGCCGACGGCATCTACCATCGGCACCAGGTCCTCGACCGAAGTGTAATCGCGTTGATGCGCTGCACCATCCAAGTAGAGATCGCCATCGACCAACTGCACCGTCTCGCCCGGCACACCGGCGACGCGTTTGATCACGTTCTTGCCACTGCCCGGTTCCAAGAACACCACGAGGTCGTCTCGCTTCGGTTCTTCATGTCCAAGCACCAACCAATCTCCTTCCACGAAACAGGGCTCCATCGACGGGCCAACCACACGGAAGGGTTGCCACGCCCAAGCCATCAAGGCAAAACTGCCCGCAAGCAAAGTACCGAGCAGCAGGAGATTCCGTTTACGTCGCATGGAGTTGATTAGGGAGCGGGCAGCATCCAGGATGCCATCCCCAAGAATAGGACCACGGACGACAAGTCGCTGACCGCAATCATGATGGGGCCGGAAACCAATGCCGGGTCGAGACCGACGGCTTCGCTGCCCATCGCAATACTACTCGATGCCGTGGCGGACCAAATGACTGCAATCATCAGGGCGAAGCTCATGCTCATGCCGTGGCCAAAGTCGCCAATCAGCAATCCGATCGCCGGTGCGGCCACTAAGGCGCAAAGCACGCCCAAGGCGCAACCGACCTTGACTTCACTCAAGAAGACCGAGGTGCGACGGCCATGCATGATTTGACCGGTCGCGAAACCACGCACCAGAACCGCGGAAGTCTGCATGCCCACCGTGCCGGAAAGCGCCAAAACCATCGGTACATAACTCACGATGATCTGGAAGATGGAATCATCAACGCCACCGATACCGAAGCCTTCCATGACCTTGGCCATCACGAGTCCGGCAAGCACCGGAATGGCCAACATCGGCGCGCGGTGCGCCACCATGCGGCCGAGCGGTTCACCGGCATCCGAACCACCGTGTGCACCCGCGAGGAGCAGAGCATCTTCCGATCCCTCATCCTCCATGACTTCAAGCGCATCGTCGCTGGTGACGATGCCGACGACGATCTCACGCGGGTCCAGGATCGGAATCGCGGAAAGGTTGTAGTGCAGGATGCGGTGCGCGACATCCTCCTTATCTTCATCCACGCGCGCATGGATGACATCCGGAATCATGTTGGCGCCGACCGTGTCATGGATGCCGGACTCGAGCAGTTCACGCGTGCTCAGAACACCGCGCAACTTGCCATCGTCGTCGACCACGAAGACCACGTGAATACTTTCCGCTTCGCCTTCGTCGCGCTTGATGCGCTTCAAGACATCGCCGATATTCTCACCCGGGTGTGCGGTGAGGAACTCGGTGGTCATCATGCCGCCCGCCGTATCGGGCGCGTACTCGGAAAGGTGGCGCAACTCAGCGGCATCTTCCGGAGTGACGAAACACATCACTTCCAGGCGCAGGTCTTCCGCTAGAACTTCGAGGAGGTCGGTGCCGTCGTCATAACTGAGTTCCCCGAGGAGGCGGCCGACGCGCTCCGGATCGGCATCTTCCAACAGACGTTTCTGCAACGGAACTTCCGCCTCTGCCAAGACTTCGGCGGCATCATGCAGCTCCATCTCGAGGAATATGCGACGCGCCTCCTCGGCATCCAGGTCCAGCCACATGACATCCGCGAGGTCGGCGGCGTGCTGTCCTTCGCCCGGGGTAAACGCCGTGCCCACCGGCGCGTTCAGATGTTCCTGAAGCGCTTGTTGCACCTGGTGGCGGATCTCCCGACGTCGGACGCGCGGCATGACCTACTATCCTAGCCACTTCAACCATCCTTTCTTATGATGGTTTCTCCATGTCTTCGGTCACCCCCACACAGTTGTCCGACCGACGCCGCCTTGGACGCTTCTTCAACCGCAACTCCTATTGCCGACGCCCCGATGAGGATCGGCTCCAGGAAGGCCATCGCGCCTATCGCAAAGGTTGGGAAGTTCGTCTTGTCCTCAAGGATGAGGATGAAGTCGGCTTGGTCAACACCCTTATCCGACGCACCGGGCTCAATCCCGGTAAGGCTTTCCAGAAGGGAAAGAAATGGATCGTGCCTGTCTATGGGCGTGAAGCGGTCGAGTCGTTCCAGCAGTGGAGCGAATTGGTCGAGAAGCAGGGCTGAAATCTTCGGCTGAGGCGTGCATACTCGGAGTGTCTCCAAGGTTTTTCCTTTGCACGAACACTCCCCTCTCGACGGCCTCCTCGAAGTCTGCGATCAGCTTCGAGAACTTCAGGATCTCACTTCGCGTGGAGCGCGTCCGACCGACGAGTCGCTGCACCGCGCGCGTCGAGAAGTTGCCGCCCTGGGTGAGCAGGTCTTCCCGCGGTTACCGGGTATCCGCAAGGATCCAACCGCCGCGAGCCTGGATTCGAGTTCGCTGCTGATTCTGGCACTCCTGTTTCATCGTCGGATTTCTGGCGTCACCGAAGCCTTGTCCGGCGCCGGGCTCTGCGGCTTGCTGCTGCGCGCTGGGTTGCCCCGGAGCGAGACCATGGAGCTATTGGGCCCGGAAGGTTTGCTGCGCGGCGGCGATTGGGTGGTCTGCGAGGCCACACGCGTCGGTTTTGACCCGCTCGACAGCTATTTCATGCCGAGTCCGACCGCTTTGAACCTGTTTTGGCCCACCCAGGCTCCTGGCGAGAACGAATCTGCCGGAAAGGAGCCCGCCGCCGAGGTCGCCGAGGGGGAAACCGCCGAGCCCACCGAGACTCGCGCACCTGTCGCCCCCTTCCACGATGAGAGCGAATACCTCTGGGAGATCGGCAACTGGCGTCAGATCTGCATGCAAAGGACCGAGGCGCTGTTCGAAGCCGACCTCATGACGACGGCAAACACGCCGCGTCTGCAAGGCTTACGCGAACTGGCGCATGCCAAGTGGATTGAGATCCGCCGGCGCCTCGCCGCCACGCCTGGTGGACGGGAGTTTGGCCTCGAGCGCCTGGCTGCGAACTATCGGCTTGGGCCGGACCACATCTTGTTGGTCGCGCATTGCCTGTTCGCCGAAGTGCTCGATCATGAGCTCTATCTTTCCCCCGGGGAGTGCTTACGCCTCACCGCCGAACACCGCGACGACCTCTTCCGCAAGCGTAGGTTGGTTTCGGCACAGGGAAAGTTACGTCGAGAGGGAATCCTCCTGTCGGAGGGCGAGGAATCTGCGAAAATGCTGGCGCTACCGCTTTGCCTTGCGGACTGGGTCACTGAAAGGGTGATCTCCGGCGTCGGGCGAAGCCTGAAGTGGAACCAGCAGGAGTTGGAAGACTTCCTGCGTGGCGACAACGAGCGCTAAAAAAATTTCGCACAAGTGGAACGCGACGAACTCATCTACGACTGGGCCGGAATCGGTCCGCATCATGAACCTCCGCCGGCCGGCAAGGTCATGCTCGACGACGAGACCCTCCGTGACGGGCTGCAATGCCCGAGCGTGTCGGATCCGCCGTTGGACAAGAAGATCGAACTCATCCACCTGATGGAAGAGCTCGGCGTGGATACCGCCGACGTCGGCCTGCCCGGTGCAGGCAACAACGCGCGCCAGCACATCTTGGCCTTGGCCAAGGAGATGTTGCCGCTCAACATCACGCCCAACGTCGCTTGTCGCACGATGGTCAGTGACATCGAGCCGATCGTCGACATGGTGCAGAAGGTCGGCGCGCCGATCGAGGTCTGCGCTTTCATCGGAAGTTCCCCGATTCGTGCCTACGCCGAGAACTGGGATCTCGACCGCATGGTGCAGATGGTGCGCGATGCCGTGCGCTTCGCCAAGCAGAATGACCTGCCGCTGATGTTCGTCACCGAAGACACGGTGCGCTCCACGCCGGAGATCTTGAGCGTCTTGAATGGTGCTGCGATCGATGAAGGTGCGGATCGTCTGTGTATCTGCGATACGGTCGGTGGCGTAATTCCTTATGCGGTGCGCAACATCTTCGAGTGGTTGAAGAACTTCCTCGTCGAGAAGGATGCCACCCATGTCGGCTTGGACTGGCATGGTCACCGTGACCGCGGCCTCGGTGTGATCAACACCATGAGTGCCCTCGCGGCAGGCGCCGAACGTGCGCACGCCACGGCACTCGGTATCGGCGAGCGCGCTGGCAACACCGAGATGGACCTGTTGCTGGTGAACCTGAAGCTACTGGGCTGGGTCGAACGTGATCTCACTCGCTTGGGTGATTACGTGAAACTCGCCAGCGAAGCTACGGGTCGCCCGATTCGTCGCGAGTACCCGGTGTTCGGTCACGATGCATTCGAGACGGCGACCGGCGTGCACGCAGCGGCCGTGATCAAGGCGATGAAGAAGGGCGATCGTTGGTTGTCCGACCTCGTCTACTCCGGCGTTCCGGCGCATGAGTTCGGCATGGAACAAGTGATTTCGGTTGGCCCGATGAGCGGCAAGTCGAATGTCATCTGGTTCCTCGAACAGCGCGGCCACGATGCGACCGAAGAACGCATTGCTGCCGTGTTGAATGCCGCGAAGGCTTCTAGCCGTTTGCTGACGGAAGAGGAAGTGCTGGCTGCAGCTGGCGTCCTGCAAGACGCTTAAATCCGGCCCTTGCTAAGGCAGGATTTCGATCGACGCCACCGTGCTCTTGCACCAGACCCCATCGGGCCGGGTGGCGTCCTCCACGATTGCGATGGCATGGAGTGTTTTCCCCGCAAGGCCTGCGCCACTGGGGATGCGCAAAGGATGCGTGGCTTTGCCTGCAGCGCCAAGGGTGCCGCGAAGGCTTAGCGACTGGAGACTTGCACCGAGCACAAGGGAATCGCCGAGGTGCGTGTTCCAGTCACCAAGATGGAAGCCATCGCCGTACGGCTCGAAGGCTGTGGACAGATAGAGGCGATATGGTTTTCCGCCAGCACTCGGGAGATGCATGGTGAGTGCGAGAGATTCGCCTTCGTGCGCCATATCGGAAGCACGAAGAGTTTGGTAACCCGTAAAGATGGCCGAGTATCGGTCGTCCGCTAAGTCGTAATTCTCCCACATCATTTCCGGCCAGCCGTCGTGATCAATATCACCGACAGGATGGATCCCAACGTTAATGCCCGCAGGAAACCATGGCTCCGCAAAACTGGTCTCGACTTTTTCCATGAGCAGTCGGTCGCCATTCTGACCATCGAGGTAGTAGGAAAAGTATCCCAGCTTCAATGGGTTCGCGGTCCCTTGCACGATCACCATGACTTCTTGCGTTCCATCTAGATTGAGGTCTGGGCCCGGGACCACAGCATGCCTAACAGTGCCCCCCTGAGCGGGAGGAATCGTAGAGAACCAACGATCATAGTCGGCCATACTTCGCTTCCAAAGAATGGAACCGTCTGCACCATCAACGGCAAGGAAGGCGCCTTCTACTGGAGCCGTATGGGTGTTGGAGTAAAGGAAGAAGTCTGGAACTCCATCACCTGACACATCACTGATCCTGTGGGCTCTTCCCTCGGTCGACAAGGGATAGGTCTCTTCCCATAAGACCTCCCCCGTCCTGCCTGAAAGGCAGATAGCCTTTTGATGCAGAACCGTTGGGTAGTCATTTTCTGCTAAGAATAAGACTAGGTCTCCAAAGCCATCGCCATCCAGATCATTCCACGGGAGCCCTGTCGAATCTCCCATATTGATCCAACCACCAGGAACTACGGGGAGAAACTTCATCCACATGACTTCCAAGCTGTTTCCATCCAGGACTGCCAGCGGTAGATAAGGGCTGAAACCGGATCCAGCGACTACAAAGAGTTCATCAGCACCATCACGATTCAAGTCTCCCAAGTTTTGGAGAGAGTGAATGCGATCCATGCGCTGAATCCCTGTTCTTGGAGATTTCGGCAGGGTCTTCTTCGCGATCGACTCACCGGTCTCCAAGTCGAAGAAGGTGATGACTTCGTTCCAGTTCCATTGGTCCCAAAGATGGGGAGACATGTTTGCCACCGAAGCTCCGATGAGCCGATCACCTTGCAGCAAGGCGGTGCCAAGCTTCAGGTAAACCCAGCGGTTCGGACGGTCGAGGTATTGCCTTCGATGAAGCTCGTCCCACTGGAGCATTCCCTTGAGGTCACCTCCGCGCAGAACCGTGCCGGCATTCCCCCAACCCCAAAGGAAGGGATCGACAATGCCATCACGATCGAGGTCGTGGCCCCAGGCAGCAACTGTGCTTGATACGACCACTGGGCCTTGCACTTCGATCAACTCGTGAATGACGGTACTGGCTGGCTCCTGTTGTGCCAGCAATATGCCAAGAGACATTAAGGACGGAAGGAAGGTCATCGTGCTCGTTCGCAGATAGGGCTTAAGAAATGGGTGTCAGTGGGAAAGTTCCCATCTTATAGTCTGCCCCGAGAATACGTTACTCCCTAAAAGGGTGCCTACTTAATCGTCGAGCTGCTTCAGTAGTTTCTTCGGCGCTTGCGAGCGGTAACTCTCATCGATCCATTCTTGGAATAGGTCGATGGGAATATCTCCTTGTTCGATGGTAGCCGTCACCCAGCCCCACTTGCCGAGGCCGTAGCCGGTGGGTGTGCAGAAGGGTAGTTTCAGTGCCTCTGCGGAAGATTGCGGCAGCTTGCAGGAGATCGAAAAGGGTGCGTCATCCTTCGGCAGATAGGCGAAGGTCTTATCGTTGACGGCGAGGTCTGCGTGGTTGGGCCACGGACTCTTGAGATGCGCGCCGGGATAGCGCAGGCCGAACTCGCGCAGGGCCTTGAGTGCTTTAGCGGCGTTCTTCATCGCACTTCAGGCTACTCGGCCCATTCCTCGTCGCCACCCTTCAATTGCT
This sequence comes from Planctomycetota bacterium, assembly GCA_049609225.1. Lineage (GTDB taxonomy): Bacteria > Planctomycetota > UBA1135 > UBA1135 > UBA1135. The sequence goes on along the minus strand of JBMYYH010000023.1, from coordinate 9,741 downwards.
TGGCGATCGCTCCTGGCACGAAGAAGTGGTTGCGGCTGACGGCCGGGTTATGGCCATCCTTGGTCGGGTAAGGATAGATGGTGCGCGTGCGCGAGCAGTACTTATCCGCGCGTACATATCCCGCAGCCAGGGCGCATTCTTCCCAAGCGGCACGCATCAGATGGCCACTGCGGTGCGGCGTTCGCGCGACGCCCGGGCGCAACACTTGCCCGGACAAGTCGTGCACGTATTTGAAGCCGGCGTGGTACGTGTTCCACGCGGTGTTGCGCAGGTCCTCCACGGACAAGGCGTTCTCTTCGGTGAACAAGAGCACCATGCCCATCTGTTCATAACCGCGCAACACTTCGGTCATGGAAGTGAAATCCTGTTCACGCACCTCGTGGAAGCCATTGCCGACCATCATCACGGCACCTTGCGTATCAACGGCAGCTTCGGTGAATGCGGCCTTGAGAATATCCGGGCGCCCGATGTCGGCGCGTCGGACGAACTGCATGTTCGAAGGCAACACGCCGCGTTCCTGTTCGCGCTTCGCTTCATCGATGGCGGCATCTTCCAGATCGGCACCGAAGTAATGGATGCCCGCATCGCCGGAACGTTCATGACGAATGCGTGTCGCCTCACCGCGACCCACCGCATGTTCGACGAAGACCTTGTAAATGAAACCGGTGTCGTCGCAAAAACGATCGAGGGCATCATTGGCACTCTCGAAGGCGCGACGGTTGGCATCTTGGCTTGCGCCGACATTCTCACCGCGCTCTACCCAGACATCGGCGGTGCCCTGTTGCAGCAGCAATACGCCTTGGTCCAAGTACGCCTGATAAGTCTCGATGATCCCGAAGGGTCCTGGCCCACGCGAGAACCCACGCGCGCCAAGTGCCGTCACGGCATAGACCGGATGTTCCTTATCCCGTTCGAGCGACGCGATCCAACCCGCCGCCGCAAGAATGCGCAACCCCGACGCCACCGCACCTTCCTTCGCATGAGGCCAGTCAGCGGTGGAGATTCGCGTGCCTTCCATAAACTCCGACGTCATCTCGGTGGCGCGTAATCCCAACACCACCGGCAACAGGCGGAAACCCAACTCAATCTCGCTGGGTGTCGCGAGCCAGTGCGTTTGCACTTCCTCTTCACGCACTTGAAGATCCTCGCCAAGAGCGCGCAGGCGTGCTGCGCGTTGCGGATCCGAACTCACACCGGAAAACAGATTGCGCCACCAACGCGTGGTGCTCGCAGGTAGTCCTTCCGGAAGAGGCTTGGCTGCCTGCCAAACCGCATGCGCCGTGGGATGCCCGGCGATGCGATAGCCATCGTCGTAGAGCTCGACCAGACCGCGGGCATGCAGGAATCCCAGATCGGTGGTCAACACATCTTCGTTCAGGGCCTTGCCGTCGACCTCGCAGGCCTCTGGAACAATCGACTCACCAGCAAGGAGTCGATGGTGCAGGCCGAGGGTGGCGAACGCGCTCAGGATATTGCGCATCAACCATAAGTCTGGTGGCGCAGTGATCGCAGCCGTCTGCACGACTTGCCGCACCACGCGCATGGCATTGCGTTGGCGCTCGGCATCTTCGGCAGGCAGGGCGTCGGCTGCGGTGGTGAGTGCATCGACGACCTCCAAGACTCGGGCGCCGGCGCCAAACAGGATCGGCACTTCATCGCGCAGGATGCGCCAAGCCGCTTTACTCAGATAGGGATAACCCGCGCTCGTGGTTCCTGTCGGAAAGGCAGCAAGCGCTTGGAGGCGGGAAGTCAGGCTAGAGTCGAGGGGATCGGTCAATCTTCAGCGGCGGACAGGTCCGTAAGCAGACCATCCGCGCGAAGTGCCTCTTCTACCTTCGGGTAGGCGATGCGACCGCAGACAGCCCAGTGCAGCCAGAAGGATACGAAAAAGAGTAAGCCTGTGATTGGGCTGGTGGTCCAGATACCGCCAAAGGTGGCAACCGCGAGTACCAGCAAACTGCCGATAGCACGTGGGCTCTGGAAGGTGGCTCTGTATAGACCCCACCAAATGCGCCGACGTTCCTGAGCAGGAAGATCCGCGATCACGGGAAGGTGTTGTTTTGGAATCCAGTTAATCATGGGTGAACAGATAAGCACCCAGGGGGGACCCCCACTATACACTGCAAATTCGTATTTGAGGTTTTTCGAACCGCCTTAAGGTCGTACGGCTGCAAGGAATAGGGCTGCCACCCTGGGGAGCGATGGCGCCTTTTCATACCTCATGACGCCTTCACCAAGGGCCTGGAGCCGCCGATGACCCGGCCACCAGGGCGGGCGCAACCAGGGCCTAAAAGGGGCTCGCAGCACGGATTTCTCCGGAAAATCGAACAGGAACGTGTTGTGGACGACGCCCAGACCGGAGCCTGGCGCCTCGCGCGTGTGGCCAGGGAAGGCGCCCCAAGTGGTGGTGCCGAGGGCAAAACCGAGGCCGGCCCAGGTGTTGAGACCCACCGTTCCGTACTGCAATCCTTCGATGGCGGCATCCAATTCGGTGCGCGAGGTGGACGGGGCCGCAATCACCGTGCAGGACAAGGTGCCATAGACCTTCTCGTTGACGAAACGCACGGCCTCTTTCATGAAGGTGGTTTCATCCAATGTGTTCAGGGCAACTTCGGCAAGAATCGAACAGAAAGCCTCTTCCTTAAGGGCAAGGGTGTTCGCATCCGGCAGAACATCGGCCAGCAGCACGGGCGGTGTCTCGTCGGCGGCATGCGGGGGTACGGTGCCCCCGTATTCGCGGACGAAACGAGTCCAGCGCTCTTCAGCGCCTGGGTACCAAGCCTTGCGCTTCGGCACTTCTAACATCGCTTGGCGGACGGCCCTCAGGAATGCATCCCGGTGCTTCCAATGACGCGAAGTCACCAGGAGTTTGGGAGCATTGCAGTTGAAGCCATTGTTTACCGACAACATGCCGACGATCTGCTTTGCGTGAAAACGGATGTCGGCTTTCGACCATGCACCCGGCACGATGAGCACCGGCGAGACCGCGCCTAGTTCTGCCGTCGCTTCTTTTTGCTCCACACCTGGAGTCGCGAGCACTCTCTGAAAGCTCGCTTCGCTGCCGGTGAGATGCACCGCATCGATTTTCTCATGCGTGATGAGTTCCTGTGCAGCATCCGCGTGGGAAGGAACAAAGGCGAGGAAACCTGCGGTGAGTAAAGGCGAGAAAGCCTTCTCGAAGATTGGTTGCAGATAGTCGTTGATGGGATTCAACTTCACCACCACCACACGGTTCTCCTTCAACAACTGATAAAGGAAATCCAAAGGCGGAATCGACTGCACATTACCGGCTCCAAGAATCGCCGCGCAACCTCCAGGTCCCAGTGTGCCGCAAGTCGGTTCCGAGCCGGGGCGTCCGTGGACTTCGGCGGTCAGCCCTAGGAACATCAGATGATCCCAGCGTTCGAAGGGAAACACTTTCGCCTTCCAGCCGGTTTCGGTCTGCGTGAGCTGGCGTTTCGGAAAACCGCCACGCAAGAGAGTCTCGCGGTAGAGGCGGAGGTGACGCAACACCGTTCCCGGCCCGGTGTACCACTCTTCGCCCGACAAGGGACTGTCCATCGGGATGCCTTTCGCGGCGCACGTCAGGCGCACCCATTCTTCTGCAACTTCAGCAACGCCCTCACTGCAACTCTGCAGGATGGCTGCACGACGCCCCGCATCGAGAGCGCGCCAAGTCGCTGCTTGATGGGCGACCCGGCGGACGGCTGCGTCTACCGAACTCATGTTCCTTGCCGGGCCTCCAGCGAACGCCAGAGATTGATGCAGCGTGGTGCGAGTTCGTGGAAACGGTGGCCATCCCGGCTCAGCTCAAAACATGCGGGTAGTGGCTGTTCCAGGGCATAGCAGGCCGCGACGAGTGCCGGCCAATCGATATCCCCTTCCCCAGGTGCGCAATGCACATGTTCCCCGCGACGCATGTCGTCGAGTTGGAGATTGAAGATCTCCGAGGCATAGCGCTCCAAGGCTTCGGTCGGACTGTAGCTATCGTTCACCAAGAGATGCCCGACATCCAAACTCAATCCCACACCCTGCGGCAAGTCCTCGCGTAGTTGATCCCAGTCACTGAGATTGCCAAGCCAATGTCCGGGCTCCGGCTCAACGGCTAACTTTACGCCGGCATCGATCGCGTGCAGCGCAAGTTCTTCCAAGGCCTTCAAGAATGCGCGACGTGCTCCCTCGGCGGTCTGCCCTTCCGGCAATGCGCCCGACCAGAAGGAAACGATCTCACAACCGAGTGGCTCACACCAGTCGATCATGTCATGCAGAAACTTCAGGCGCGGCGCAGCGCCATCATCGAACTCAAGTAGATTCGGCCGATGCTTGCGGCGTGGGTCGAGCAGATAACGTGCACCGGTTTCAAGCACGACCTGTAGACCCAAGCTCCGGCACAACGCGCCGAGCTCATGCAGCTGTGCAACACTCGTATGGGCCGGATCCACATGCCCGACATCGGGCGTGATCGCGACCGCCTGATAACCCAACTCCGCCAGCCATGGCAAGGCTTCCTCCAAACGATGGGAGGTGAAACCATTGGAGTTGTAACCGAGGCGGATCATCTCAACGGTTGCGTGCCTTCGGTCCGTATTCAGCGAGCGAACCGTTGTAGCGGCGAATCTTCTTGTCTATCTCGTTGGCGGAGTTCGGGTTGTCGCCGTACTCCTTACGCAGTGTATGCAGGTCTTCCAAGGCCTGCTCCATCATCTTCTTGGCATCGGCCATGCGTGCGCGGAATTTGAAAGGGTCGGGGTCATCACCGTAGTGATCGTTCACTGCCTGCTCGAACAGGGCTTTCCCTTCCTCACCCAAGAGGATTGCTGGCTCCCAGCGTTCATCCAACTCATGCTTCGGACGCAGGTCCATCTTGGTCGCGATCACTTCGGTGCCGCCCGTGTGCGACCGCTTCGGTTGCTCCACCTCTTCTTTGGCGAAAAGGCCTTTCCAATCCTCAAGCGACTTGTCGTAGCCGTTTTGATAGATGTAGATGCCGGAACCGCCAGCGGCAAGCCCGACGATCAAGAAGAAGAAGTTGCCGAAGAAATTGCTTCTTCGCTTATGCCGTTTCTTCTTGCGTGTGCGGGGAGCGGGCGCGTTTGCCATGGCTGGGATTATGCCGGAGTCGTGGATTCTGGACAGACCAAGGCGGCATAGCCACCGGCCTGTTCGGCGGACGGCTCAAACACCGTTTCCGCATGAAGGACCCGCCCACTCGCTTTGGCCAGACGCGCACCCTGCTCTTGATTCTCCTCCAGCTCCAAGGAGCAGGTGGTCCAGAGCACGCGGGTCGAGTCTTGCAGCGCGGGAAGGATCAGGCGTTTACGCAGGAGGTTCTGCAAGGTCACGACCTTATGCAGCTCCTCCTTGCGGAATCGTCCGCGGGCCTCCGGGCGCTTGTGCAGCACTCCCGTGTTGGAGCAAGGCACATCGCAGAGCACCAGATCCCACGGCCCTTCGGGAAGATCGGAACCTTCTCCATCGATCACACGCATGGTGATCTCGTGCCCCAGGCGCTCCGCTTCTGCATGCATCACCGCAAGACGAGCTTCGGAGACGTCGCAGGCGAGGATCTTGGCCTTGCCGTCGGACATCTCGAAGGCGGCGAAACTCTTACCACCGGGAGCGGCGCACAAGTCAAGGATGCGTTCGCCGGCTGCGGGTTTGCCGAGAGCTATGGAGCGATAGGAGGTGAGGTCTTGCACCGACCACCAGCCGTCGGCGAAACCGGGCCAGGTGGTCATCGGCACGCTGGTCTCGATGGAGCGCACGCGCAGCATCACTTCATCGACCGGACCATCGGTTTCGATGCCGACATCCGCCAAAGCCTTCTGCACTTGGTCGGCACCACACCGCAAACGATTCACGCGCAACCACAAAGCGGCCTTGGAGTTCATGGCCGTCATGCGTTTTGTCGCGACATCTTCGCCGACTTCCTCTACCCAACGCTTCAACAAGAAGCGCGGATAGCCGTTGATCTCGGCGAGATGTCCGAGCTCGTCCTTGCGCGGGTCCAGGAACACGCCGCGATCGAAACGCCAACCCGGATCGGGCAGCAGATCTCGACTTGGCGCATACTTCTTGTTCACCTTGGTGATGCCGCGCGAAACACCACGCAGGATCGCATTCAGGAAACCGCTCTTCGGACTCAGCTCCGGCTTCACCGCATTCAACGTCGCGTCGATCGCCGCATGTACGGGCACGCGATCGAGGAACAACAACTGATACAAGCCGACGCACAGAGCCCAACGCACATCGTCTTCTTTGATCCGACGATTACTGTAAGCCGCGGCCACAGCCTCCAAGGTTGATTGATGACGCAACACGCCCGTCAACAACTCCTTCGCCAGACCACGGTCGCGTGGATCGATAGAACCTTCCGCCAATGCGCTATCCAATGCACGTGAAGGGAAAGGATGGTCGCCACTGAGAAGTTGCCAGACCAGGCGGCGGACGTCGGTATCGGGTGTGTTCATGCGGAGCCTTCGCTCATCGATTGACCGACTTCAAGACGTGCGCCGGCGAGGAAGGCGGTCGCTTCCAATCGGGCTTTGCCTTCCTTCTGCAAGGAAGTGATGCGGTAGGCGTTTTCGCCACAAGCGATGGTCAGTCCATCTTCGAGCGAAACAACGGTACCGGGGGTTGCATGGGCGGTCGCTTGAATCACTCTGCCTGCATGCACGCGTAAGCCCGAGCCATCCGGCAACCAGGTCTGCCCGCAAGGCCAACCGGCCATGGCGCGCACGCGTCGATCGATGGTCTCGGCAGTGCTGGACCAATCCAACACGCCATCCTCCTTCTTGATTTTGCGGCAAAGAGTGACGGCAGCTTCGTCTTGCTCGATCCCTTTCGGCAAGGCATCGGCCTGATCGAAGGATTGCAGGGTCTGTACGAGAAAGGTTGCGCCTTCACGGGCCAAGGTGTCGAACAGGACAGGCGCAACTTCCCGCCCATCCAGCGGCAAACGCATCTCCGCCAACACGGCGCCGGCATCCAAAGCCAACACCATCTTCTGCAGACACACGCCGGTCTCGGTATCGCCCGCAAGAATGGCCGCCTGCACTGGACTTGCGCCACGCCACCGCGGCAACAGCGAAGCATGCAGGTTCACACAACCAAGCCGAGGGATCGCCAACACCTCTTCATCGAGCAGTTGGCCATAACTCACGACCACGCCGAGATCGACTTCCCATTGGCGCAGCGCTTCCTTGAAATCCGCATCACGCGCGGACTCTGGGCGCAACACCGGAATGCCTACTGCAACGGCAGCATCGGCCAATGGGTTCGGTACTTCCTTACGACCGCGCCCCGCTTTACGCGGTGGCGCGGTCACCAGACCTGCAACCTCCAAGCCCGCCTCAAGCACAGCGTGGAAGCTGGCGACCGCAAACGGAGGCGAGCCGAGGAAGGCGAAGCGCAAGGTTGCGGTCTAGACGTGCGGCTCGACGAAGGCCTTGAACTGTTCGTAGTTCATCATGCCTGCGGAGCGTGCCACTTCCTGGCCACCCTTGAACACGATGAAACACGGAATGCCCATCACGCCCATCGACGACGGAGTGTTGGGGTTGTCTTGGGTGTCGAGCTTGACCACCTTCATCTTCTCACCCATCTCACCGGCGAGCTGATCGACGGAAGGGCCCATGGCCTTACATGGACCACACCAAGGGGCCCAGAAGTCCACCAGGACTGGAGTTGCGGAGTCGATCACTTCCGCCTGGAAGCTCTCGTCGGTCACATCAATTGCGTTAGACATCGTTTCGGTTCGGCCATTTCCCGGGCCGACGTCGGGGTTAAAGGTTCGCTCGACTCAGAGCGGTTCGTCGCCAAGAAGTTCCCCGATTTCAGGGTCGTATTCCTCATGCTGGCGATCGAAGGTTTCGTCGATGTCCTCGAGATGCAACACACCGGCTTCCGCACGATGGCTGACGAGGACGTCGGCGAAGGGCGCTTCTTGTTTGATGTCGACCTGCTGTTGCTTGGCCAACTCCAAAAGCGCGACAAGATAGTAAGCGGCATCGGCGCGCGGCACATTCTCTTCGGTGAGGATGGCGCGCAAGCTGGTCGACTTGGCTTGTTGAATGCTATGCCACAGGTCTTCGACGTAAGCGCGCAATGGCTTGCCCGTCGGACGCACATGGTGTGGGCGCATGAATCCCGTCTCGGCTTCAAGGCGGGTGAAGACTTTCAACAGATCCCAAATCGACACGTCGCCGAGATCCCATTCCTGTTCTTCTTCTTCAGGCTCCTTCTCCTCGACCTTGCCCAGCCAACGCCCGCCGGCGGGCATCATGCGTGCACGACGGTCCCAGCCATCGCGCAAGGTATCGGCAACCCGACGCAGTTCCTTATAGGCCAGCAGTTGCTGCACCAACTCTTCGCCCGGATCGAAAGGATCTTCATCCGGCTCGATTTCATCCTGCGGCAACAGCGAACGACTCTTGATCGCCAACAGCGTTGCGGCAAGGACTAGGTAGTCGGCGGCTTCGTCGACATCGACGGTGCGCAGGGAGCGGACGTACTGACAGTAGGCATCGCAGACTTCGGCCAGCGAGACCACATGGATCTCAAGTTCCTTGTCGCGGACCAGTTGCAGCAGCAGATCGAGCGGGCCGAAGAAGACGCGGTCGAGCTTGACCTGAAAGCCACCTTCCCCCTCGACCACCGGGGTTTCCACAGCACTACCTTCCGCCGCGGCATCGGTGGGATGCGGGCGTGATGGCGGCAAGATGGACGGGTCGACGGGTTCGATCATGGCTGTTCCCCTAGATTCCGGCGGAAATCGGGATTCCTGTCACCCAAATTACGAATTCCACCAGCGGATTGATGAAGAATGACAGGATTTGCCACATTGATTCGCGCCCAAAGAGAATCAGGGCGATGAGAATCAAAATGCCATACCTTTCAAGGCTCGCATAAGTCTTGCGGGCCTCTCCTTTCAAGAAGTAGATCACTACGCGGCTGCCATCCAATGGAGGGATCGGCATGAGGTTGAACACCATCAGCACAATGTTCACGATAATGCCGATCCTCAGAATCTCGATTCCTTTTGCACTCTCATCCCAAATTCCAAAGTTGAGGAAGAGGCTCAGCAGGGCTCCCCAAAGGAGTGCCTGGAGGAAATTGCTCAGTGGGCCCGCAATTGCAACTAAAGCCATGCCCTGGAAGGGCTTACGCATGCGATGAATCTGTACTGGTACGGGCTTGGCGCCCCCAAAGGCAATTCCAGTGGTGTAAAGCAGAATCGCTGGTAGGAGAATGGTGAGGTAAAGGTCGATATGCGGCAGCGGATTCAAGGTAATCCGGCCCATTAAGCGTGCCGTAGGGTCTCCGAGCTTGTCCGCAACCCAGGCATGCGCAGCCTCGTGCGTTGTGATCGCAAAGATCACGATGCAAATGGATCCGACGAGCGTAAAGGTGTCCATGAAACGGTGGGCATTCTCCCATGCCCGGTCTTCCCCTACAATAAGGCAGGGTAGGCGCAATCCCACCCCTGACACGCACATGTCCATGGTTTTCGACACCACCCGGGCCCTGACACGCGGCCTCGAAGTCCTCCGGCTCGAGGCGGAAGCCCTGCAGGAGCTTGCTCAACAACTTGGCCCCTCCTTCGCCGAGGCCTGTGATGCCATTCTCGCCTGTGAGGGCCGAGTGGTCGTCAGCGGAATGGGCAAAGCGGGCATTGTCGGGCAGAAGATCTCCGCAACTTTGGCCAGCACCGGCACGCCAAGCCTGTTTCTCCATCCTGGA
>JBMYYH010000022.1:0-34609 GCA_049609225.1 Planctomycetota bacterium | reverse complement strand
TACGCGAAGTCTCGTCGACCGAGAACTGCCCGGTGCCCGAGGTGGCAAGGTGATTCCATTCCCACACATTGGGCAAACGCAGATTGCGTTCTTGGCACCAAGCCTGCGCCTCATGGAAGTTGATCATGGAGACGGGCAAGTCATGCTCGCCCTGACGGTAGGCCTGCCCGAATTCCTCTTGGGTGACTTCATAGCGGCCGGCTAACATCCACTCCCGTTGAAAGGGAGCCGGGAAGGACAAGACCATATGCTCGAGTCTTGCGGCCGCCTCGGGCAAAGGGTTGACCTCGGAACGAGAACAGGCCCCGATCCCGAGCAGAAGCGTCAGGATCAGGGCCTGTTGGATCACTTGATCTTGGTGGTTCCGACTACTCGGAGACCATGTCTACGATCGGTGCAGTCACACCACTCGACTGGCCAGAGACCATGTTGATGGCGAAGGCGATTCCCCACAGCATCAAGAGGCTGGTCAGGATGATCGCGGCACGCATGCCACCACCTTCATCGGAAGTCGGGGCAGCAGCTGCTGCGGCGCGGCCACTACGGGCACCACCGGCGGCACGCTGACGACCACCAGCCTTTGCGGCAGGAGCCTCTTCGGCGACCTCAAGCTCTTCGACAGCATCGTCGAGCAGGGTGTCTTCCTCGGAAAGCTGGGTCGTGGCCATGCCTTCATCATCGGCCTCATCGAGGACCAGATCCTCGACTTCCAGGACTTCACCGGCATCGGCCTCTGCGACCGAACCACCAATGCCGAGCTGGTCAGCGACCTTAGAGACGTCTTCGACGCGGAGACGCATGTTGGAGCCTTCGCGGAAAGCACGAATCTCACCGGCCGAAATCAGCCGTTTGAGATCCTCTTCCTCAAGCTCGAGTTTCTTGAGGGCTTCGTCGAAGGAGGAAAATTCGCTGTCGCTCACTGGTTCTGGTCTTGGGACGGGTTCTAGGAAGGGTTCCGGAGGTCAGCATAGCTGTAGCCCCACGGGAGGCCAAGGATACGTTATCCGAATTGAAATGTGGGGCATCTGGCTAAAAATCTGGCTTAAAGCCCTTAATCCCGAAATTCGCAACCCTGACAAAGTGACTCATAAGGCCACCTATCAAGCCGCTTTATTCTGATTCCATCTGAATATCTCGGGGGTAACGCATGAGTTCTTCCGGATTCTCCTCACCTAAAGATAGGGCCTAAAAATGTCGATTCTGTATAGAATAGGCCTTGACCGGATATGCGGATGGATCATAGGCTCCGCATTAACTCATCTGGCGACCACCAAGCGCCAGCACCTTGTTTACACCGACTCCCCCACATGTCTAAAACATCAGCATTCATTATTCTCGCAGTTGGCTTGATTTCAGTCGCTGCATTCGCCGACTCCCCCAGGCTCACCGATCCGAGCGACGCAGTCACCACGTTTCAGGTGACCAAGCCCAAAAGGGCAGGAAAGGTAACTCTTAAGTTGAGGGTTCTGGGCCATGACCTGAAAAAGAAATCCGGGGAGCACATTCATGAGATTCCTATTACTATCACTGCGGGGATGACCCGAGAAGGTAAGCTGAAGGCCTTTGAAGACGCCTTAAAGGGCTCTTACCCTAATCATGGCGAAAACGGTGATTGGGTTATTGAAAGAGGGACTGCGAATGTCACGATCTCGCCAAGTTCCACGAACACTGATGTTGGAAAGATTAAGGTCGTTAAGGCGACTGAGACCTCACGCGAGTCGGTCGATTTTGTCGAGACCGTTGATGTTACTCCCAGTAATTCTGGACCACTTGAGCTTGCTCCGATTCCCACAGAATTCTTTACAACAGGATCGGCTCCAGACCCTTCTTGGAAAGACTGGATAATCTTTGATTTCACTGGCACGCCTACCGGAACTATTGACGGCACAGGTGTTGGCATGATTGGAGTCAGGGCTAACGCCTTCGACATTGTCTTTCCTACTACCGGTTTATCAATGAATCAGATTCTTGATCAAATCGCTTTGGAAGCACTTGATTATGATGAGTTTGTGGCTGGCATTGATTATTCGACCTCTCGCATCATCTTGGTCTCTGACAACCTGATCAACAAGAAGGGAATGGTTTGCCTTGACTCTGGAGTTGACATGGAATTTGAAGTCATGCCATCGGCTGATTAAATCTTCAGCTGATCTCCTTAATTGACCTCCACGCCTTCCACAACTCTCAACCGAATACCTTGCTGTAATGACTCACAACCACCTCCTCGGTGGTGTCGTACACCCGCTTGGGGGTGCGCGCACTGCACCCTCAAATTCTAAAGATCATGGGCGCTGAAGGATGTTTTCCAGACCATCCCCAAGCGCCCATTTTTCGGCCATCAGCCGCAACACCAACGGATACGTTATCCGCCGGCCTTAGTGCTGTCTTCGGGCTCCAAAATGCCGGATTTCAGGAACTCGGCCTCCAGCGCCTGGTGCGAATACTCGGATTCGTCGTTAAAACCATCGAGCTGGGTATCCAATTCGATGTTGCGGGCCCCCACAAACATCACGCGGTGGCTGTTTGCAGCACCACCACGGGCCTCATAGACCGCCAGATGCTGGGTGTGCTGATCCAGCACATAGAGCAGGCTGACGCCATCCTGGTACGGCCCGGTCACGGCGACATAGCGCTTTCCGCTGTCGCTTGGGGCTGCATGGACGTCTGGTGGCAGGAACAGGCGCATGGCGGCGGCGCCGGCCACGAAGGCGAGCAGCACGATCAGGGTGCGGGCGGTGAAGGAATTCATGATGCGGGATTCGCGGAGGACGGGGTGGGCGCCAACAGGCTGGCTAGAGCATATTCGAGATCCCATAGTCCCGCCCACTCCCCCGGTTTCTCAACCCAGGCGAATGCCACGCCTAGGGCGCGCAGGCGGGTGAGGCCGCCTGCGAAATCGAGGTCGTCGGGCAGACTGGACAGTGGGAGGGCCAGGGAGGTGAGGCTGGCTTCGGAGCTGGCGAGGGCAAGGTGAGAACCCAGGAGTAGGCCTGGAGCCTTGTTCTCACCGTCCATGGGGACCAAGGCCAAGGTCTCCGCGCTGTTGGAGAGCACGGTGCGGGCGGCGTCGACGGTGTCGGTGGGCTTCAGCGTCGGCAGGTCGGTGCGCAGGAAGGGGCGCAGACCTTTACCTTTGGAATCGAGGGCGCGCAAGGCGGCGGTCATCACGCGGGCTTCGCCGGGTGCCTGCTGTTCGCCCTCCTCCAGCAAGGCCTCGAACTGACTGCGTGCGAGAAGGCTAGAACCTTCCTCGCCTTCCAGACGTCGGGCGAAGGCGGCGAGCGGTGCGGTGACGGGCCAGAACACGATGCGGCACAGGGCCAAGGGGCCGGCCATCGAAAACATGCGTCGCGGGGAGGCGAGGATGACTTGCTTCGGCAGGACTTCACCGAACAGGAAGATAATCGGCGTGAGCAGCAAGGCGCCCCAAAACTCTGGACGCTCGAGACCGAACTGCGCACACAGTTGGCCGGCGGCTTTGACGGCAGCATCATTGGCGAGGTTGTTGCCGATCAGGAGCGTTGCGAGGAAGGCACTGGGCGAACGCACGACGCGCTCCAACATGGCCGCACTGCGGGATTGGCGCGCATCATGGCGCAGACGCAAACGGTTCATGCTGTAAAAACCCGTTTCCGAACCCGCGAACATGGCGGATGCGGCGATTGCGAAGAGGAGCATGAACAGAGTGAAGGTCATGAGACTTCCCCCTCTGGATCGATCTCCTCCTCCACATCTTCGACCGAGACTTCCAACGACAGCGGGCGCGTTTCCGAGCAAGTCAGGACGGTCAAGGTGTAGCGTCGGCCATCTTGTTCGGAGACGACGGTATCCCCGACCTCTGCCATGCGTCCGAGCTTCTCCGCGACCAGACCACCGATGGTGTCGACGCGGACATCGGCCACGCCAGGATCACCGAAACGATCTTCGAAGTCATGCAATGGCAAGGTCGCTTCGACCTCCCAGTGTCCCGCACGGCCGACGCGAATCGGTGCACGTCCGGCAAGGTCGGCGGCGGACAGACGATCGAGCAGGGTGTCGGCCCAGCGGCCGCGTTGGATGATGCCGGCGGATTGTCCGTATTCATCGACGAGCAGGACAAAGGGCGTACCGCTCTTCGCCAGTAACTGCACTCCATTGGCCACCGGTGCGACTTCCGGTAGCACTGGAACCGCCCCCATTGCATCGCGCACCAGGATGCCTTTGGGCAGGCGCGCACGATCCAAGATGCCGACGACTTCCCCATTGGCGTGGGTCACCGCGGCCCAAGGGATGTCTTCGGTTTCCAAGCGACGCAATTCCGCCCGCAGTGGACGCATCGCGGCGACTTGTGGCACCTCCGACAAGGGTAAGCGCAAGGCTCCCGCGCGCAGCTCGCCTAATTCCAACAGATGGCTGACCAAATCCAGTTCATGGCTATCGAGGATCTGCGCTTCCCCCTCCTCCAAAAGGTCGGCGGCCTGTGCGGTATCGAGTGGCTCCGGACGCGCGGCGCGAGCAGCCCAGCGTCTACCGAAGGGGCGCAGAATCGGACCAAGAATCACATATAGGACCCCCACCGGAACCAACAGAATGCTACCGACCACCCGCGGGTGGCGGTTGCCAAGCACCTTCGGCAGGATTTCACCGAACATCACGATGACCAACACCGCGCCAAGTTGGATTAAGGTTGCTGTGGTCGCAGCATAGTTCGAGGCGAAACGATGGCTCGCTGCAAAGTAGGCGAGGTTGATCGACAAGTTCGTACACAGGATGGTGGTTAACACACCCACCTGATCACGCATCAAGCGCCGCGCCACCACGGGTACACCTTGGGACTTACTGCCGACGGAAGCCAATGTGAATAGAGAAGCCTCGGCCCCCGCAAACCAAGCGGAGCCGAACAGCAAGGCTAACAATCCAAACAATGAGGAATCCATGCTTAGGTATCCTCCACCGTCGGAGGTGGGAAGGTTAAGATTACCTCAAAGCCACCGGCCTTCAAGTTCTGCGCTTCGATCGCGCCCCCCAGACGTTGCATGGTGGCGTGGGCCAAGGCCAAACCAAGGCCGGTGCCACTACCGACATCTTTCGACGTCACGAATGGCTCGAACAGATGCGGCAGGATCTCCGTGGGGGCGCCTGGACCATTGTCCTGCAGCGCCAAACGACATCCCCCATCGGCGGAAGTCTCGGCGAGGATGTGGATTCGGCCGCGGACGTCGGAGGCATGACTATCGAGGCTATCGAGCGCGTTCTGCAGGAGGTTCAGGAGCAACGGGAACAAGTCTCCTCGTGCGGCGCCGATCTCCAAGCCTTCCTCCGGCATGGTGATTTCGAAATCCCGATCCTGCAGACGACTGGCCAAGAAGGTCTGGAGGTCTTCCACCAAGGCATCCAAAGGACAACGCGCGACTTCGGCCTTGCCCGGCGACAACTGCAACAAGCGTTGCACCAGATCGCGGATGCGCTCCAAGGCCTCCTGCATCAGATCTCCATATTGCGCGGCTTCGGCACCGGAGGCTTCGCGTCGGAGCACTTCCAGGCCATACAAGGCACCCGCCAAGGGACTGTTGATCTCATGCGCGACACCCGCGGCCAAGGTACCCATCGCGGCCATGCGTTCGCGATGTGCAGCCACGCGGTCGGCAGCCACCGCCCGTTGCGTCGCGCGGGCCACTTCGGATTCCAACTCTCCCTGGAAACCGGAAATGCGTTCCATCATCTGGCCGAAGGAACGCGACAGGTTCACCACTTCCGCTGCACCCTGATCGGGCAGGTCACGCGGACGTCCGCCGCCATCGAAGGAGCGGGTCACATCCACCAAGCGTTCGACCGGACGCAACACCATGCGGCTCAATAACCACACGATCAGGAATGCCGAGACCAGGGTGCTGGCCAATGCCGCCAACAACACCTTACCCATCAGGTTCTCGCCATTCTCCTGCAGACTCAAGTCCACATACAACCCGCCCCACGGACGCTGCTCTTCCGCGAAGGGTTGATAAGCCGAAAGTGGAATCGCCAAACCCGTAGCGACCTGGATGGAACGGTTCTGTTGCGTGGCCTCGACCACTGCCTTGGTGATTTCCGCCAAGGGGAAGTCGGCCTTGCGATGACGTCGGCCACGTGGGTTCAAGAAGGTGCCGATCGGGACCTTGGCTTCACCGAGGTCGAGCACGCGCGTGTCGATGATGAGCGCATCCTCGAATTGCGACCACAACGGCCAGTCGAGCATCTTCGACAAGTCTCCGATCTCGGAAGGACGAAATCGCGGCACCGCCAACTGCGCCAGGCGGTCTTCCAACACCAAACGCCGTTGCTCCTCCTGGTCTTGGCGCTGTCCTTCGCGGCCAGCGACCCACCATGCCAGGGAACCAAGCACCAACGCGTTGACCAAGACCAACGCGAGGGTGAGGCGCAGACGCAGGCTCATGCCTGAGCGCCGAACTCTTCCAGCAGCTTGAACAGCGGCAGGAACAGCGACAACGCGATCGATCCGACCAGGCCAGCCAACAGGATCAGCATGATCGGCTCGATGAGCTTCAGCAGGTTGTCGAGCGAACGGGTGTATTGCTCTTCATAGCTGTCGCCAATGCGCATGCACATGCGATCCAGCTCACCGGTCTCCTCGCCCACTTCCACCATGGCGACGACCAGGTCATCGAAACGGCCGGAAGATTCGAGCGATGCGGCAATCGCTTCACCTTCGCGGACCTCTTCCTTGATGTCGTCGACCGACTCGCGGTAGACCTCGTTGGTGAGAGCGCCACGGGTGATGGTGAAGGCTTCCAGGTGCGGCACACCGGAAGCGATCAGGGTGCCGAAGGTGGTCGAGAAACGCGAGACCTGACTCTTCTCCACCAGACCGCCGATCAACGGCAGACGAATCTCCAAGGCGTGGCAGCCGCGGCGATAACCATAACTACGACGGTAAAGCAGCATATGCCCGACCCAAATCAGGATCGGCACACCCAACACGCCCCACCAGTAGGCCAGCATGAAGTTACTGATATCGATCATGACCTGCGTGAGTTTCGGCAGGGTCATATCCATATCGTTGTAGAGCTCGGCGAACTTCGGGATCACGAACAGCATCAGGGCGGAGACCACCGAGATCGCCACGAAGAAGATCACCACCGGGTAGGTCAGTGCCGACTTGGTCTTGTCGCGGACGGCTTGCGCTCGCTCCAGGAAGTTCGCGAGTCGGTTGAATACCGTATCCAACACACCGCCGGCCTCACCAGCGCGTGCCATGTTGACGTACAGCTCATCGTAGACCTCTGGAGATTGGGCCAGAGCATCACTCAGGGGCTGGCCCTCTTCGACCAGGTCTCCCGCATCGAGGATCGAATCACGGAAGCGACCTTCCGGCCACTGCTCGGCGAGGATCCGCAGGTTACGCAAGATTGGCAGACCCGCTTCGGTCATGGTGGCCAGCATCCGCGTGAACTGCACGATGTGCTTCAGCGGCACCTTCCGCTTCACCAAGACCTGACTATCCCCATCCGAAGGCTCGGATTGGGAACTCCGCTTTGCGGGACGGGCGGCGGGTACCTTGCGCTGGATTCGGGCCATTCGGGTCTATTCTTCGCCCTGTGTCCCGTGGAGGACCTCTTCAGGAGTGGTCTTTCCTTCTCGGGCGAGCGCTAGGCCGCGCTCTCTCAGGGTCTGCATCTTGCGCTTCCGGGCTTGGTCGCGCAAGACCAGGGTGCTTGGGTTCTGGAGGAATGCCTCTTTGATTCCGGCATCCATGGGTAGCACTTCATAGATCGCGGTACGCCCGGAGTAACCCGTGAAGTGACAGGGCTCGCAGCCAGCGCCGCGCTGGAAGCTCTCATCCGCGGGCAAACCGAGCTGATCCTGCACATCCTTTTCAGGCACATAGGACTCGGTGCACTGGGTGCAGACCTTACGGACCAGGCGTTGGGCGACGATGCCTTCCATGGTGGCGGCCAACAGGAAGGGTTCCACGCCGAGGTCGACCATCCGCGTGACGGTCGAAGGTGCATCATTAGTGTGCAAGGTACTCAGCACCAAGTGACCGGTCAGTGCGGCTTCCACCGCGATCTGTGCGGTCTCTGGGTCGCGGATTTCACCGATCATGATGATGTCCGGGTCCTGCCGCAGCATGGTGCGCAGGATGCGACCATAGTTGACGCCAATCTCATCATTGACCGGCACCTGGACCACCCCATCGAGCTCGTATTCGACCGGGTCTTCCACCGTGAGCACTTTGGTCTCGGCATCGTTGACCTGACTCAAGAGTGAGTAAAGCGTGGTGGTCTTACCCGAACCCGTCGGGCCGGTGACCAGGATGATGCCGTGCGGCCGACTGATGAAGTCGCGCATCTGCGTATCTTCACTTTCAGTCAAGCCGAGGATGCTGAGATCAAGCTGCAGGTTTCTGCGGTCGAGCAGTCGCAGCACCACACTCTCCCCGCCTTGCGTGGGCACGGTCGAAACACGGAAGTCGATCTTGTGGTTATCGAGGATCAACTCGATGCGGCCATCCTGCGGCATGCGCGTTTCCGAGATGTCGAGGTCGGCCAGCACCTTGATCCGCGACACGATCGACACCGCCAGATGTGCGGGCGGTGGATCGATCTCATAAAGCACACCATCACTCCGCATGCGGATGCGGAAGCTGCCTTGATAAGGCTCAAAGTGGATGTCTGCCGCCTTGTCGCGGACGGCGCGCGTGAGGATCGATTCCAGCAGACGCACGATCGGCGCAGCTTCACTGGCTTCGACTTCGGCTGCAGCCTTGGCATCTGCAACTTTGCGATAGGCATTCTCGACCGCCTCGGCCAAGGCATCTGGAGAGGACAAGACCGCCTCGACGCGACAACCACTGATGCTTTCCAGATCACTCAGGAGCGGCAACGTGTCTGGATCGGCAATCGCCACGCGCAAGACGCCACCTTTCTGCTGCAAAGGCAAGGCGCCGAAGGCACGCGCAGTCCCCCCATCGAGCAATCCAACCGCATCTTCATCCGGACGCAGTTCACTCTCTGGAATCCACTCCAACCCCTGCTGGATGGCCAAGGCTCGCGAGAGATCCTCGCTGGTGATGGCCTCTTTCTTGAGCAGGATCTCGCCGATGCGCCCGCCCATGCGACGTTGCTCCGACAGCGCAGCCTGAACCTGCCCCATCCCGATGACACCGAGGTCAACCAGGATCTTGCCGAGCAGTTGATGGGTTTCCGCCATGCTTCCGTTTATGCCGTAGACAGACGTTGACGCAAGTCACTCGGGAGCTGCGCGTAGGACAACGCCATATCCTTATCGAGCGTGCCGTCGTTGACGAGATCGAAGAGGTGGTCATCGAGCAGCTGCATGCCGATCCGGCGTTGCGTTTGCATGACCGATGGGATCTTGAAGGTCTCACCCTTACGGATGTGGTTCTCGATGGCGCTGTTTCGCACCATGATCTCGAACACACCTTTGCGTCCGCCTTCGACCTTGGGGACGAGCACCTGCGAGACCACTGCCTGCAAGGAGACAGACAGCTGCGCACGCACCTGTTCCTGCGACTCCTTCGGATATTGGTCGATGATACGGTCGACGGTTCGCGCGGCTCCGGTGGTGTGCAAGGTACCGAACACCAAGTGACCGGTTTCTGCAGCGGTGATGGCGGCTGCCGTCGTTTCGAGGTCGCGCATCTCACCCAGCATGATGACGTCGGGGTCTTGACGCAGCACGCGACGCAAGGCTTCGGAGAACGACGTGGTGTCTTCCCCGATCTCACGTTGGTTGACCACCGACTTCTCCGACTCATGCAGGAATTCGATCGGATCCTCCAGCGTGATGATGTGCTCCGAACGCGCCATGTTGATCTCGTGGATCAGGGCAGCGAGGGTGGTGGTCTTACCGGAACCGGTCGGGCCGGTGATGAGGATCAAGCCACGCGGCAGGTGCGCCAGTGCCTTCAGTACCGGAGGCGCGCCGATCTGATCGAAGGTCAGGCGATCGGAAGGCAGACGACGACAGACCAGCGCCCAGGATTCGCGTTGGCGGAAGACGTTGGCGCGATAACGGTCGGCGCCATGCTCAAAGGAGAAGTCACACGAACCTGTGTCATGGGCTTCTTGGACCTTCTTATCCGGGACGATCCCGAGGCAGATCTCTTCGGTCTGCTCGGCCGTGAGCGTGGCATCGCTCAAAGGCTGCAGGGTGCCGGAGACACGCATCATGGGACGACGTCGGGCGCCGAGGTGGAGGTCAGAAGCCTCCATGGTGGCTACGGATTGCAGCCACTCGTCGAGCAGACTGCCGCTGATGATTTTACTCATGGGTCGTTTCTTCCTGGGGAACGGATCCGGCAACCGAGTTGGCGGCCTCATCATCATCTTCGGTCTGCATGGCCACCTTAGTGATACGCAAGACCTCCTCGACCGACGTCATGCCTTTGTTGGCCTTGCTGACGGCATCCCGGACCAACGGCTTCCACTGCTCGGATTGTCCGGCAGCGTGGACGAAGTCATTGGGGTCCTTGGAGTGGAACAGGGCTTCGCGCAGTTCCTGATTCATGTCGAGCCATTCGAAGGCGCCGATGCGTCCGCGATAGCCGGTGCCATTGCACTTCCGACAACCGACGGGCCGCTGCACTTCCTGCGCCGGCGCGACGCCCAGGATCTGCTGGTCGAGCACACTCGGTGCTTGCGGCTTGGAGCAATCCGGGCACAAGCGTCGCATCAGGCGTTGGGCCAGCACCCCCTGCAGCGAAGTCGCGATCAGGAAGGGTGGCACGCCCATGTCGAGCAGACGCGTGACCGCACTCGGTGCATCATTGGTGTGCACGGTACTGAACACGATGTGACCGGTGAGGGATGCCTGAATGGCGACTTCTGCCGTCTCGCGGTCACGGATCTCACCGACCAACACCACGTTGGGCGCTTGACGCAAAAAAGCCCGCAGCACCCGCGAGAAGTCGAGACCGATATGCGGATGCACCTGCACCTGGTTGATGCCAGGGATGCGGTATTCCACCGGATCCTCCACCGTGAGGATCTTCTTGTCCGGCCGGTTCAGGGTCTGCAGTGCGGCATACAGAGTGGTGGTCTTACCGGAACCCGTCGGGCCCGTGACCAGGAAGATGCCATGCGGACGCTCGATCAACTTGCGGAACCAAGCATGCGCCGATTCATCCAAGCCGAGATCCGGCAAGGACAGCAAGTTGGCATCCTTATCCAACAAACGCATCACGCAGGTCTGGCCGTGACTGGTCGGCAGGACCGACACACGCACATCCAACTCGCGGCCCATGCTGCGATGCTCGATGCGACCATCTTGCGGACGTCGCTTCTCGGCGATGTCGAGGCCACCATTGACTTTGATATGACTGATCAGTGGCGCGAATACCTCGACCGGATGTTCGGCTGCAACAACCAGCTTGCCATCGATGCGGTAACGGATCCGCACACGATCGGCGAAGGGCTCGATGTGAATATCCGATGCGCGACGTTCCACCGCTTCATCGAACATGCGATGCACCAGACGGACTACCGGAGATTCCTCGTGGTCGCCGTCGTCCTGGGTGGTCTGCGGGCCAGCGGCAGCCTCGGGGGCGCCATAGACCTTGGTCAACGCCGCCTTCAAACCACTGGGTGTGGTCAAGGCCAGCAGGACTTCGCGGTCGAGCAGGAAGTTGAGGGTATCGACCACCACCGCCTTTTGCGGATCGGCCACCGCGACGACCAGGCTGTCGCCCTTCTCAGCCACCGGCAGCACCTCCAACTCCCAGGCTGCCTTGCCATCCAACTGCTCGGTGAGACGCTCCGGCGGCGTGCGCTCGGTCAGGTCCACGAAAGGCAAGACCGCCTGCTTGGCCAAGGCGCGGAACACCGTGGTCTCATCGGTAGCGCCAGTCTCGATCAGGGCCTGCCCGATCAGCACGGAACGCTGGTTCTGCAGGGCCAAAGCGGCCCGCAATTGATCTTCCGTGATTGCCTTCGCGGCAATCAGAATCTCACCTAGGGGACGTCTCAACGCGGGTTACGGATGCGGGCATTCAGGATGATTTCCTTCTGCGCCAACCCCGAACCTTCGGGGAAGCTGATGCGCAATACGCCGTTATAACTGCCCGCCGCCGCGGTATCACGGATGTGGAGCTTGATTTCATACCGACGCCCCTTCTCCTTGGTGTGGAGTTAGGCCTGCATGACCTTGGCAGCATCGCCCTGGAGCTCGAAACTCGGGGCTGGGAGTTGCAGACCGTTGCGGGTGGATTCCACCGTCACGGTGCGTTTGCGCGCCTTGCCGTGATCAAAGATGCCGAAGGCTACGCGGGAGGACGGAACGTATTTCACAGCACCGACCACCGAGGCGTTGATCAGGAATTCCATGTCGACGCCAAGGCTAGTTTCCGCGATCACACTGGAGGACATTCGTCCAAGCGGTATTTCGGCGCCTGCAGCAATCGTGAAGAAGGAATCGATGCGGCCATTCCCGAGCTTGTTATCGCCATAACGGCGCTCGACCGTGATGCCAGGAGGCAGACGTTTCCAACGCAGGACCATAAAGGGCTTAGGAGCCTCTACGCGCAAGATGAGCTCTTGCGGATTCATGGCCAGTGTGGCTTGCTTGAGTTCCCCGAACTGCACCACGAATGGAGAGACTTCGAACACGGCCTTCACGAAGGAATGCATTTTCAATTCGATTTGACCCGATTGGAAATCGCCAAAGACTCGAATCGAGGACTGTTTCTCATTCCGATAACGACCACTCTCAAAGGTGCCGACGATGGCTCCTTTCGCACCCGCAGGTATCGGTCTTTCCAATGGCCAATACGCGCCATCGGAATCAGGATCCCAATCGGGTCGCACCATCACTCGAGTAATCCCTGTTTCGGAATCTAATCCCGACAGGGTGATTGGCACTTCCCCAAGGACCTCGAAGGGATAGACCAACTCCCGGGTGTGATGCTGAAGCACCTCACCCAAATCGATGGTGTCCACCGCAAAAACCATGCGGCTCGGCTCCAACAGAAGGTCTACTTCCAGTTCAGCCTTAAGGCTGGCAGGAGCCGAGGGAACAGCACATCCAAGCAGGCCGCAAAGCCCGGTGATCAGGAAACAAACAGACTTAGCGCGGTTGACGGATCCGCGCATTCAGCACGATCTCCTTCTGCGCCAAACCACTGCCTTCCGGATACGAAATCCGCAGAATGCCGTTGTAGCTGCCGGCACCGGCATCCTCACCGATGGTGAGCTTGATCTCGTAGTTCTGTTGATCCTCGATGGTGACCAACTCAGCCTTCACGACTTTGGCTGCATCCCCCACGACCTCGAAGCTCGGGGTAGGAAGCTGCAGGCCAGTGCGGGTGGCTTCTACCTTCACGGTGCGCTTCCGCGCCTTGCCTTGATCGAAGATGCCAAAGGCCACGCGGGAAGACGGAGCGTATTTCACGGCTCCAACCACGGAGGCGTTGACCAGGAACTCCATGTCGACACCTAGATCGGTTTCGGCAATCACGCTGGACGACATCCGTCCAATCGGCATATCAGCACCGGCGGTGACTTCGAAGAAGGTCTCGACGCGGCCGTCCGCCAAGACGTTGTCGCCTTCGAGGCGAGTTACCAGGACGCCAGGAGGTACGCGCTTCCAACGCTTGACCTCGAAGTTCTTCATCGCGACCACGCGGACCTTCAGAGTGGGATCCTCTTCGCGCAGGGCACCCGAAAGGATCTCGCCGAACTGCAACACCACGTTATCCAATTCGAAGACCGGAATGACGAAGGCCGTCACCGACAGGACGATCTTGCGCGAGCGGAAGTTGCCACGCACGGTAATCGAAGTCGGCTTCTCTTTCTGATAACGCCCACTTTCAAACTTACCGATGATGGTGCCCTTTGCACCAGCCGGGATAGGACGGTTGAGCGGCCAGAAATCTCCCTCGAACTCCGGATCCCAATCGGGACGGATCTTGACCGAGGTGCAACCACAGGTGCTATCCAATTCGGTGATCACGACATCATCTGGACCCTCCACGGTGAAAGGAAACTCCAACTCATAATCGTGATGCTGATAGACCTGACCGAGGTCGATGGTCAGGAACTCGAACTTGAGGTCGCTGTCGGAATTACCAGCTTGCAAGGCCGCCATCGAAGCGCCGGGCGAGGCATCGTCGAAGCCCTCAAGCACCGAACCATGATTGTGGCCAGCATGCGGATCAGGATCGGAAAGCGTTCCCGCGGCATGGACGGCGTGGTCGGCGTGGTCAACACCATGCTCGGCGGCATGTCCGTTCTCAGAACAGGCAGGCAAGAGAGCGACCAACCCCAGAAGGGCGGATGTGATCAAGATGCGGGATGTCTTCATGTTTCGCTTATTGGACGACTCCGAACACTCGAATGCGGCGTTCGACGACTTCGCGGTTGCCGGCGGCATCGGTATAGGGCAGCTTCACCACTGCCGTACCGCCAACGTGTTCCGAATTCGGGCTCAAGCCTAACTGTACCCGATAACGGGAGCCCTCAACCACGGTTTCTATGCGGACAGCGCCCCCTGGGAGGTTCTCCAAAGTGACCTCAGGGGTCTCTAAATGGCCCACCCGGGCGCCGACCTCGATGGTGCTGAAATGCTCCACACCACTCTTTAGGGTGCCGAGAAGCAATTTCTCAGGCGGTAGGGTCCACAAATTGCCCGCCACGGTGAAGCGCATCGGCAGATTGAAGGTGAAACCCTCGCGGTCGGTGCCGAAGTTGAACACACCGAAGTGGTTGCCCTCGCGCGTGTTAGCGGGCAAACGCATGCGTAGGACATGCTCCAGCTTGGCCTCGGCGGATGGCACGCCCAAAACCTCAATCGGTGGTGAAGCCGCCAGGATCTCGGTGATCCGGAAGGGCTCCTGGCCTCGAATCATGATCTCGCGGACGACATCTTGCTCGCCGGTGACCGAGCCGTAATCCAGCGCACGCGGCTCCACCGAGAACCAGGGACGCAGCCAACTCTGGACCTCCAGCTTCATCGGTAGGCCTGCGCCCGCGCCGGTGAGGTCGACGCCCGTGAACTTCCGCCCTTGGAAGCCTGCGGTGTGATATTCCACCCTCAGGACGCCTTTGGTGCCCGCATCAAGGCTCACAGGCAGCTTCATGGCGGTGCCGTTCACCAGGAGCTGCGGCGCCAGGCAGCCGCAATCGGGCAGGGCCGTTTCGATGCGCACGGCCTCGCCATGGACCTCAAAGGGGAACTCCAGCACATGCACCTCCCCTGCCCACAACTCGCCCAAGTCCTGGACGGGTTGGGTGAAGCTCAGGCCTGGTGTTTTCATGGATCCACCACAGCTGAACAGCCCTCCTAAGAGCAGGAGGCTGAAGAATGCAAAAAGCGGGCGTACGAGGGATTGCCGTGACATGCTGAGCCCCCCAATATACGTAGGTGCGCAAGCCGTTTCCCATCTTCCTGCTTTTGGCTCTACTTCCTGGAGCCTGCCAGACCTGCCCGCCCGAGACGCGAGCCCTGGTCCTGGCCCCGAATTACCGAACCGCGGAAGACGGCGGACGCAGCTTTTTGGCTGCCTTCTCCTGCGATGACTCCGCTGCTGAATACCTGTGCCTGGGCGAGGCGCTGAAGGAGACCTACGGCGCCACCATGGACCTCTATCTGCTGGCGCGTCCGGAAATCCGTGAGCAGTTAGGGCGTTATGCCGGCCAAGCCTGGCGTCTGGAGCCGACCCGTACGGTGCGTGCCGAGCCCGGAGTGGTGGTCTGGTGGGGATTGGGTGAGCGCGAGGTCGTCGGACTGCTGATGCAGCAGCAGTACTTCTTCGATGTCCACGAGACCGATGGACGTCGGGTGGGTTCGATCCTGGACCGGTCCCCTGGCGACCTGTTGCAGATCCGCTCCAAGAGCCTGCTCCTGGAATTGACTGACCCCGCCCTACGCAGTGTCGGGCCGCCCGAATCCATCTCCGGATTCGAGCTGGGCACCGAATGGAAGATCGCCGACTTCCTCTTCCCGGAAGAAGAAGCTTAAGCGGTGAGGCCCGTCTCCTGCGGCAACACCTGCGCCAGGAAAGCGCGGGAGTTGTCGAGGCTACTATCCGGTGCGACGGCGACCGAGGCCGTCATCTCCACCGCTTCCCCGAGCAGGTCGCGCAGACCACGCTGCTTCATGCCTTGCAGGACGCGCTCTGCAAACAGACGCGTTCCTTCCGGACCGGTGTGTGGCAACATCGCGACCAGGGTGCGGGCACCGATGCGGGTGGCTACATCCACGTCGCGGGTATCCAACAACAGGATGCCGGCGAGGTCGAGCAGGGCATCGTCGTCGATCTCCCCTTCCCAGGTGAAGGCAGCTAGGCCCAGTGGGAAACGGAAACGCGAAGAGCGCTTGAACTCTTCTTCCAGACGGTGCTCCCAGAACTCTGGGGTGTGCAGACCCGTCTCGCCATCAGCGACGGCCTCCAGGAAGCGCTCCCGCGCCTGTGGCTCGCGGCCTTTGAGGATCTCGCCAATGCTGGCACCCAGGGTGGCGGCATCGGGAGCTTCAATGGCTTCCGGACGCATGCCGGTGGGTGCACCAAAGGGCGAAGCCAGATAGCTCGCCATTTCGGACACGTTCAGCGGCATCGGCAAGGCGCCTTGTGCACCAACGAAGCGGGCCAAGCCATCGGCATCCTCGTGGTTGCCGGAAGTGAGCAGGAACAGCAGCACGCGGTGCTCCCGCAGGAATCCCAATGCCCACTCCTGCACGCTCAGAGGCGCCATGAAGTTCGGGTCGACTACCACCAAGCCCTCCAAGGTGCCGACTGCAGCGAGAGCGCTGGCGTCGGCGAGTTGGGAGACAGAGGCGACAGCTTCGCCGGCTTGAGCAGCAGCCTCACGACAGGCCTGAGCCAGAGAGTCGTCGGCGGAGAGGATGGTCAGTGGGCGTGCGGGCATCGGCTATTCGGGGAACTCAGCGTTGTGATGGACGGCTTGGACGTCGTCGTCTTCCTCGAGGATATCGACGAGGGCTTGGATCTTCTCGGCTGCATCGGCATCAACCGGAATGTAGTTATCGGGGACGTAGCGCAAGCCTGCATCCAACGGCACCCATTCCTTTTCGGCAAAAGCCGTGGTGAGGTTCATGAACTCTTCCGGTTCGCCCTGGATTCCGTAGATTCCCGGCTCATCAGTGGTGACATCCTCCGCGCCACTTTCCAGCGCGACATCCATCACCGTCTCCTCATCGCCGACGGAGCTTTCGAGCACGAACATCGCTTTACGCTTGAACATATAGGCGACGGAACCGGAGTTGGCCATCGATCCCCCACGCTTGGTGAGCGCAGTGCGGATGTTGGGGGCCGTGCGGTTGCGGTTATCGGTCAGCGCTTCGATCACAAAAGCCACACCACCCGGGGCATAAGCCTCGTAGACGACTTCCTCGAGCTGCTGTCCTTCCAGTTCACCCGCACCTTTCTTGACCGCGCGCTCGATCGAATCCTTCGGCATGTTGTCTGCCTTGGCGCGGTCGATGGCGTAGCGCAGCGGGAGGTTCATGCTGATATCGCTGCCACCAGTCCGGGCCGCAGCCATGATGAGCTTCGCCCATTTGCTGAAGACCTTGCCGCGCTTCGCGTCGACCTTGGATTTGGTGCGCTGGATGTTTGCCCAGTGAGAATGGCCTGCCATGGTGTTTACCTAAAGGTTCGTCTATCAGGGTACCGAGTCGGCGGCAGGGACCAAAGCCCACCAGCCGACAAAAACGAAGACCGCCGGCAAAAACCGGCGGTCTTGAATCAACTCGTCATGCCACCTGGTCGGAAACGTTCGAGTCGAAGGGCTTGCGTGTCTGGCTGAGTGATTTCGTTCGCCAACAAGGAAGCGGGTTTGGCCCCTATTCCTGATAGGGGCCGGTTCCGCTGACGCAGTTGGCGGGCGAAAGCGCCAGCCAGGCGCGGAATGCCTTTGAGGAGAGCGTTTAGCGCTTGCCCCACTGGTGGCCGCGGCGTGCGCCGTGACGACCGTACTTCTTACGCTCGACCATGCGTGGGTCACGAGTGAAGTGACCGGCTTCGGCGAGCACCCGATGGGCATCGGGGTAGAGCTCCAGAAGAGCACGGCCCAGACCCATGCGCACTGCGCCAGCCTGACCGGTGTTTCCGCCACCGTGAGTGTTCACAGCGACATCCACCTTTTTCATCACCTCGAGGGTGCGGAGCGGACCGTGGCAAGTGCTCTGGTCCATGCCGCGCGGGAAGTATTCCGCGATCGGCTTGCCGTTGACCTGGAACTGGCCGGTGCCCGGACGGACACGGACGCGGGCGACGGCGTTCTTACGACGGCCGGTACCCCAGTGATAGGACTTCGGGTTGACCTCGACCAGACGGCCGGTGGGGTCGATTTGAGGGACTTCCTCGACCATCTCCTCGGCGAGCGCAACGGCTCCCTCAGCGACGACCTCTTCGTTCTTTGCTTCTTCCATCGCTTATGCCTTGGCGATCAGCTGCGGTTTCTGGGCGGTGTGAGGGTGCTCCGAACCGCCATAGACGTGGAGCTTCTTGATCAGCTTGCGACCCAACTTGGTCTTGGGCAGCATGCGCTGCACAGCCTTTTGGATGATGCGTTCTGGGTGATTTTCGAGCAACTCGCCATAGACCTCTTCGCGCAGACCACCTGGATAACCAGTGTGATAGGCGTAGGTCTTGTTCTCGGCCTTGGTGCCGCTGACTGCGACGCTTTGGGCGTTGATCACGACGACGTTGTCGCCACAGTCGTAATGATCAGAATGGGTCGGCTTATGCTTACCCATAAGGATCATGGCGATCTGTGTGGCCACGTGGCCGAGAGTTTGATTCTCGGCATCGACCAAATGCCACTCACGGGCAATGGTCATCGAGTTGAGATGAGAGGTCTTCGGACGCATCTTCTTTTCCGGGCGGTACTCCGCGCAAACGGCCGAGCATTCTAGGCGGACTTCAGCCTTACGGCAAGGCCCGAAGCACGAGAACACCGTCAGAATCGATTTCCCAGCGTCGGGAACCGATTCTAGAACCCAATTCCAGCTGCGCGAAGTGGCCGGGATGGGGTTTCGCATCGGCCCAATGGGTCAAAAGGGGCCATGCGGACGGCTCCCCCCCTTCTGCAGGGGCAATCAAGGGACCGCGAACCGCCCAGGATACCGCCGCGCCCGGATGCGGGCTGCCTTCTGGGATGAACTCGGCCTTGAGAGCTGGCACCTCTTGATCGGGGCCTGCCTCGAGAGGCAAATCCAGCTCCAGGACCTGCCAGCGGCCGTCGGGACCGCTCAACCAAAGGGTGGCTTCGTTGGCGGGACGCAGCAAGAACCATCCCAGGATCAGCGGGAACACCATGGCTGCCTGGAAGGGAGCGCGCTTGGCGGCCGTCAGCAGGGCGAAGGTGAGGGCGAATCCTAGGATCAGAGCAACACGCCCCTGGCCCTTGCCGCCGGCCAGGAGGTACCAAGGGGTTGCGCGGGGTGGCAGCACCACATGGACTGGTTTGGGGCTGAGCACGGGGGCGTCGAGCAGCACGACGGGGCCCGATTGCGAGATCGAGGATTGTGGATTCCACGGATTGCGAGATCCAGCACCTTCCACCTGCTGTAGATCCAAGCGCATGCCCATGTCTGCCAGCGGCACGGCCACAAGGAGGGCGACCAGGACTCCGCAGAGCCGTGGGCGGGTGTTCCAATAACGATGCGTCGCGGTGAAGAGGGTGAGTGCGAGCAGCCCCCACCACCATGGATAAGGATCCGGCGCTGCTTGCAGCAGGATAGTCCAACACACGAAATGGCGCACCGCCAACGGCAGCGGCCGGGTTGCGCGCGGGAACAAAAGTTCTCCGACTAAGCCGAGCATCAAGGCATGCGTCGCGCCGAGGGCTGGCCAAAATACGACCAGGGCATAAGGCGCTAAACCTGGAAGGCGCGCGCACAGGAAGGCGATGCCCGGATTCGCGCTTTCCTTCACTGGATGGTGTCGGGCAGCGGCAAGGGCTGCATGTTGCGATCAAAGGCCTTGACCAGCGGGTCATCCAACACCAAGCGGCTGACGCCCTGCAGCTGCGGGTATTCGCGCAACACCAAGATCAGACGTTGCGTCTTGCGCTCCATCGAGAGACGTTTGCCATTCCGATCCACCGAATGTGGATCCGGCGTATCTTTGGCGCGACCCCAACAGATTTCGGTGCCGTCGCTGAGGATGAAGGACATGGCCGGCGCCATGCCGGTGGTGTGACGCGGATAGTCACTGCGCTTTTGGATCGCCACCACGGGCAGCTCCGCTAAAGCCATGACACTGTCGGCCTCGCCCCACAGGCGGAAGGCTTCCTGCACGACTGGATCCGCACACCGACCTCCAGGTTCCGGCAGGATCGTTTGCGCATCGATGCTGACGTAGAAGAATCCTCGCAGGAGCTCCATGTCGAGGCCGTCGGGCAAAAGGGTGCCGTCTTCGGCGATGACATGCTGCGGTTCCTCTCCTTGCGCCAAGACCAAACGTGGCATCTTGGGCAGATAACTCACGCGCACGCCTTCTGGCAGGGCCAGAGCGACTTCAATGCTGCGGGGATCGATCCAACGCACTTGGGTCAATAGATCGCGCACCACCTGCATACTGCGCGGGTCCTTCATCGAGATGGTCGGCGCACCGGCGATGACTGCATCGAACTCTTCCGCCCAAGCCGGCGGCAAACCGCCTGGAATCTTCGACACCTGACTGACATGCATCAGCGAGAGGTCGATGGGCGTATCCACCGAAGCGGTATCGCCACAACTCCCAAGCAGGCAGAGGCTCGCGGTCAGGCACAGGCCTGCAAGCGACAAAGGACGCGGATGCGGCTCCATCCCCTTGTTCTACCTTGACCCGTTCCCCTTATCCACCCATGCTATGCCCATGACGTCTCACGGCCCGACGGAATTCAAGGGGTTCACGCTATCCCCCTTCCAGCGGGAATCGGCTGCTGCCCTCGATACCGACCACAATGTGCTGGTCGCGGCCCCCACCGGTGCCGGCAAGACCCTGGTCGCCGAATATGCCATCCATCTCGCCCTGAAGAAGGGCACGCGCGCGCTCTACACCGCCCCCATCAAGGCGCTGAGCAATCAGAAGTTCCGCGACTTCACCGAGGATCCCGCGATCGACAGCGTGGGCCTCTCGACCGGCGATATCACCATGAATCCGCATGGCCGGGTAATGGTGATGACCACCGAGATCCTGCGTAACACTTTGGTCGAAGACGCCAGCCAGTTGGATGATGTCGGCGTGGTGGTGTTCGATGAAGTCCACTTCATGGACGATCCCGAACGCGGTTCGGTTTGGGAAGAGACCCTGATGTTCCTGCCGAAGGATGTCATCATCGTGGCCTTGTCGGCGACGATTGACAATCTCGGACAGTATGCGGCGTGGTTGGAGCGAGTCCGCGATCGTCCGCTGACGGTGGTCGAAGAGACCAAGCGTCCGGTGCCGTTGAAGCATTACCTGTTTCACCCGAAGGCTGGGGTGTTCCCGCCAAGTCGCTTGAAGGGAATCCGTTCGCGCTTCAAGGAACGCAAGAAGGACAAGGAGTGGAAGAAACGCGATGACCGCGCCCTGCTCGACGAGTTGGTCAAGGATGAGCGCTTGCCGATCCTTTACTTCTGCTTCTCGCGCAAGCTTTGTGAAAGCAAGGCGCGCAAGACCTCGCGTTCGCGCAAGTTGCTCGACCGCGAAGGCCAGGATGCCTTCCAGAAACTCTGGGATGCCGGTCGCGCGGAATTCGGTTTCGACGACACCCGCGGCCCCATGGGTGAACTGCGTGGCATGCTCGCGCGCGGCGTCGGATTCCACCATGCCGGCATGTTGCCGCTGCAGAAGGAGATGGTCGAACGCATGTTCGCGACGGGATTGTTGCGCGTGCTCTACACCACCGAGACCTTCGCACTCGGCATCAACATGCCTGCGCGGGCCGTCATCTTCGACAGCCTGATGAAGTTCGACGGCGTCGAGTTCGACTACATGCGCACCCGCGACTACATGCAGATGGCAGGTCGCGCAGGGCGTCTGGGCATGGACAAGGAAGGCCTGGTCTATTCCGTGCTCGACTTCGACGATGTGATGGATGCTCCCATCAATCGCATCCAGGCGGGTCGGGTGGAACCGATCACGTCGCGCTTCGATCTGGATTATGGCAGCCTCGTACACCTCCACGGTGTGGCCGGCAATCAGTATGCCGCCGAGGTCTGGGAGAACAGCTTCGCCGCATTCCAAGCCCGTGAGCATTCCAAGAAACGCGAGGAGCACAACCGACGTCAGGTTCGTGCGCTCCTCCAGAAACGCTTCGGCTTCCTCGAGGAGATGGGTTACATCCGCGGCGAACGCGACATCCTCCCCCGCGGACGCACTTGCCTACACCTCTTCGGTTATGAGATCCATCTCACCGAGATGCTGTTCGAAGGCGTGTTCGAAGACATCGAGGCACCGGCACTCTGCGGCTTGCTTGCCGCAGTGATCCATGAGGGACGCAAACGTGATGAGTATGCACGCAATGCCTTGCGTCCGATGAAGGGCACCTTGCGTCGCGCGCAACGGGTGATCGATTATGCGATCGACCGCGAGACCGATCATGGGCTCGCGTGTTCCCTGAAGCGCCTGGATGAGTCGATGAGCCCTGCAGTCTATGAATACGCGATGGGTCGGCCCTTCACCGAACTCGGGC
The DNA here is from genome assembly GCA_049609225.1 of Planctomycetota bacterium. GTDB lineage: Bacteria > Planctomycetota > UBA1135 > UBA1135 > UBA1135. The sequence goes on along the minus strand of JBMYYH010000022.1, from coordinate 11,990 downwards.
GTTTCACTTCGGCGGCACCGGGGGATTTCGTCCGCGTCGCACGCATGACGGTGCAATACCTCCGTCACCTGCAAAAGCTCGTCACCGAATCCGACCCGGTCCTTTCCGAGACCATCGCGGAAGCGATTGAATGCCTCTATCGCGGCCCCATCGACGTGCGCGCGGAGTTGGGTCTTGAGGGTGGCGCCGAAGCCGTGAAGGCGGAGCTGCAAAAGAGTGAAGCCGCAGCCCCCGAAGGGACCGCGGCTTCACGGGAGCGCCGCCGGGAGGGTGGGCGCAGGCGTCGGAGTCGACGCGGCGGACGTAGGAACTAGTCGTTCAGTTCCTTATCCATCTTGTCCAAGGCGGCGTGGGCGGACTCGCCATCAGTCATCTCGGCGGCGGCAGCTGCATCAGCCTCGGCCTCGGAGATCACATCAGCAGTGGTGTCTGCATCCGTCGTTTCCTTGGAATCACCCGAGCAGCTCGCGAATGCGAGGGAGCCGAGCAGAAGGGACAGGTAAAGGGTTTTGGTCATGATTCGGGGGTTCTAGGTTCTGGGACTAGGCCTCAGGCTGCTCGTCATCCGAGCCGGAGTCGGAACCCTCTTCGCTGGATTCACCGGAGCCTTCACCGCTCTTCTTCTTGCGGTTCTTCTGCTTCTCTCCACCTTTGCCTTTGACACCCTTGGAGTGCTGGTTGGCTTGCTTCTCGGCCTTGTCGGTGACCTTGCCACCTTTCTTGACAGTGCCGCGATCCGCATTCTCGAGGTAGGACTTTGCCGCATCGAATTCCTTGTCGCCGTACTTGGCGCGCAAAGCATCCATGGCAGCTTGGTGGTTGGCCTCGAGCTTAGGCTCCATCGCATCTGCCTTCTCGGCGAGCTCCGGCTTGTTCTCCTTGGCAGCGACGGCGCGGGCTTGCTTGATGCGCGCCTTGTTGGCGCGGTACTTGCCCATCTCTTCGGTCATAGCCTTCATCAGCTCGCGCTGCTCTGGGCTGACCTTCATGGCCTGTTCCTTCTTGGAACCGGCTTCCGAGGCTTGAGCTTTCTTCTCTTTGCCTTGCTTCTTGCCCTTGCCGCGTGCGGCTTCATCGGGCTTTTGCTTACCATTGGCCTTGCCCTTGGCAGTGCCTTTGGCCTTGCCTTTTTCCTGCTTGGTCTTGGTCTCTTGATCGATCTTGGTAGCAGTCGCTTCCACCGAGCCTTTGGTGCTGGAGATGGCCTCGGTGCCCTTCTCTTCTTGGGCGTAAGACGGGGCTGCGAAAGCTAAAAGGAGAACAGCTGCAGATGGGTTGAGGAGATTCATGTTCGGGAGTTTCATCACGTTGTAAGGGTCATGCCACGGCGTGGCCTTCGTGGAGCATACGCACCAACCATGCGTCGAATTCGTGGAAATCCGGCGCTAAGTTCCGTCTTCCTAGGAAAGACTGATTCTGTGCGACAAGCTCTGCCCCTAGTAGGACAGCATCTCGTCGTCTGCGGCCTGCTCAGCCTCGGTAGCGGCATCCTCCACCGCATCTTCTTTCGAATCCCCAGAGCAGGAAACGAAGAGGAAGGCGCAAAGGATCATGGCGAGATAAGAGAGTTTTTTCATGGGGTGATTCCTCGTGTAGGAATGTTCTGCTGAGCCTAACCAAAGACGCTACGGTTGCAAGAGAAAGCTGTCACATCCTCCGCCGAAGCGCGAAGGCAGCTTCTGAATCGATGACATCCAAGGACCTCCTTACCCGCTGCGAAACCCTTTATGGGGCACTCGATGACCTAATCGACGGCGACATGCCCTTCCTCGACCGCATGGTCGCCAAGAGTCATCTGATGATGTGTGGCCCCTGTCGGGCCTATCTGAAGCAATATGAGCAGGTCCGGGAAATCACCGGCAAGGTCACCCCATGCGACTTGCCGCCGGATTTCGAAGCGGTCATGGAACGCGTCGTGGGACGCTGGAAAAAGGAAGGGCCGGAAAAGCCCAACGACCAGGCTTGATCAACCTTGTAGGTCGGAAGCTTCCAGCAGTACGGCGCGCACTGGGGAAGCATCAGTAGCTTCCAGCTTCAACGGCAAGGCGCAGAGGGTGTAGACCCCATCCTCCACCGCATCCAGGAGGATGCCTTCCAGGATCGCCATATCGTTCGCGGCCACGGCTTGGTGCGATTCCAAGACCTTGTCTTCCTGCAGGTCGATCGAAGGCGTATCGATGCCGACGAGTTTCACACCGGCTTCGGCGAGATGTTGCACTAAGGCAGAGCTTAAGGCACTGAAATCAGTGTTCCAGGATTCGGGGTCGGGAAAACTCGCGGTCCGAAACAGGATCCGCGGCGTGGTGACGGCAGCGGTGAGATGTTCGGGCAGGATCCGCTGTCCCCGGCCGACGTCGACGGTCATGACTTGGCATGGGCCGAAGTAGTAGTCCAAGGCGCGTTCGCCGATGCCTGGCGCCTGGGGCGCATAATGATTCGGTGCATCGACATGGGCGCCTAGATGCACCGTGCCGTGGATGGCACTGAGGGTCATGTGATCGCCCTGGTCGGTGTCATAGGCGACGTCGCGGCGGAAGGCGACATCCCCAGGCCACACGGCCAAGCGTGGGCTGATGACCGGGCTGATGTCGATCAAGCCGAGCCCTCCGGGGCCTTCGCGACGACCTTGAACTCCACCGCGATCGGCGTGGGCAGGGCGCGAATGGCGATGGTGGTACGCGCGGCTTGCACCGAGGTGAAATGCTTGGCGTAGACCTCGTTGTAGCCTTTGAAGTCGCGGTCCATGTCGACCAGGAAGGCCGTCACATCGAGGACATCCTCAAGGCTGGCGCCACAGGCTTCGAGCACGGCCTTCACGTTGGCGATGACGGACTCGGTCTGGGCGGCGATGTCGTAATCACGCGGATTGCCGTCGGCATCGACGATAGGGCCGCCGGGGATGGCATTGGTGCCAGCTTCTCGCGGTCCAACGCCGGAGAGGAAGAGCAGGTCGCCGTGACGTCGGGCGTGCGGATAGGCGCCGACGGGATCGGGCGCCTTCGAAGTGCGGATGGGGTCGCTCATGTTGCTCTACTCAGATGCCATGGGTTCGGTTTCGGCAGCGATGACATTGCGGTCGCCGCGGAAGTATTCGGTGTCGTCCTCGTCGTATTCGAGGCCACCACCGGCGCCGGCGGCAGGCTGCAGACCGACCAGCGCTGCGCCGGTCCCCCACAGCGGTTGGTAATCGAAGACCGTGCCACGGTAATCATTGGTCTGCCCCATGGCCGACGCCAACCACCAGATGGCCTTCATCTTCGAATCGCCGTTCGCCTGACGACTGAACTCACGCGCAAGTTGGCTGACATCCTCCAGGCGACCTTCCCCGAGCAGCTCCAGCAACTTGCGGTTCCATTCATCATCCTTCAAGGAATGGATGTGATCCTCCTTAGGGTCAATCCAATCGGTGAACATGCGGTTCGACAAGGAAGTGACGCCGATCAGGATCGCTTTCTTACCACTCTTCTTGATCGCATCCATCGCTGCCTTACCGAGCACCAAGGTTTCGGCGCGATCGGAGTAGACATTGCAGGACACGATGCCTGCAGGGATACGGTTCTCAGGGTTCAGGAGGTTCAATGCCGTGATGCTTCCGACATCAATCGGAAAGCCTTCATAGGCCACCGTACGCGCGTGCAGGCCACGCTCCTGCGCACAATCGCGGTAAGTCGCCGCGAACTCGGCATCCATGCGCAGGTCATAGTGCAAGCTGCCGAACTGATGGAAGTCTTCATCGACCACCCAAAACTTGGGTGCGGGATCGGCCTGCATTTGATGCCCGATGATGCTCACCCACCGCGTGCTGAACAAAAGGATCAGATCCGCTTCAGAAGCCTCGATCTCGGCGCGAATCTTGGCATAGCTGTCATGCAAGGACTGCCATGCGGGCGAGGCCTCGGGTGCCAACAACGGCAACGGGCGACTCGGAACGACATACCCACCGAGGATGCGTCCTTCTTCCTGGGGAGCGCTCATACCTGCACCTCCGAGGCTGCAAGATCCCATTCGACGATGGCATTCCCGGTGCCGATGACCGTGCCATAACCATGCACGGTGGCGGGAATCTCCGGCAGCCCCATGGCGCCGAGCAGCCAAGTCAGCGAACCATCCTTACACTCGGAGATGGCCTGAGCGATGAAGTCGGGCATCTCTTCGAGCAGACGTTGGGTGTTGCCCTGGCGCATCAAGTCCATCACGTGGTGATCCCACTTGGACTGGTTGGCGTTGTAGATGTATTCGAACTCAGGGTCTTCCGGATCCTCTGCTTCTTCGGTGAAGTGACGATGACTCAAGGAGCAACTGGCCAACAGCAACGCTTTCCGCCCCAAGGCTTCGACGGCGCGTTTGGTGGCACGCCCAAGCGCCAACATCTCGCGTTCGCCGACTTCATCGGAGTAGTCGAAGTAACTGCGCGCCGAACTGATCGCGACGATGGGCAGATCGAATTCCGGGCGCACCAGATAACTCGAGGTGATCGTGCCATAGTCGACGCGGAATTCGGGGTTCTGCATCAAGCCCATCACCAAGCCTTCCTTCTCCCCTTCCGCATGAATGCGTTCGGCGAGTTCGACATCGACATCCATATCGAAATGGAAGCGGAACAAGTTCGGGAAGATCGGATCGACCGACAGCCCTTCAAAATGCGGGACGCCAAGCAGATGGTGTCCGACGTGCGTCTTCCAGTGCGGCGTATGCACCAGGATCACATCGTATTCCTTGTCGGCGATGCTCTGACGCAGCTTCTCATAGCCATCAAGCAGGGGCTTCCAGGCGCCCGCTCCAGAGGAACGTGGTTCGTTCTGTTCCGGGTTGGCGGCGTAGACCAAGTGCGGCGGATGCGGCGCAAGGCAACCGGTGACGATGCTTCCTTTCTCTTTGCTGTCCGACATCACTCTAGAGTTGAATGCAGATGTTGCGGTCTTGGGAGTAGAACTCCATGGAGTAGCGTCCGCCTTCGCGACCGACCCCACTTTGCTTCATGCCACCGAAGGGCACGCGGAAATCGCGCTTGTTCCAGCTGTTGATCCAGACCATGCCGGATTCGATGGTTGCAGCAAGGCGATGCGCGCGGTTCAGGTCTTTGGTCCAGACCGAAGAAGCCAGACCATAGGACACATGATTGGCCATCGCCAAGGCCTCCACTTCATCGGTGAAGGGGTGCACGGTGACGATGGGGCCGAAGATCTCTTCGGTTGCGGTACGGCAGTCGATGGGCAGGCCGGTAATCAAGGTCGGCTCGAAGAATGCCCCCTTCTCCGGACCGACGCGTTTGCCGCCGCGCACCACGGTGCCGCCTTCTTGCTCGGCCAGTTCCACATAGGAAGCGACCTTCTCGCGATGCTCGAAACCTATGAGACTGCCGAGGCCTTCCCCCGGGAGCCAAGCTTGGGCATCCATCTCCTTCTGCAAGGCTTCGACGAAGGCATCGTGGATGGAGGCTTCCACCAACAGGCGGGAACCACAGAGGCAGACCTGGCCGGTGTTGAAGAAAGCGGCACGCGCGACGCCGGCGACTGCGGCATCCATGTCGCAGTCCGCGAACACCAGGCTTGGATTCTTTCCACCGAGCTCGAGACCGATCTTCTTCAACAGCGGCGCGGCTTGACTGGCAATCCTTTTGCCGGTGGCAGTACCGCCGGTGAACGACACGGCCTTGATCTTCTCGTGTGTTACCAATGGTTCCCCAGCTTCATGCCCGAGGCCATGGACGATGTTGAGCAAGCCGTCGGGCGCGCCGATTTCACTGAAGACCTGCGCGAACATGGTCGCGGTGGTCGGCGTCATCTCGCTGGGTTTGGCGACGACGGCATTGCCCATGGCGATGGCTGGTGCGACCTTCCATGTGAACAGATGCATGGGGAAATTCCACGGCGTGATGGTCGCCACGGTGCCCAAGGGCTGACGCAAGGTGTAGTTCAGCCCATCGTCCATCGCATGGCAGGCGGTCTGATCGCTGCGCACGGCGGAGGCGTAATAACGCAGATTGTCCAAGGCGCGCGGGATGTCGCCGTTGGTGGTGGCGGTGAGCGTCTTGCCGCTATCCCGCGCTTCGGCTTCCGCGAACTCCGGAATGCGCGCATCGATGGCGTCGGCCACGGCTACGAGCAGGTCGGCGCGTTCGGCAACACCGAGTCGGGGTGCGGCTTCGGCAGCAGCGACCGCTAGATCCACATCGGCAGCAGTCCCCCGTGCGATCTCACCGAAGACTTCGCCCGTCTTCGGATCGACATTGTCCAGGTATCCGCCTTCCGCGGGCGCGACGGCCTTGCCGCCAATCCAATGTTCGAGTCGTTCCATTACAGATAAGGCTCCCAATCGAAGTCGTAGCGTTCGCGGTCGGGATCCCATTCATCCCAGGTCGGCAGTTCGGCCAGCTTGTCGAGGTAGGACGGCGGCACGATGCCAGGCACCAAGAAGGCTTTTTGGCGATGCAAGGCGTAGGGGTTCCGCAACTCGATACCGAGCACGCCCAAGATGCCGCGCGCGAGATACCAAGTCGCCTGACTATTCCAGCCATGCGCGATCTTGATGACCACACCAAGGCCTTTGGGGAAATCAGGATGCACGATGGAAAGACCCAGCAATCCATCCGCGCCTTCCTTGGCCATCACTTTGCCTTCGGCAGACTTCAGGATGGTCGAATCCAAGCGGTTGAATCCACCGACGAGGTCGGGATGGCGCTGCATCGATTCCCAGATCCAATCCTCATCGCGCGTGCGGGCAAGGCCGGCGTAAAGTTGCGCGAGTTCCCCTACCGAGTTGGACAAGGTAGGTAGGCCGCAACCATCTCGGGCGACCCGCAATGGCTTCCAATCCGCACCGAGGAAGCGTCGGACTTGTTCGACGTAGGCGTGGAAGAACGGGTGCTGCGGGAGCAGATAACCCACTTCCTGCCAACCCTTCTCCTGACAGCCACGAATCAACGCGGCATGCTCACCACTGCAGGTATGGAACCAACGACGCGGACGTCGGACTTGGCGGCCGAACTGCACCAGGGGTACGTCCAGCGGTGTCTGCATGAGGCCCCAATCGTCTTCTGCGAGGATCGACTGTGCCGCCGAGACATGTTGCGCATCGCCATTGTGCGACGCCACTGCAATCGCCCGCTGACGCCAGTCCAAGACCTTGCCCAACTCCTCGGTGAAGACCTTCATCATCAAAGGCTTCATCATGCTGCGCCCGTAGCACAGCACATTGCCGCCGAAGCTATGGAAGATCTCATCCCCATGCGCCCATGCGACGGCGCCGTGGATGGTGGTTTCGGAGACTCCTGCACGTCGGAAGTCGACCAGGGGCTCCCATTCGACATCCCTGCCTGTGGGCACCCCTTCTTCCCGAACACCCAGAGGGGATGGCGGGTACATGGCGTCGCGCGGACGCGTGGGGTGATCGGCGGGATTCTTCACGTCGGAATCGCTCATGCGTGCACCTCCGCCACCACCGGCATCACCTTCTCGGTGAAGGCCTGCATGTTGCGCATGACGCGGGCGTTGTCGTGGTTGTAGAAATCGAACCACAGCATCAGGCGATCATCCGGATGGAAGCGTTCACTCACCTGCTGCGCGATTTCAGCGGCATTGCCGACGAGCGCATTCTCCGTAGCGGCTGCAACCTTTTTGGGATCCAAGGTGCCCTCCAAGGCATTCCAGTATTCCGACAAAGCGGCTTCAGCTTCGGCGGCTGCGGCGGCGGACTGCTCCTCCGGCGACAGGCCTTCTTCATCATTCAGGAACACCATGACGGTTCGCGGCATGTATTCGCGCAACCAAGGCCCACCATCCTCATGGAAGGTCGTAGCCATACGATCGTGGGTCTTCTGAATGATCTCCTCCGAGGTAATCGAGAGGTTGAAGACCTTCACCGGCAGAATCGCGTTCAACTGCTCCTGCAGCTTCGGATCATGCGAACCCACGATCAGGTCGAGCAACTCGCGACGCCAATCCTGTGGGATCAACTTCAGCGACTCGAACTCCCAGCGCTTGGCGAAGGGGATGCCTTCTCCAGCTTCCTCGCCATGCACTTCCTTCCACCCCGCACGCACCCGCTCCCAATCCTCATCGCTGCGGAAGTTCGCGCGCGTCAGGACGATCTCGGGAGTCTGGCTGCTATCGAGCACATCCCCACGCAGGAGGCGCAGGAAGATCTCGCAGGCCTCGTGGAACATCTGCCCCTTGTAGGCAGGCCATGCCGCCTCTTCGACGGCGTCGCGCCAATCCACACCATAGGCACGGTTCATGAAGTCGAAGCGTCCGGCCGCGAAGCCGATGCGCAGGCGTCGCTTCTCCTCGGGATCGACTCCGTGCAAGGCGCAGAAGGAAGCCAGCCTTTCCGCTGCAGCGATCGGACCACCATTACAGACGATGTTCATCACCGCTGCCCCCACCTCGATGTTCTCGGTGCAGGCGAAGACCTTATGTGCCAACTGGGTGATGTCGACATTCAGCCCGATCTCACCTTGGAAGTGCGGCACCACGGGACGTCGGTTGGTCTTCTGCACTTCGGTGGAGAGATGCGATTCCGCGACCCATGCACAGCCATAACCGAGCTTGTCGGCGACCTGCACTTGGTCGAAGAAGTTCCGGAACATCGTCGCCTCATCAGGCTGATGTCCGGCAACCGGGGTTTGGCAGATGGAGAAGAAGATGTCGAACTGCATGCTGCCTCCTAGATCCCGTTCAGACGTCCGCCGTCGACGGCGATGGATTGGCCGCGCACATAAGCGCCGGCCGGACTCGCGAGGAAGGCGGCCAGTGCAGCCATCTCCCGCGGATCACCCAGACGTGCGGCCGGCACCGTCGCCAACCAGTTGTCTTCCACCTTCTGCGCATCGATGCCCTGACGCCCTGCCACCGTCTGCTTCAAGGAATCCAGGCGATCCGTGGCCGTGAAGCCCGGCAACAAGTTGTTGATAGTGGTGGTAGCAGCCAATTCCTTCGACAAGGTCTTGGCCCACGACGCCACCGCACCGCGCACCGTATTGGACACGCCCAATCCCGCGATCGGCTCCTTCACCGAAGTCGAGATGATGTTCAGGATGCGGCCGTACCCCGCCGCTTCCATGGTCGGGGCGAAGCGTTGCACGAACAGATGTGCTGCGAACAAGTGCCGACGCAAGGGTGCCAAGAAGGCATCGATATCCGCATCCAGAATCGGCCCACCTGGAGGGCCCCCACTGTTGTTGACCAGGATGTTGACGGTGGCATGATCCGCCAAGATGGCATCTGCGGTGGCTTGCACGGCAACTGCATCTTCGAGGTCGGCCGGGAAGGCTCGCGCGGCTTCGGCACCAGCATCCAAGCAGTCTTGCGAAAGGGCAGCCAGCTTATCGGCCGAACGTGCGACCAGGGACAGCGTGGCGCCTTGTGCGGCCATGGCCAAAGCGATCTCGCGACCGATGCCGGAACTCGCACCACAGATCACTGCGTGCAGACCGGAGAGGGATTGGGAAAGAGGCATGGGATGTGCGGGTCGGGGATCCGTGAAACTCAGGCTAGGAACTCTTCTTCCACTCGGCGTTACGCACTTCCCAGAGCTCGGGGAAGAAGCGCAGTGGCAGGCGCGATTCCAAGAACGGTACGCCGCTGGAGCCACCGGTGCCTTTCTTGCCGCCAATGGTGCGCGACACCATCAGGATATGCGCGGAACGGAAATTCGACCACATGGTGTCGAGGTCGAGCAGTGCTTCGCAAGCCAAGACCCAGTGGTAGTTGTCGCCCGGCTCCTCGTAGAGATCGCGGAAGACGTCGACCAGGGCATCGTTCATCTGATGGGTCTCGGTGAGTTCGCGCTCGAGGACCTCTTGCGGTACCGGATAGCCTTCGCGCGCCATCGCTTGCAGGAAGAGGTCATAGACGCTGGGCGACGAGAAGGCTTCCTTCAGGCGCGCCAGCTCATCCGGGCGACCTTCGAAGAACTGGAAGAACCAGGCATCGCGTTGGCCGCAGGTGAACTCCATCACGCGGAACTGCACCGACTGGAAACCGCTGCCGGTACCGAGCGCCTCGCGGAAGCCTGCGAACTCCTTCGGCGTGAGGGTGCCGAGCAACTGAATCTGCTGGGTCAGGCAGGTGACGATCGCTTGGATGCGCTTCAGCACCTTGAGGGAATGGGCGATATCCCCCTTCTTGAACAGCTGCGCCATCAGGCCAGCTTCATGCAGCATCTCCTTGAACCAAAGCTCGAAACTCTGGTGGATGACGATGAAGAACATCTCATCGTGGTGCGGCGGATCGCTGCGTAATTGCTGCAGCGAAGTCAGCTCTGGCACCTTCAGGTAGCTGTTGTAATTGAGCTCTTCGAGCTTGAGACGGTCGTAGTCGGCAAGGCGCTCGTTCATGGTGTCCCAGTGTATCCCCTCCAAGGCGTCGGCCCGGCCCTGGGGCGCGGATAGAATTGCACCATGGCCTACTGGTTGGTGAAGGAAGAACCCACGAAATACACCTTTGAGATGTTCTTGAAGGACAAGCAGACTTGCTGGGATGGGGTGCGCAATTACCAGGCGCGGAATAACCTCAGACTCATGGGAAAGGGCGATGAAGTGGTGTTCTATCACTCTGGCAAGCTCAAGTCGGCCATGGGCACGGCCAAGGTGGTGAAGACGGGATATCCGGACCCCACTGCCGAAGAAGGCGATTGGACGGCCGTCGACCTGAAGGTGACGGGGGCATTCGAGGAGCCGGTCACTCTGGCCACGGTGCGCGCCGACAAGACCTTGGCCGAATGCGCGTTGGTCAAGCAGACGCGGTTGTCGGTGATGCCGCTGACCAAGGCGCAGTTCACCAAGTTCCAGAAGCTCGGAGGCCTGTAATGGGCTCCCCCTGGGACAACAAGGGCGGTTCGCGCCCACCACGTCGGGATGACCGTCGGGATGACCGACGCGGCGGCTACGACGGCGGACGTCGGGATGACCGCCATCGCCGCGATCATGAACGTCCGGATCGCCGCTCCGATCGGCCAGATGCCCCCGCCCAACGCGGTGGTGGCCACTACCGACGTCAGGCCGAGCGTGATGCGGGCCGCAAGGTCGAGTACATGGAGCCGTGGGTCAGCCTTTCCGGCCCGATGCGTGGACCGCGCGTGTGGAACTCGGATATCGACCGCACCAGCGAGCGCCATAAGCCTGGCACCATGGTCGCGGTCTACGATCGCTACGACGATTTCCGCGGATGGGGCTTTTTCCATGGCCATTCACGCATCGCGGTGCGCATCGTCACCAAGGATGAGAAATGCCCGGATGAGGCGTTTTGGCATGACCGCGCACGTGCGGCTGCTGAACGTCGTCTGGCGGATCCGGAGATCCCCAACGAAGTCTGCCGCATCCTCCATGCCGAAGGGGATGATTTCCCCGCGCTAACCCTCGACCGCTACAACGACTTGTTGGTGGCCGAAGCCTACAGCGCGCCGATGGTCGACATCTTCCAGTTGGTGCTGCCGACCTTCCATGAAGTGCTCGGCACCAAGGAGTACCGCATCCTCTTCGATGAGGCGAATGCCCGTGCGGAGGGCGAACAACCGATGGAAAAACGTTCTTCTGGTTGTCCCCCACGCTTCCAGTTCGACGAAGGCGAGGTCACTTATGAAGTCTTCCAGGCGGAGGGCCATAAGTCGGGCTTCTTCTGCGATCAACGCGAGAACCGTGCACGCCTCTCGGCCTTGGTCAAACGTCTGGTGGAAGCGGGCAAGCCTCCACGGGTCTTGGATGTGTGTTGTTACTCGGGCGGATTTTCGCTGAATGCGGCCAAAGCCGGAGCGAGTGAGGTGCGCGGCATCGACCTCGACGAGAAGGCCATCGAACAGGCCAAGCGCAATGCCAACATCAATCAGTTGCGCAACGTGAAGTTCACCCACGCGGACGCCTTCAGTTATCTGCGCACCCTGCAACGCAATGGCGAAGAGTACGACATCGTGATCGTCGACCCGCCGAAGTTCATCCGCAGTCGTCGCGATTTCGATGATGGCGAGAACGTTTCCACCGGCGACCATAAGTGTAG
>JBMYYH010000021.1:0-35741 GCA_049609225.1 Planctomycetota bacterium | reverse complement strand
GTTCGGTGGCGGCATGAAGGATGGTGCCGAAGTGGGTTGTTGGATTCCAGGCGGAGCCGCCACGGGTGTGCTTCCTGGAAGTTTGATCGACACGCCTCTGTCGCAAGACGGCTTGAAGGAAGTCGGCACGGCGCCCGGCACCGCAGCGGTGGTGGTTTACGCCGCCGGCAAGGATGCACGTCAAGTCGCCGCCAAGATCATGCGCTTCTTCGCGCAAGAATCCTGTTCGCAATGCACACCTTGCCGCCTCGGTTGTCGCGCCGGCGCCGAGTGGTTGGATGGAAGTGTGCCTTTCCCCGAGACGGAAACCGAAGAGCGTTGGCTGGAAGCCATGGAGCTCGGTTCGATTTGTGGCCTCGGCTTTACCGCACCTCTGGTGATTCGTTTGTGGCGCCGGCACTTTGCCGATGCAGGAGTGGCTGTATGAGTTCCGATCTCCCTGATAACGGCAAGGTTTCTTTCGAGTTGGATGGCAAGACTGTCCAGGTCCCAGAAGGCAAGACCTTGTTGGATGCCTGCCGCAACGCCTGTTCGGAAGTGCCGACCTTGTGCCACGATGACCGACTCGACCCTTACGGCGGTTGCCGCATGTGTCTGGTGGAGCTGGATGGCGCGCCGCGCCCGGTGCCGGCTTGTAAGACCACGGCCAGTGAAGGCATGAAGGTGGTTTCGCAGTCGCCGAAGCTGGAACGCATCCGCAAGACCATGGCGGAGATGCTGCAGTCCGAGCACACTGCTGGCAATGGCATCCAAGTGGATGGATTGGAGGAATGCGGCGCGGCCCTGAAGGTTGATGCACCTCCGATCACCTTCCATAACGACCGCACCTGGAACGACCGCAATCGTTTCCTCGGCTTCGACCCCGGCGCTTGCATCCTTTGCGATCGCTGCGTGCGTTACTGCGATGAAGTGATGCAGTGCACCGCTTTGGAACATGTCGGTCAAGGCAGTGAAGCCTTCATCCAACCCACCGACGGCAAGTCTTTCCTCGATACCGATTGTGAGCTTTGCGGCGGTTGCATCGGTACCTGCCCGACGGGCGCCTTGTACGAGAAGCAGGCACTCGGGGCGGATGGCAAGCCTCGCGCGACGATGCCCGAAGTGGAAAGTACACGTTCGGTATGCACTTTCTGCGGCGTCGGTTGTGTGCTGGATATCCACACCGATGCGGGCAAGGTCGTGAAGATCAGCGCGGAGGAAGGTGTCGGGTCGAACGATGGACACCTGTGCAACAAGGGTCGTTTCGCGTGGCAGTTCATCCACCATGATGAGCGTCTCACGGAGCCCTTGGTGCGTGGGGAAGATGGCGAGTTGCATCCCGTCAGTTGGGAAGAAGCCTATGCTGCTGTGCGCGATGGATTGCAGGGTGTGAAGGATCGCCACGGCGCCGACGCCATTGGCTTCCTCGCTTCGAGTCGCTGCACCAATGAAGATGTCTACGCGCTGCAGAAACTAGCGCGTTCCGCGATCGGCACCAATAACGTGCACAGTTGCGCCGCGACGTGACACGCGCCAACCGTATACGGCCTGGTCAGGTCGTTGGGAGCCGGCGCGATGACAAACTCGATCGCGGAGATCGAGGATGCCGACTGCATGATGGTCGTCGGAAGTAACACGACGGAAGCGCATCCGGTCTTGGCTTTGCGCATGAAAAAGGCGCGTCGCAATGGGGCGCATCTGATCGTGGTGGATCCACGTCGGACGTGGCTGGCCGAACGTGCAGACATCCACCTGCAACTCACCCCCGGCACCGACATTCCACTGATGAATGCCATTGCGTATGTCATCTTGGAAGAAGGTTGGGGCGATGATGTCTATGTCGAAAATCTCACCGAGAACTTCGACATCTTCGCCGAGGCCGCGCGCAAGTGGACTCCTGAACGCGCCGCGGAAGTGTGCAATGTTTCCGCCTCCGACATCCGCGAAGCCGCGCGCCTTTATGCCACCTCCGAGCGCAGTGGTATCTACTACACACTCGGCATCACGGAACACATCTGTGGTGTTGATAACGTGCGTTCACTCAGCAACCTTGCATTGCTCACCGGCAACTTGGGTAAGGAGAGCGTCGGCGTGAACCCACTACGCGGCCAGAACAATGTGCAAGGCTGCAATGATGTTGGGAACAACCCGGTTTACTTTGCCGGCTACCAAGAAGTGGCCGACCCGGAAGCCCACGCCAAATTCAGCAAGGCTTGGGGTAAGGAGCTTAGCCATGTGCCGGGCTTGCGTCTCGATCAGATGATGGAAGGCATGCACGATGGTCGCCTCAAAGCCTTTTTTGTCATGGGTGAGGATCCGGTCCTTTCGGAGCCCAATGCCAACCATGTGGAAAGTGGATTCGAGCAACTTGAGTTCGTCGTCTGCCAAGACATCTTCCTCAACGAGACTTCGCGCAAATACGCGGATGTCGTCCTGCCCTCGACCTGTTTCGCGGAGAAGGATGGCACCTTCACCAACTCGGAGCGCCGGGTGCAACGCGTCCGCAAGGCTCTCGATCCGCCCGGGAATGCCCGCGCCGACCTCGAGATCCTCTACGAAGTCGCCCGCTCCCTCGGCGATGATTGGGGCGCACCCGATCCCGAGACCGCTTGGAACGAATTCGCCGACCTGAGCCCCAAGTTCACCGGCATTCGCTACGACCGCATCGAAGAGGAAGGCATTCAATGGCCCTGCCCCGATCGCGAGCATCCCGGCACCAAATTCCTGCACGAAGGCGCACCTCTGCGCGGAAAGGGTTTGTTCTATGGCCTTGACCACATTCCCGCCTGGGAAACGCCGTGCGCCGACTACCCTTACCTGCTCACCACCGGCCGCACGCTGTATCACTACAACGCCGCCACGCAAACGGCTCGCAGTGACGGACACCTCGACAAACAAGCGCAGTGTTTTGTGGAGATCGCGCCGGTCGACGCCCATGCCCTCGGTGTGTCCGAAGGGGACATGCTCGAAGTGGAGTCACGCCGCGGCAGTATCGAAGTCGTGGCCAAGGTCACCGACGCCATCGATCCTGGGGTCCTGTGGATGCCCATGCATTTCGCACAAGCTCGGGCCAATATTCTTACCGGTGACGGCAAGGATCCGGAGATCGGTACGCCGGAATACAAGGTCACCGCGGTGCGCTTGAAGACCCCAATGCGTGTTTAGCAGCCCCTCCACGGGCTGCTAACATGACTCACCATGGGTGTTGAAGGCCTTCTGGTCCTGGCGCTGATTTTTGCGATCCTCGTTCTTCTCGTAACCGAGAAGGCGAGCATCGATGCAATTGGTATCGGCCTGTTGGTGGTGCTGGTCACCGCCGGTCAGGTGATGCGCCTGTTCGATCCGGACTTTGATCCGGAAACGCAACTGCTCGGCCCCAACGGCGCGCTCGACATCTTCGGCAACTCGGCCGTCCTTACGGTCGCCGCGCTTTATGTCATGGGAGAAGGATTGTCGCGCACGGGTGCGGTGGAATTCTTCGCGCGGGTGGTGCTGAAAGTCTCGGAGGGCAAGGAGCGCCGCGTGATCCTCGCGATCGCCCTGGTCTCCGGCCTGACTTCCGCCTTCCTCAACAACACCGCGGTGGTCCTTGTGTTCATTCCGGTGCTGGTGGACATGGCGCAAAAGACCGGCATCGCGGTCACACGTCTGCTGATCCCGATGGCCTTCGGCACCATCTTGGGCGGCATGACCACGCTGGTCGGTACTTCCACCAACCTGCTGGTGAGCGGTGTTGCCGAAAGCATGGGTTATGAATCGATCGGCATGTTCGAGTTGTCGCCGGTCGGCTTCCCGTTGTTGATTTTGGGCGTACTGTTCATCGCCGTGTTCGCGCGCCAGTTGTTGCCGGCACGCCAATCCTTGACCTCGATGATGGCGGGCTCGAACCACCGCGAATACGTCACCGAGTTGCAGATCGGGCCATCTTCACGCCTGCTCGGCATGGGCTACAAGGAGTCCTTCGAAAGCGTGCGCGCCAACCTGCTGTTCTTCGCGCGCGGGGAAGAGATGGTGTGGCCGCCGTATTACAGCGAGACCATCGAAGCTGGCGATGTCGTCATGCTGCGCGGCACGGTCGACGACCTCGCAGGCCTGCAAGACGAACTCGGACTCAAGCTGTTCAACGAAGCACGCTTTGATCCGAAGACCATGCAGTTCTTTGAACTCGCGGTTTCACCACACTCCGCCTTGGTCGGCCGCACCATCGCAGACCTGCACTTGTGGCGCGACTATGGCGCCATCACCGTGGCCGTGTTGCGTAACAACCAACACATTCGCGAGCGTGCATCCAAGCAGATCCTGCAGCCGGGCGACCTCCTCCTAGTCTGCGGCGACGAGACTTCGCAAACCCGTCTGCGCAACAGCACCGATTTCTTCCTCCTCACCGGTGCGCACAAATGGGTCATGCTGCGCGGTTTGGCTAGGCGTTCTTTGCTCATCACCGTGATCATCATGGTGCTGTTCTCGACGCTGTCGCTGACCAACCATAAGGATCTACTGCCCTTCGCGGCCCTGGGCGGCGCCGTCGCGATGATCGCGAGTGGGTGTCTTACCGCGCGTCGTGCTTATCGCGCGATTGACTGGCCCATTCTCCTGTTCATGATCGGCACCATCGGTCTGGGCACCGCGATGCAGAACACCGGTGCGGCCAGCGTGATTGCCGATGGCTTAGTGCACAGTATGGCCGGCTTCGGGCCAATTGCAGCGCTTGGCGGACTCACCCTATTGGGAGCCGTCTTGTCCTCGGTGGTCTCGAACCAAGCGGTTGCGGTGCTGCTCACGCCCATTGCGATCAACGCCGCGCAAACCATCTCCTACGAAGCAGCCTATGGCCCGGAACAGGCGCATGCCATGACGCGTGCCTTCATCCTGGCCATTGCCATGAGTGCATCGGTCTGTTTCGCTACGCCGATCGGCCACCAGTCCAACCTCATGGTTTATGGACCGGGCGGTTATCGCTGGCGCGACTTCATGAAGATCGGTCTGCCGTTGAGCCTCATTGCATGGGGCATCATCACCTTGGCAGTGCCATGGATGACTGGTGCTTTCGGCTAAGCCGAAAACCTTCCTTCACATTGGGGCGAACCGTTGCTCTACTGCGGTAGATCCGGTTCCGGATAGTTGCCACCACCCGGCGCTTCGACTGCGGGCTTGACCACCGAAGGCTTCTCTTCGATGACCTCGGCGTCGGCATTTCCTGCAGCCATGCTTGGATCTTTCATCATGGCAGCAGCTCCGCCGCGCTGTTCGATCCACTGGTAGAAGCCAGCTTGCACGGCATAAGCCCGACGATCCACGACATTGCCTTCCATCCAACCACTCTGTGGGTTGAGACCAAGCAGGTCGTAGTTAAGCCAGTAATCAAACTCGCCGCGCGCCTGCATCTCGCGCAAGGTCACGGCCTGACGCAACAACAACGCCGTCATGTCGACGACTTCCAACTGCAGGAAAGCAGCATCCGTGGTGCCTTCGCCGGTCGCATCCTCGTTGGTGCGACGCGCGCTCAAGAATCCATTCTCGTTCGGGTGCACGCCATCGCCGAAAGTGGTGCGCAGATCACCCCAACCAGCAGTTTCGATTCGCAGCATCATGCTGGGCTCACCCTTCATGTGCAGCAGCAGATCATTGAGGCCCAGACTGAAGCTCGCATCCTCGGCGGGAAAGCCCCGCGCATAGTTGGAGGTGCTGAGGAACTCGTTGGCAAGGTCGACGGCCTGCGCCATCTTGTCGTAGGACTGACGCTCCGGGGTACCCTGATCCGCTTCACGCAGATGAGCCAAACGCACAGGTTCACTGGAACAGGCGGCTGCCAGGAGAATGGGAAGAAGGGCGATGGGCCGGAATTTCATGCTAAGACGATGTCCTGAAGCGCATTCTCGCCGTTTCCGGACGGATGAGCAAGGCGGAACCTTCGCTTCCGGTTAGGGTTGTACTAGGTCTGGCCCGTCCTCGACGGCCCCAATTCGCCCTCCCAACCATGAACCAACTCCTTCAAACCTTCCTCATCTTCGTGACAGGCCTGATTGGCGGCCTAATCGGTAGTGTCCTTTTGGCCGACGGCGGCTCCGAGGCCACCTCGATGGACAGCGACTCCGGCTACACCGCTGCAGCCGATGAAGACCTGAACAAGACTCTCCAAGCGCTCCAGGCCAAAGTCGACACCATGGGCCGCACCCTGGAGCTACAGTCTTCGACCCTGCTAAACATGCAGGAGCAGATGTCCAGCGCGGTTGAAATGGATCGCGCCCTGCGCCAGGGCACCCTGCCAGGTGGGGAGCCGCTTCCGCCAGGAATGGGCATGGCCGCCGCGGATATGCCGACCGGCCCTGGCTTTGATGCCGCCCTGGATGCCGCTTTGCAGCAGCGCGATGAAGCCGAAGCTGCGGAACGTGCCGAGCGCCGGGAAGAGCGTCGCGTGGAGCAGTTGGAGCAGCGCGTTGCCGACCTGGCTCTGGAATTGGGCCTTTCCGAGGCTCAAACCGAGGAATTCGGCCGCATCTTGGATGATTCCTCGAAGGCTCGAAACGACTTCTTCACCGAGATGCGCGAATCGGGCTCCTGGGGCGATCGCGACTCCATGCGCGCCAAGATGACGGAGTTTCGCGAGACCGAGTTGGAGAGTCTTGGCGGCCTGCTCAACAGTGAGCAACTGACCCAGTACACCGAGCTCACCGAGTTCACTGGCTTTGGCGGACGTGGCGGTGGAAATCGCGGCGGTGGCAACAACGGCGGTAGCAACTCCGGTGGCGGTGGAAACCGCGGCGGGAACTTCTAGCCCCGCAGTGGCTCTATCTCATGGGGGGAGGGGAACACCCTTCCTCCAGGAAGAACGCGCGCGAGCGATTCCCTAGTCGTTCAGCTGCGCCGGAGAGCGTCGGCATCAAGTCGACGCTGCTCCGCTTCCATATAGCGGCGGCGCACCACCGGGATGAGACCGCCCATCACGCCGCCGAGCACTGCGCCCAGAAGCACCATCGGATACCAAACGTGGTAAGGCTGCCCCAGGATGACGGCCACGATGCCGGTCAGCAGAGAAGCAATTCCCAGTCCAGCACCCACCATCATGGTGCCGAGGACGAATGCCCTACCCTTGCCTCGAGGTGCTAAAACCCCGGCCGAGGTGCCGACGAGGGCGCCAAGGACTCCTCCGACGGAGCCGCCGATGCCGCCAATCATGGCGCTGGAGCGTGCGTCGAACCAAGGAGTGGGGTCGGTCTGGAGCAAAAGGTCGAGAAGGATCATGGCTTCTGGGGGTTGAGGGTTTCGCGGTGCACCTTCAATGCAGCCTTGGCCGCACCGACGGTCATTTCACCCCTTTCCACCAGGTCGGCCAGCATCTCCGCCATCGGGTCGAGCGGCTGATCGGCCTGCAACGCCTCAAGACGCGCAATTAGCCGATCCAGCCGTTGCCGGATCGTGGGATAGCTCACCTGACGCCGTTTCGCGAGCTCCTTCAACGAACCCGAGCAAGAAACAAGCTGTAGAGCTAGTTCCTGGTCGACTGCGTCGAGAGCCTCAAAGGCACGGAGGGCGGGGGTTTTCACAATGTTAATGTACCATTGAACATTGTGAAGGTTGGGGGAAATCTACCGCGCTTCCCGCAACTCCGTCCGCACCCGTTCCACCATGGATTCGGGGATCGGGCGGCAACCCTCTTCGGCGGCCACCACGGCAGCCTCTTCCGGTGTGAGCCCCTCATCGAGGGCACGTGTCAGGGCCCAGACTGCGGAGACGCGTCCGCCGCTGCGGCAGTGCAGAAGCACGTGGCCGGGCGCTTGGGCGATCGCATCGGAGACTTGTTTGGCATGCTCCAGAGTGAAGTTGCCGCCACCGACGGGGACCGAGACATACTGCAGGCCAGCAGCTTCGGCGGCCGCGATTTCTGCCGCGACGCCGGATTCGCGCTCATATTGGAGGTTGATCACGGTGGTGTAGCCCTTGCCAGGAAGGGTGGCGACTTGTTCGGCCGTGATGAAGCCGCCGCCAGCGACCTGCTGGCTGAGAATGGTGTAGTTCGGGATGTCGACCATCGTTGGGGTGTCCATGGCATCCTCCATGAAAAAGGATCCGAGCATGGGGATGTCGCTGAGGTAAGGCACATCTCCCGCACCAGCTTCCGGGGCCGGCTCAGAACCGGCGCAGGCTGCGAAGGAGAGGAGAGGCAGAAGCAACAGGAGAGATCGCGTGCGCATGGCTAGAAAATAACAGTGCCGGGTATTCCTGTTAGGTTCCCAGAAGGCGGTTCCGTTTTTCAAGGGAACTACTGCAGTAGTCTTGCTGGGTCGCCGTCGTGCGCGGGCTTAATCTCAAGGCGCATGCGACTTTCCTCGACGCACCTCGTCCTGACCACAGCCTTGGCCCTAGCCGCCGGGTTGCCTGCTCAAGAAGGCCCTACCCTCAAGGTCGGCGATCCGGCGCCCGCCCTCGATGTTGCGGTTTGGCTCAAGGGGGAGGGGGTCACCAGCTTTCAGCCTGGCCAAGCCTATGTGTTGGATTTTTGGGCGACCTGGTGTCCGCCGAGCAAGGAACACATGCCGCACCTCAGCAAACTGCAGGCGGAGTTGGGCGACCAAGTGGTGATCCTCGGGCTGAGCGATGAGGAGCAGGAAGTCGCCAAGGGTTTCCTCGATCAACCTTCTTGGGCCGGCAAGACCAACTACATGCTCGGAACCGACCCGGATCATTCGGTCTACACCGATTACCTAAAGGCGGCTGGGTGGAAAGGAGTGCCCGTGACTTTCCTCATCGATCGCGAAGGCAAGATCGCGTGGTTTGGCGATCCATCGGAGATGGATGCGCCGTTGAGTGAGATGTTGAAGGTAGCGTTAAAGGAAGCGCCGCCGGAGAAGGAGCCGGAGGACAAACGCGTCGCTTTGATGAAGTTGGAGTTCGCTTCCACTCCCGCCGCGCAGGAGTGGATCGATAAGGCGACCGCGATCTTAACTGCCGAGCTCGCGGCATGGGATTATGAAATGAGTGCGACCATCTTGATCGGCATGTCGGAGAGCGTGCTGCAGGAAGCGAAGTTGATCAAGTCGGGTTTCATGATGCGCGGCGGGGAAGCCGGGATGCGTCAGGTTTCGACCAGCTACTTCAAGATGGCGGGGTTGCCGGCTGCTGAAGAAGACAAGACCACCATCGTCCTGCATGAGGGCATGTACTACGTGGACCAGGAAGCCAAGTCGCCGATGATGGGCGAGGTCGACGGTCGTATTTCCGCGAAGAACGCGAGTCTGATGAGCGAGAAGTTCGCTGGGCCATTCGACATTCCCCTGCAAGGTCTGCTGTTCGACCCCAATCCGGTGAACGCCGACCCCGGGATCGCCTTCCCCGACATCCTGAACTTTTGTTCCTTGGACCTCGTGGAAGAGACGGAAACCGAAGTGATCCTGCGCGGAGAAGGCTCCCCCTTGCTGGACTTGAACACCTTGATGGGCGGAGAACCCAGCGGTTTCATCAACATCGCCCTGCGCATCGATCGCGCGACGGGCCAACCCCTGCAGTTGAAGGTCGGCAACAAAGATGACAACCCGATCTTTGCCATCACCTTCTCGAACTTCCGTAAGGTCGACCTGGAAGACCCCGCTGCAATCCATGGCGATTGCGCGAGTAAGGAATGGGATGACCTGCAAGCGTCCATCCGCAAGCAACTGGAGCGGATGGAAAAGATGTAAGTTCCGAACTTAGGTCGCTGCGCTTTCTGCTTGCGCAAACAACCGCTCGACTTCCTCTTGTGCACGGAAGGCGAGCGGTTTGCGTTCGAGGCCGGCGGGAATTGGATCGCCGAAGACCACCACCGCTTCCTGGCGCCAGCTGCAGACTAGGCGAAACATATGCAACGCCATCGGGGTGGTGTCATTCCAGGCGACGGCTGGATTGGGATATCGCACGGCGATGGGATAGGTGGGAATGTCGAGGTCGGCCGGTACCGCGAACAAAGATCGCTTAAACGGAAGGACTGCCTTGCCATCGCCACAGGTCCCTTCTGGGAACAATGTCACGGAAGCGCCGCCACGCAAATACATGCCCATGATGGCGGCGACCCCGGCAGTCTTTTCGCGATCGCTACGATCGATGAAAACCGTGCCGACCATCCACGCGACTTGGCCGAGCAAGGGCCACTTGAGGATCTCCTTCTTCGCGATCAAGCTGGTGGGGTAAAGGCTTGTGATTGCCAGCATGTCGAAATGCGAGACATGATTGCAGACCACGAAGGAACCCGCCGGCGGGGGTGTGCCGATGGTGCGTACGTGAATGCCCAAGAGGCGTCGGGTGCACCAGCTCCAGAGGAAGACCCCGCGCTGACCGAGATAAGCAGTGCTGTAGGGGATGCCGAAGGAAACGATCAGAATCAAAATCGCGAACGGCAAGCCCAATAACGCCATCACCGCCGCCAACAAGATGCGTATGGCACCTAGGCAGGCGGCGGCGATGCGAATCACGAAGTCTTAAGACTCCTTCAGCTCGGTCAAGACATCCTGCAGGAAGGCCTTGCCGTCGCCGAAGCACATGTAGGTGTTGTCGCGTTCGAACAATGGGTTCTTGATGCCGGCATAACCAGGCGACAAGGAACGCTTGATCATCAGCACCGTGCCGGATTCATGCGCATTGAGGATCGGCATACCTGCGATGGGGCTTTGTGGATTCTCGATGGCTTCCGGGTTGACCACGTCGTTGGCGCCAACGATGACCGCAACATCAGTGGTCTTGAAGTCGCTGTTGATGCGCTCCAACTCCCAAAGCTGTTCATACGGCACATCCGACTCGGCCAAAAGGACGTTCATGTGGCCAGGCATACGTCCGGCCACCGGGTGGATGGCATAACGCACTTCCGCACCACGCGATTCCATCTCTTCACCCAGTTCCTTCACGACGTGCTGCGCTTGCGCGACTGCCATGCCGTAACCAGGAATGAAGATGACCGAGGTCGCGGATTCGAGGATCATCGCGGCTTCCTCGGCGCCGGCCGATTTCACCGTGGTGTATTCATCCGCACCACCACCACCGCCACTGCTGGCGCCGGTATCACCGAATCCACCGATGAGCACATTGCCCAGCGAGCGGTTCATAGCTTTGCACATGACCATCGTGAGGATCAGTCCACTTGCGCCGACCAAGGCACCCGCAACGATCAACAGCGAGTTGCCGATGACGAAACCAGCCATCGATGCGGCCAGTCCGGAGTAGCTGTTCAACAAGGAAACAACCACCGGCATATCCGCGCCACCAATCGGTAGCACCGAGAAGATGCCGAAGGCACCTGCCGCAATCGCAAGCAGGATCATCATCGTGGTAGCAGTATCTCCTTCGGCACCGAAGCCACCGTAGAAACCTGCGCCGAGGCCGCCGAGCAGCAGCACCGCGACGATGAGATGTCGTCCTGGCAACAGGATGGGGTTGCCGGAAATCTTGCCCGACAACTTACCCATGGCCATCAACGAACCCGTGAAGGTCACCGTACCGATGAGGATCGACATGATGATCGCGACTGCCCACACACCACCACCGAGTGGCTGTACTGGAAGGTCCGCGGGAGAGGCCGCAAGTCCAGTGACACCGAAGCGCCCCCAGAACTCAGCCAAGGCGACCACGGTACTGGCAAGGCCGCCGAAGCCATTGAGCAGTGCCACCAATTCAGGCATGCCCGTCATCTCGACGCGCTTCGCCATGATGCCGCCGACCGCGCCACCAAGGGCAAGGCCGATGAGGACGGTGGTCCAACCGAGTTGTACATTGCCTTCCGGCGCCACCAAGGTGACGACGACGGCCAACAACATGCCGACTGCGGCGAGCTGATTACCCGAACGCGCAGTGCGCACCTTGGACAATCGCTTGATACCCAAGATGAAGAGGAACGTGGCTACCAGGTAAAGCAGCCCGGAGATGCGAAAGTCACCCATGACTACTTCTTCTCCTTCTTCTTCTTGGAACCGAACATGCTGAGCATGCGGTCCGTGACCAGGAATCCGCCGACCACGTTGATGGTGGCAAGCGCAATGGCGAGTACACCCAAGATCTGCGAAGCGATGCCGTCGGTGTATTGCGAGCACATCAATGCGCCCACGATGGTGATGCCCGAAACCGCATTCGCGCCCGACATCAGCGGTGTGTGCAAGGTCGGAGGGACCTTCGAGATCAGTTCATTGCCGACCGCGATGGCCAACATGAACACGAAGAGCATGAGGAGGAGGGTCATGACTGGGCGACTTCGAGGTTGAGTGCCTGAGCGGTAGGGGCGTGGCGGACGGTGCCGTCGAGCATGGCGACGGAACCGTCGATGATCTCGTCTTCCATGTCGAGACGAATCTCCAATCCATCGTTCTCCTTGGTCGGGACGATGTGGTCGATCACATGCTGCACATTCCGCGCATACAGTTCCGACGCATGCACCGGCACCGTTGCCGGCAGGTTCGGCGTGCCGATGATGTGCACTCCATGTTTGACGACGATCTCGCCGACGGCACTGCCCTCGATGTTGCCGCCCTGTTCGACGGCGAGGTCGACCATCACTGCGCCAGGCTTCATGCGCGCGATCATGGAATCCGGCACTAGCATCGGTGCACGCGCGCCAGGCACTTGCGCCGTGGTGATCACCACATCCGCATTCGCGACGCTTTCCGCAACCGCTTCCGCTTGACGTTTCTTGTATTCCTCCGAAGCTTCCTTCGCATAGACGCTCGCCTCTTCGGTGCCTTCATCGGGCTTCACCTCGATGAACTTGCCGCCGAGTGATTCGACTTGCTCTTTCACTTCCGGACGAATGTCGGTGGCTTCCACCACCGCACCCAGACGCTTGGCTGTCGCGATCGCCTGCAATCCTGCGACGCCCACGCCGAAGATCACGACGCGCGCAGGTTTCACCGTGCCGGCCGCCGTCATCAGCAAAGGGAAGTAACGCCCTAGCTCACATGCGGCAAGCAGCACGGCTTTATAGCCAGCGATGTTCGCTTGCGACGACAAGGCATCCATCTTCTGCGCCAAGGTCGTTCGCGGGATTAACTCCATCGCGAAACTGCCGGCGCCGTTGTCGAGCACGGCCTTGGCAGGCTCTGGTTCCTGCGCGGCTTGCAGGAACGACACCAACAACGAGCCCTTCTTCAGGGCAGCGGCTTCTTCGGCAGTGGGCCGCGCGACCTTCATGATGATGTCTGCGCGCCCGCAACCTGTAGCGAGATCGGGAACGATCTCGGCACCGGCATCGGTGTAGAGGGAATCGGCACACGCGGAAGCATCGCCTGCTCCGGCTTGTACCAGGACCGTGAAGCCGCGCTTCTTATAGCGGGCCACGGTTTCAGGAGTCGCGGCTACCCGGCTTTCACCGGCACGACTCTCTTTCGCGACGAAGAGAGTGGTCATGGGACTGTTGGTTCGGGAAAAAGACCGAGGCTAGAGGTTAGCCGCGCAGCGCCCCTGCGAGGGGCGCAGGGGGATGCTTTTCTGCGGTATGATTTGCGCCGATGGACACCTTCGCCCACCCCGGCTTGTCCTCCTACACCCTGCTCGACAGCGGCCGCGGCGAGAAGCTCGAACGCGTCGGTCCATACGTGCTGCGGCGGCCTGATCCGCAGGCACTTTGGCATCCGCATCTAGCAGCGTCGGAATGGCAAGCGGCTGATTACCGCTTTGAGCGCGAAAGCGACCGCGGTGGCCGTTGGCATCGTCGCGATGCATCCTTGCCGAAGTCGTGGGAGATGGTGGAAGGCGATTTGCGTCTGCGTATCCAACCCACGCCTTTCAAGCACACGGGGATCTTTCCCGAGCAGGCGGCCAACTGGAGTTGGGTCAAAGCGCAGCAAACCCCGATCGTTGCGGCGATGAGCGCTGCAGGAGAAGCCGGGGCGCGTCCACGATTGCTGAACCTGTTCGGCTACACCGGCGTGGCTTCGATCCTGGCTGCGCAAGATAACTGGGAGGTCACGCATCTTGATGCCTCTCGCGCTTCCCTGGACTGGGCTTCCGAAAATGCGCAACGCAGCGGACTCGATGACCGCGCGATTCGTTGGATTCTCGATGATGCAGCGCGCTTCACGGCACGCGAACGTCGGCGCGGCAAGACCTATCACGGAATACTCCTGGATCCGCCGCATTACGGTCGCGGACCCAAGGGTGAAAAGTGGCAGTTCGAAGA
This sequence comes from Planctomycetota bacterium, assembly GCA_049609225.1. Taxonomy (GTDB): domain Bacteria; phylum Planctomycetota; class UBA1135; order UBA1135; family UBA1135. The sequence goes on along the minus strand of JBMYYH010000021.1, from coordinate 21,634 downwards.
AGGGATCATGCCGCTCCTGGAAGATGCGCATGCCTTGCTCGCGCCGACTACGGGAAGCTTCGTGATTCTTTCGTCCTATGCGATCGGTTGCTCACCCCTGTCCTTCCACAACATGCTGCAGGACTTAGGTCCCGGCGAAGTGCAAAGCGGCGAACTGTGGTTGCCTGAAGACACCGGCGGACGACGTCTGCCCTGCGGATTCTGTGGCCGTTGGATCCGCAAGGATTCCTGATGAAAACGCGTACGATTCTCCTGATTGCAAGCGCGGTCTTCCTGGCCGGCGCCGCGGGAGTGGGGTTTACGGTCAAGACCCTGCGTGAAGAATCGAGCCGTACCCTGCAGGAGCGCATGGACCTGATCGCGGGGCAGACCGCCCTGCGTTTGGAGGAGTTCCTCGACAGCCGTTTACTTGCTGTGCAGACTTTGCAGCAAGGCATGCAGCTCGGGATCTTCGAGGACAGCCATCGTTTCAGTGCGGCATCGGAGGCGTTGCAGAGCGAGTTCCGCGGATTCCAGGCGCTGAACTGGATCGACCAGGATTACTTCCTGCGTTGGGTGGTACCGGAGGAAGAGAACCGCGGTGCGCTGGGTCGCAATGTGTTGGAGTCGCCCCTGGCGCGCCTTGCCGTGTTGAAAGCCGAGAGTTCTAAGGAGCCTGAGTTTTCGAAGCCGTTGGACTTGTTCCAAGGAGGCCGCGGTATCGCGAGTTACTTCCCGGTGTATGAGGATGGAGTCGATGGCCCCTCCTTGCGCGGGTTCGTGAATGGCGTGTTCCGCATTGCGCCGATGGTGGAGGAAGCCTTCGAGGAGCGTCTGCAGAAAGACTTCGCCTTGGAGTTGCGCACCATGGATGGGGAGTTGCTCTACGTCTCGGAAGAGCACAACCCTGATCATGGGAAACATCCCGACACCGCGCACGCCCATCATCATGGCCAAGGGGTGGTGGGAGCTTTGCATCAGGATTGGAGTCTCACCTTGTTCCCGAAAGCCGATGCATTGGCGGAGCTTGGAGCAGAGGAACACTTCAGTTTCCTGATCGGTGGATTAGCCTTGTTCCTCGCGTTGGGGATTGGCGTCGGAATGTACCTGTGGCTGCGGCGTGAGGAGGAACGACGTCGGGCGGAGCGGTTGCAGTTGCAGGAGCGCGTCGCGCAGTCGCGGAAGTTGGAGGCGGTGGGGCAGTTGGCTGGAGGCATCGCGCATGACTTCAACAACCTGCTGACTGCGATCACGGGAAGTGCGAGCTTGGCATCCTTCGACGTCGAGGCGGAGAGCCCGGCATCGAAGCATCTGGAACGCATCCTGCAAGCATGTCGTCGCGCGGCAGAGATGACGGCGCGGCTTTTGACCTTCAGTCGATCCAGCGCCGCAGAGCTCGGGAGTTGTTCGGTCAGTTCCGAACTCCATGCCTTGCAAGATTTGCTGCAGCCTTTGATTCGGGAAGACATCCAGCTCGACTATCGCATCGAGGATGGGCTGGAGAATGTTCCGTTGGCCGCGTCGGAGTTGGGCCAAGTCGTCTTCAATCTCGTCGCCAATGCCATCGACGCCATGCCGCGCGGAGGTGCATTGCAAGTGCATGCGGAAGCCTGCGCTACCGATCATGAGGACCGCCCCGGTCCTTGGGTGATGATCCAAGTGCGCGACCATGGCGCTGGCATGTCCGACGAGATCATCGAACGCATCTTCGACCCCTTCTACACCACCAAGCGCGCAGGTGAAGGAACGGGGCTTGGATTGTCGACGGTGTACGGCATCGTCCGACGTGCCAAGGGTTCCGTCACCGTCGCTTCCCAACTGGGCGCTGGTACTACCATGCGTGTGTTCTTGCCGCAGATCGAACATCTTCCGCCGGTGGATACCGAGATGCTTCCAAGCCATGCGCCGGGTGCCCAGAGCGGTCGCATTTTGGTGGTGGAAGATGAAGCGAAGGTGCGTGAGGTCGCCGTGGAGATGTTGGAGGAAGTGGGCTATCGCGTGACCTATACCTCCAATGGCGCAGCCGCTCTCGACTTGATGGAACAGGATTCCGATTTCGATCTGGTGTTCTCGGACGTCGTCATGCCTCGTCTCGGTGGCGTGGAGTTGGCGCACAGTCTGCGCGAACGCGGTTTTGAAGGCAGCATTCTCCTAAGCAGCGGTTATGCGACCGGCTTGTCGCGTGAGGAATTGGATTCCCTCAACGCGGCCTTCCTCGCCAAGCCCTACAGCCATGCGCGCCTGCTCGAGGCGATCGCTCACGGAGTGCAATCCAGTTCATGAATCCGCTCGACGTCCTCTATCACGACAATCACCTTTTGGTGGTGCAGAAGCCGCCGTGCCAACCCATCGTGCCGGATGCCAGTGGTGATGTCGCCTTGCTCGAGGATGCCAAAGCATGGGTCAAGCAGGAGTACAACAAGCCGGGGGAAGTCTTCCTTGGCGTGGTGCATCGCTTGGATCGGCCGGTCGGCGGCGTGGTGGTTTTTGCGCGCACCAGTAAAGCCGCATCGCGCTTGTCGGCGGCCTGGCAACGGCATGAAGTGCAAAAGACCTATCTCGGTTGGAGCCGTATCCCTTCTCCGCCCTCGATGGGTACGGAAGGCGAGTGGAAGCAGTGGTTATGGAAGGACCGGCAGCGTAACCGCGTGCATGTCGGGCAACGTGAGGGCGCGAAAGAAGCGCATACTTCCTGGAGCGTTCGCGAATCGGGACCGCGCGGTACCTTGCTGCAACTGAAGCCTCATACCGGTCGCGCGCATCAACTCCGCGTCGCTTGTGCTTCCGCCGGCCTCGTGCTCGCTGGCGATCTCAAATACGGGGCCGAAGCCCCGCTCAAGGACAAGTCCATCGGCCTATGGGCGACTTCCTTGGAACTGAAGCATCCGACCAAGGATGAGGTGCTCCGTTTTGAAGCACCCCTTCCTGCCTGGGCCACGCTTAAAGCGTGAGATCAGGCCACAGCCACGCGAAGCTCGCGCCGGTGACCAAGGCATAGATCAATCCATCGAACAGGAACTTCATGGTGGTGTTCCATGGCACGCATTTCCAGATCGAGTTGGTCACGCTGCTCATGCCGTACATGCCGAAGGATGCGATCGCCATGAACTTCATGACGGTGCCGAACTCCGCGCCAGCCACCAAGGTCATGGAACCTAAGATGCCGCACAACAGACTGGTGGCGATGCAAAGAAGGAACCACTGAGTTAAGGGTCGGCCCATCGACGGGGTGCCGTTAGGACTGATGATCATGAAGCCGACCGGGCCGCGGGTGTACTTCGCAGTCATCTCCTCACTGGCCATTTCCTTCATGTCGGCGCAATGCGGGAACATGTACTCGCCGGGCGCGGGATTGGAGGCGCGGATGGCGTCGAGGGCGGTATCTTCGTTCGGCAGGGCCTTGCAGTCATTCTTATGGATCGGAATGAACATGTGCAGGATCGAGCTGGCGATGAAGACGAACACGGCCGACAGGAGGATCGGCAGCCAGAGGTCGAGGAGTTCCATGGGGGGTGTTGCGGGAGGACGTCGATGCGCGAAATGCGCATGCAATCACTCTACAACAAACCCGAATCCGCGCTTTTAGGCGGATCGACGCGGAAGTTGCTCGAAGCGCGGCAGATTAGGCAGCAGCGAAGTCGGCCTCGAGGCCACCGTTCTGCTCCAACTCGTCGCGGAAACGTTGCGACAGCCAATCGTGAATCCACGCAGCGGTCAGGGCGTGGTCCGGCTCCATCATCAAGTCGTGGCCGGCCAACTCGGCGACCATGTAGTCGGCACCGAACTCGGCAGCGGAATCACGCGACAAGGCTTCCGGGATCAACAAGTCTTTGCCTGCGGAGATCCACAGCAAGGGCGTGTCGACATCGGTCTTCGGCTTCCAGAACGGCGGGTTGTGCTGCAGGGGGAGGAGCATCGATTCGCCGCACAGTCCGGCGTGCAGTTCCTCGGCGGAACACACGGCGGTGTCGGAAAGGAAGATCTTGGCCGCGTTATCGGCGTTGCGGATGCAAGGCGTCGCGGTCAAGGTGAGCACGGTGGCGATAGCACCGGGCAGGTCGAGGCCGAAGTAACGTCCGACCAGGCCGATCATGCTGCGCGACAACCATGGTGCGAGCATCACGGCGGCGGGCAGATCGCCCACATCTTTCATGTAGCGCTGACACAAAGCAGTGCCAAGGCTGTGCCCAATGACGACGGGCTTGCGGTGCATGCGCTCGACTTCGTCCTTGAGGAACTCGGTGTAGTAACCGAGCGTGCACCAGCGGATCGGGCGTTGCGTTGGAGACTCGCCATGCCCCGGAAGGCTGAAGGCGACACTCTCCCAACCCCATAATGCGAACAGTTCCTGCCAACCCTGCCAGCACCATGCGGCATGCCACATACCGTGCGAGAACAGGAGCGGGGTGTCGTATCGCTTGACCGTCGGGCGGTAAGTGATGCGCTCGATTCCATCCACAATCGAACGCTCCCGCGTGAACGGGAGACCTTCCATTTGGGAGCGATTGCTAGAAAGGGTGCGCATGACCATGTTTCTATCGGCCAGCTTGCACCCTAAACTCAAGGCTGCACAGCTATTTGCGCAAGAATCTTGTTGGCCACCTGGACTCCATCCAGAGCCGCCGAAACGATTCCACCGGCATATCCAGCGCCTTCACCACAGGGATACAAGCTTCCTAGGGTGTTGCTTTCCAGAGTCTCGTGGTCACGGACGATCCGTACCGGCGAAGAAGTGCGGGTTTCGACCCCCACAAATTGGCCGTGAGAGCTGGCAAAACCGGGTAATTTCTCCTCAAACTCACCCATGGCCTCGCGCAGGCGGTTGGTCATACCCTTAGGCATCATCGCACCAAGGTCGGTGGGCGTGAGTCCCGGAAGGTAGCTGGTCGGCAGGGCCTCTCCGGCTTCGGAAGAACCTTGGGCGAACAGATCACAGCGCTGCGAGGGCGCCTTGTTGTCGCCACCACCAGCATGGGCGGCCAGGACTTCCAACGCCAACTGCAAGCGCACGCCATACAGCGGATCGATGTCCGGGTGGATCGGCAGACGTCCTTCGGCGACGGGGAAAGGTTCACCACCACGCGGGTCTTCGATGACCTCATGCAGCATCGGGTGATCGCTGACGGCGGCGGCACGTTGCAGCAGTTCATGCCAACCCCAACGCCATCCGCGTTTGCCGCACCAATCTTTCGGTTCGATCGCGACTACGATGCCGCTGTTGGCGAAGGCCGAGTCGCGCTTCGACAGGGACATGCCATTGACCACGATGGTGTCGGGCGTGGTTTGGCTCGGAACGATCCAGCCGCCCGGGCACATGCAGAAACTGAACACGCCACGTTCATGGACCTGCGCATTCAACTCATAGAAGGAAGCCGGCAGTCCAGCTTCTTCGCGCGCGCCGCGGTACTGCACATCATCCAACCACTCTTGTGGATGTTCGGCACGCAGACCCATCGCGAATCCTTTGGCCTCCAAGGTAGCGCCCGCTTCCTGCGCGAACTGCAACACATCCAAGGCACTGTGTCCGGTCGCAAGGATGACGGCATCCCCTTCCAACTCACTGCCATCGGCCAGGCGCACACCGATCGTGCGCTTGTCTTCGCCTTCACCCGTGGTGAGCAGTGCATCGACGCGCGCATCGAAGCGCACTTTACTGCCGGCACTGCGAATCGTCTCGCTCAAGGCTTCGACCACCTTCGGCAACAGGTTGGAGCCGATGTGCGGACGCCATGCCGAAAGGATGCGTTGCGGTGCACCATGCGCGACCAGCATCTCGAGGATGGCACGCACATTGCCGCGCTTGGAGCTGCGGGTGTAGAGCTTGCCGTCGGAGAAAGTGCCGGCACCACCTTCGCCAAAGGCATAGTTACTTTCTGGGTCGGTGCCATTGCCGCGGTTGAGTTCGGCGATGTCGCGACGTCGGGCTTGGATGTCCTTGCCGCGTTCGAGCACGGTGACCTTCACGCCTTGGGCGATCAGTTCCATCGCGGCGAACAGACCGGCAGGACCACTGCCCACGATCAAGACATGCGGTGCATCCTCAGCAGCCGGCGCATAGCGCGGTGGCTCTTCGGAAGGAGGTGCAGGCACGTCTTCGCCTTTGCGATAGACCTCGGCCTCCACGCGCCACAACATGTGTCGCGCGCGCGCATCCAAACTGACGCGCTTCAACACCACGGCCTCGATCTCCGAAACGGGGATCTCGAGTTGTTCCGCAGCCTGCTCCATCCAGACCTCGGGCGACTGCTCCTCTGGATCGTGTTCCGGAGTAAGCTCAAAAAGTAGGGACTGGGACATTAGGTCTCGACGGGGTAGGGCACCGCAGCTCCGCTTAAGCAGGCGATCGCGGTCAGGTGGACGACGTCGGAGACGCCGCAGGAATGCGGTTGCAGGAGGTGTGCTGGACGGTCGAGACCGAGCATCACCGGACCGACGACGGGTGCGTCGGTGAGGGTGCGGACCAAGTTGAAGCCGATGTTGGCGGCATTCAGGTCCGGGAACACCAAGACGTTGGCGCGCTTGCCTTCCAAGCGGCAATCGGCGTAACGTGTTTGGATGGTGGGATCGAGCGCGGCATCGACGCGCATCTCACCATCGATGATCAAATCCGGCGCTTCTTCGCGCGCGATGGTCACGGCACGACGGATCATGTCGGTCTGCGGATGTGGCGTGCCTCCGAAACTGGAGAAACTCAACATCGCGACTACGGGCTCGATACCGAGCGCCTGCACCTCTTCCGCCGCCAACAAGGCGATCTCGGCGAGGTCATCTTCCGAAGGTTGAATGTTGACCGCAGTATCGGTCAGGAAGATCGGACCCTTATTGCTGAAGACGATGGTCATGCCACAAGCCAACCGCACGCCATCGCGCAGCGGCACGACCTTCAGCATCGGGCCCATCGACTTGCGCACATGCCGCGTCACACCGCCGACCAATGCATCGGCATCGCCCATGCGCAACATCATCGGGCCGAACCACATCGGATCGAGCAGGCGTTGACGCGCGCGGTCCAAGTTGCCGCGACGATGGCGTCGGATGTGCAGGAGTTCCTGCGCATAGCTTTCCCGTTGCGGCGCTTCCCGTGGATCCAGGATCTCGACACCCTTCAAGCTGATGCCGAGCGACTCCGCCTTCTCACGAATCACATGCTGACGTCCAAGCAGGATCGGCTTCGCCATGCGTTCCTGCACCACGGCGGCTGCAGCGATCAAAATCCGCTCCGTCTCTCCTTCCGGATAAACCACGGTGTTGCGACTGCGACGCGCACGCGCCACAACCTTCTGCATCAAGTCGCGCTCATCACCGAGACGTTCCCCCAACTGCCGCGTGTAGACATCCAGGTCCAACTCCGCCCGCGCGACGCCCGTATCGATCGCCGCCTTCGCCACCGCCGTTGCGACGCGACGCAAGACCCGATGATCCAGTGGTTTCGGAATCAAATACTCCCGACCGAATTCGATCGACGCCAGTCCATACGCCGCCACCACATTCTCCGGCACCGGCTCCTTCGCCAACTCCGCCAAGGCGAAACAGGCTGCGTGCAACATCTCCGTATTGATGGTGCTCGCACGTGCATCCAAAGCGCCGCGGAAGATGAACGGGAAACCAAGCACATTGTTGACTTGGTTGGGGAAGTCCGAACGCCCGGTGGCCATGATCACGTCGGCGCGGGTGCGGGTGGCAAGCGGGTAGCTGATCTCCGGATCGGGGTTGGACATGGCCAAGACGATTGGGTTGGGCGCCATGTCCAGGAGCATGTCCGGCGACACCACATCGCCCACCGATACACCGAGGAATACATCCGAGCCCTTCATCGCCTCCGCCAAAGTGCGACGGTCGGTTTCACGTTGGAACAAGGCCTTGTATTCGTTGAGGTCGTCGCGTTCGTGGTGCAGCACACCCTTCGAATCGCACATCAACAACTTCTCGCGATCGACCCCGAGACTGATCGCGAACTCCGCACACGCCACTGCCGCAGCGCCCGCGCCATTCACCACCACCTTCAAGTCCTCGAGCTTCTTGCCCGCGATCTCGGCGGCGTTGAGGAGTGCCGCACCTGAGATCAAAGCAGTTCCATGTTGATCATCATGGAAGACGGGAATGTCCAACTCATCGCGCAGGCGTTTTTCGATCTCGAAACAACGCGGCGCGGAGATGTCTTCGAGGTTGATGCCACTGACGGTCGGTGCCATCGCTTTCACCGCAGCGACAATCTCATCTACATCCTGGGTACCGAGTTCGATATCGAAGACATCAATATCCGCAAAGCGCTTGAACAGCACGCCCTTTCCTTCCATCACCGGCTTGGCTGCATCCGGTCCGATGTTGCCGAGGCCAAGCACCGCAGAACCATCGGTGACCACCGCCACCAAGTTGCCCTTGGCGGTGTAATCAAAAACCTTGCTTGGGTCCTTAGCGATCTCGCGGCAAGGCTCGGCCACACCCGGGGTGTAAGCCAAGGACAAGTCAATCTGGGTAAGGCAAGGCTTACTCGGAACGACCTCGATCTTGCCGGGGCGTCCTTCGACGTGGTAACGCAGCGCGTCCTTGCGGGTGGTCAGCGGCTCCATGGCCCACTATTGTGCCATGTTGCTGCGAAAAAGCGCTGAATCAGGGCAGGAACACCAAGCTACGGGCGTTGGACGCGCCGCGCAGGTTGGAGCCAGAGAGGCTGACCACCGAGAAGCGGATGGTGAGCCCCACCATGTTCGAGGCCTCGCCCGCGGCCAAGGTCAAGAGGGCGGTGCCATCGCCGCCGGCATCGAGGGTGCCGGTGCTGTCGGTGAACTGAGGTGGTCCACCGGCGATCATCAACTGGAAGGTGTTGTCGAAGGTCAGTGGGATCGACACGCCTTGGCGCACGAATGGTCCCAATCCCGAGTGGGAGGCAACCAGGACATAATCCTTATTGGCCTCCGTCATGGGGAAGTCGAAGGCGAAGTCCACGCTGCCGCCGGCAGCGGCAGAAATCTCATCCACCGAGGTGCTCAGGATGGGGATGATGCGCTGCACATCGACCGTGCCTGCCAGGATCGCCACATTGTCGGCGAAGGGTGCGGCCACGGCGTAATCGCTCAGGCCATCGCCGTCGATGTCGGCGCCGCCGACGACCGAATCGCCACAGTTATCCTGTGGATCGACGCCATCGATGCGGTGCAGAAGGTCGCCATTTCGGCCACTGTGGAGGAAGGCCGAGCCGGCGTCGAAGTTGCCACCGGCATCCATCAGGCGTGCGCCGATGAGGAAGTCGCCGAAGCCATCGCCATCGACATCCCCGGTGAGGGCGACCGAGTTTCCGAGGTTGTCGGCCAGGGCTACACCTTCCTTCAGGTAGACCAAGTTGCCGGTGGCGCCATCGTAGACCGCAGCCGATCCACCGGCAGGGGCAGAGCCAGGATTGCGGTTGGGGATGCCGATGATGAAATCGGGAACCGTATCGAGGTCGATGAAGTGGCCGCCATCCACGGAGTGGCCAAACTGGTCATTGGAGGCCGTTCCTTCGAACAGGCGCAGGGAAGAACCATCGGCGCCAGAGAAGACTTCGGCAGTCCCGTTATCGGTGAAGGCGCCGGTATCGGCGAATGGCGATCCCACGAACCAATCCGTCGTGCCATCGCCATTGAGGTCTCCTGCAATACTGACCGCACGCCCGCATTCATCCCCGATCGCGCCATCCTTCTGGAACAAGGCAGTACCTGTCAGGCCGGAGTAGACATAGACGCGGCCGCCAAAGCTATTGCGACCCGGTTCGCCGACGATGAAATCAGGCACACTATTGCCATCGATATCACCAAGCTCACCCAGACTGGAACCGAAGAAGCCATCGCTCACCGTGCCTTCAATGCGCAACAGCGAAGAGCCATCAAAACCGGAGAAGATTTCAATGCGGCCGGCATCCACGAGCAGAGCCGGATCGGCGCCGGCCGAGCCGATGAGGATGTCGTCAAAACCATCGGCGTTCATGTCGCCGGGGGAGATGACCACGGTGCCGAGGTTCTCGAAGTTGGCAGTGCCGAAGAACTGGTGCAGGATCACCCCATTGGTGCCGCTGTACACCACCGCCATGCCGTTGCGCGTAAGCCCAGAACTATCGGCGAATTCGGCGCCGACGAGAATATCCGGGGTGCCATCGTTGTTGATGTCGCCGCCAAAGGCGAGCGACTCGCCAAGGCGTTCACTCGGCCCGCCTCCATCAAAGTGGAGCAGGAGTTCAGGTTCGCCACCTTCCTGGGCCGACAGTGTGCCAAGGCTGGTGCATGCGAAAACGAGGGGAAGTACGGTAGGGAGCCGCATGGTGTGGGGATAGGGGGTTGGCGCTAGGGAACGCCGACTCCACCTTAGCGGAACCCGGTAATCGTGCTTGAGCCTAACCTACTTTTTCAGCAGCAGCTAGGCCCGCAACGACGGCGTCATGCACCGCTCCACCGGACGTTGCTAGGATTCCGCGATTCTCCAAAAGCTTCTTGCCCAAGGTGAAATCCAGATCCTTGCCATCGACGTCGGTCACGCGTCCGCCGGCCTCTTCGCAGACGATCACACCGGCCACGTGGTCCCAAATGTTCTCGCGATAATCGGGCTTCGAGCGCGGGCGCACATAAATCTCAGCGGTGCCATTGGCGACCACGCCGTACTTCACTTGCGAGTCGTAGCGGACGAATCCACCACCCACACCGACCTCTTCCATCATGGCGACGACCAAAGTCGGGTCGCCGTGCGCGCTCTCGACACTGCCGAGCACTTTCCACTCCTTCGGATCGCTGCTCTGGCTGACGTGAATCCGTTGCGGCTCACTGCCACCATCGACCGGCACGCTGTAAGTACCACGATCCTTCATCGCGACGAACAACACACCCTTCTGGCCATCGGGCTGGTCCATATCGACCGGCAAGTTCGGGCAAACCATCACGCCTGCGAATGGAACACCATTCTTCATCAGGCCAATGGCGACCGCGTACTGCTGACGGCGCAGGAAACCCTTGGTGCCGTCAATCGGGTCGATGGCCCAGGTGTACTCCGCACCTTCCACGCCCGCGTGATCGATCCAGCTGCACACTTCCTCGAAGTTCGTGTCTTGGCCGATGCGATCGCTGACCAACTGCACGATCTTGGCCGTTCCATCTTCGCCGGCACTCTCACGAAGATGCTCGCTACCCTCTTCCGAGATCACGCCGTGATCGGGGAAGGCATCCTTGATCAAACGAAGGATGACGGCTTGGGAACCATAATCGGCAATCGTGACCGGCGACTTATCACCCTTGTCCATCGACTCAGGGGTGTCGGCGGTGACGGCGCGGCAAAGGTGAGCAGCCTGACGGCCGGCTTCTTGGGCGACTTCAAGGATGCGATCGAGATCGGTCATGGGCGGGATTGTAACGGAAGGGAGCCCTGGAGGGATTGGGCGGCGGTCCTGCGGCTTAATGACAGGTGTATCCACCATCGACACTGAGGTCGACTCCGGTGATCCAGCGCGAAGCCGGCTGGCACAGGAACAGGATGGCGGCGGCCACGTCCGGGGGGGTCCCGAGGCCGAGGGGGTGTTTAGCGACCAGCTGTGCATGGGTCTCGCGCGGCAGGTATTCGAGCCATTGGCGGTTGATGTCGGTGATGACATAACCCGGGCATACGCAATTCGCGCGGATGCCGTCGGCGCCGTAGTCGACCGCCAGGTTGCGGGTGTACTCGATCACCGCGGCCTTGCTCGGCCCATAAGCAGCGCGATCCGCCATGCCCACTTGCCCGGCGATGCTGCCGATGGTGACGAAAGCGCCACCTTGTTGTGCGCGAAAGTGGGGTAGGGCGGCTTTGCAGCTGCGATGGGTGCCGGTGAGATTCACGCGCAGGGTTTCATTCCAATGGGCATCGTCGGTATCGGCGGCGGCGGTACGTTGCGGATTGATGCCGGCATTTGCGATGAGAGCACCCAAGCCACCGACCTTGCCGACGAAAGCATCGACCGCAGTTTCCATGGCAGCGGGTTCTCCGATATCGAGAGCCGCCGCTTCGGCCAAGGAGGGGTCGGCGAGCCCGGCGATGGTTTCTTCGAGCTTGTTCCGGCGCCGGCCGACCAGCAGCATGCGCCAACCGTCGGCCGCAAAGGCTTCTGCGGTGGCACGACCGATGCCGCTGCCGGCTCCGGTGATGACGACGGTACGTGGAAGAGTGGCCATGGGGCGAATTCTAACGACCCTGCGGATGCCAACGCATCGCGGTTCGTCACGTACCGTGAGCATGCTCCCCATTCTCCTGACCACTCTGCTGCAGACCGCCGCCCCGGAAGCCCTGCAGGAACAACTGGATGCCTTTGCCGCAAAGGAAGCGGTGCCCGGCGCTTGCCTGGCGGTTCGTTTTGAGGATGGTCGGCTGTTGGAGTTCGCTGCTGGCCTTGCGGATGTGGAAGCATCCGTGCCGATGACGGTGAAGCATCGTCTGATGTCGGGCAGTATCGGCAAGACCTACTTCGCGGCGTGGTATCTGGATCTCTTGGAAGAGGGCATCGTGGCGGCGGACGACAAGTTGCAGAAGTACTTGGGCGATGCCGAGTGGTTCGATCACTTGCCCAATCACGACAGCATCACTCTTGCGCATTTGATGCATCATCAAAGTGGGGTGCCGGAGCATGTGCACGTAGTTCAGTTCTGGAAAGATGCGCGTGCGGATGTGTATCGCGATTGGCAACCGCAGGAATTGGTGGCTTACATCTTGGATGCAGAGCCCTTGTTCGCAGCGGGGAGTGCCTGGAGTTATGCCGATACCAATTTCATTCTTGCTGGCATGGCGATGGAAAAGGCCAGCGGTAAGTCGGCGTATCGGGAGATTCACCGACGTTACCTGGCACCGTTAGGCTTGGATCACACCGCGCCCACGACTTCGCGTGATCTACCGATGCTCACCCAGGGCTATCACATCCTTGGAGAACCCGGGCGCAAGTCAGCGCTGCCGGTTCTGCATCATGGGCGGATGGAGTTGAACCCGCAGTTGGAGTGGGCTGGTGGTGGTTACTACAGCACCACTGCCGATCTCGCGACTTGGGGGATGCACCTCTTTACCGGCGGAGCCGCGGATGCTTCGCGAGTGACGGCTTCGATCGCCGGCGCCGTGGACGCACAACTATGGCCGGGCGATCGATATGCCGATGGCATCATCGTCAGTGAAACTCCCTATGGTCCGGGTTATGGACACAGCGGTTGGTTCCCTGGCTACACCGCCGAACTCATGTACTTCCCGGAGCTTGGTTGCAGCATTGCGGTGCAGGCGAATACGGATGATATTCGTGGCACTGGTCCTCTTCGCCAACAGATCTTTGCCGCTGCGAAAGTTCTGATGTCGGACGAAGGCTGATCCTTTCGACTGGAAAGCCTCTCAGGTTTCCAAGCGCAGGTACCGTTACTCCGGCTCCCAACCGCCAAACCCGACGACATCCCCAAACGCAGGCAAGGGACTCGCTGGTGGTGCTGCCTCCCATTCCCCCGCGTGATACTCCACCGGCGCGACGTCATTCGCCGCCTCGGCATAACACAGGGATGCCAGGTGTTGGATCTGCTTACGCCCCGGACCCAGTTCAAATTGTCCGCCGCCATAACCCGCGACACCCTGTTGCTGCATCCACTCCAACACCCGCAGGAGTCGCGCGACGGTCGCAAAACGCGACGGCTTGATGTTGATCCTTTTCGGAAGCACCGGAAGTGCTTCCAGATCGGATAAGTGGTGCAGCGGTGCATCCCAAGTGACGCGTGCGACATGCGGCATCAAGACATCGGCGCAATCCTTGGTCCACGCCGGATCCTCCAACCATGCATGCGGCAGCATCTCCGCGACGATGGCATAACCGGTCGGCTCGGGGTCCGGCCCTTCAAAGGCGCCGTGGTAGTGGCCTTTGAAATCCACCACATCCACGGCATCCAAATCGCGCAGGGCATACAGGAACTCCTCTTCCCAGGATTCGTCCCAATCCAACTTGAAGCGTAGATCGGGCACGTGGAACAGGCGTTGATGGAGGATGTCGAGCGAAGGCGGATTCCCCAGCCCGACGGAATGCACGAAGTGCACGGGTGCGGCACTGCGTCCGAGAAAGTCCGCGAGAGAAACCGCGTTCTGCTTCAACGCGAGATCGAGCGCAGCGGATTCAAAAGCCCAACGTCGGAAGTGAAGGGAGGCGGGTTGCTCCGGGGGATTTGGAAACCAATCCTCTTCGGCAATGGCATCCAAGGCCGCTGCAAAGGACTGCAGCGTGTAGTCACCTTCCAAACAAACCGGCAAGCCGCGTTCTTGAAATGCCGCCTGCTCTTCTCCGGCATAAGTCACGTCTTCGCCATAACCCACACAACCCTTGCCGCGCAAGGCCACCACCGTGGTGCGACGATTCCAACCACTCTTGGTCTGCAGTTCCAATCCTTGCAGTTCCCATCCCTCGATGTGTAAAGGCAGCTCCTTCATGCGGAAGGAATCCTAGCAAAGAGAAAATGCGCAGTTGCGGCTATCCTATGCGTCATCGGGCCGATGCAAAAAACTCCTCTCGAAGAACTCTACGCCGAGGACTTGGCGTACATCCACCATGTCGGTTTCCCCGACATGATCGATGGCGCTTCCGCACCTCTGCTCCAGGAGTTTGCCGATCGCGGCATCCACGATGGCTTGATTGTGGACCTAGGCTGCGGCGGTGGCGGCTGGTCCCGGCGCCTTACCGATGCCGGCTATCAAGCTTGGGGATGCGATATCTCCCCATCGATGATCGCCCTTGCCCGCGCCACGGCGCCTGCAGCGCAATTCGAAGTGGCTTCCCTCTTCGATGCCGAGCTACCGCCTTGCCGCGCCGTCACCGCGTTGGGGGAGGGCTTCAACTACGGCATGTCCGGCACGGACCCCGCCGCAACCATGCGTGATGCCCTCATGCGCATTGCCGACGCGCTTCCACCTGGAGGTCTCTTCGTCTTTGATCTCGTCATCCGCGATGCCGATGCACCGATGGCCTATCGCAACTGGAAGATCGGCGAAGATTGGGCCATCCTCATCGAAGTTCATGAAGACTTGAAGGCCCACAGCCTCTCCCGCGACGCGACTCTCTTCCGCGAAGTCGATGGCCACTACCGGCGTAGCCAGGAGTGTCATGTCATCGGTGTGCCGGCGGCGGAGGATGTCCTTCAACAACTCGACCAAGCCGGCTTCGATGCCGAGGTGCGCGATGGCTACGGCAACTTTAAGGTGTTGAATCGCCGTGCCGCTTTCTACGCGACGCGCAGGCCTTAGTCTTTCAAGCCGAGGCGGTGCAGGATTTCCTGCGCCTCCATGTCGCCGCGCCCGAGTTCCTGCAGGATGGCCGGACCGAAGTCTTCCATGCGTAGGCGGAACATCTCGAGTTCACGGAACTGCGGACGCACCGCATCCAACATGCCTTTGGCTTGATCGAAACGTACGGCCAAGGACATGGCCTGTTCGCTGATGCCGGAACCTCCGCCACTGGAAGGTGTGGAACGATCCGCGTTCATCTCCGCCTTGGTCCGACGCTTGTACGAAGCCTTCGCGACACCCTTTTCCGCCTTCAAGGCACGACCGTAAAGCGGCCGCGAAACCTTGAAGCCATCTTGAATCACATGACGGCCATCGTGGCTGGCATGGAGCTGCCACTCTTCCATCAGGACTTTGCCGGTGTGGTCGGCAGGAATGAGGCTTTGGTCCCTACACCAGATGGCGTAGAGCTCGTTGTCGGTGTAGTTCGCGCGCAAGGCGCTGAGGGTGTCCTGAACTTGGTCTTCAGACCATGCTTCTTCTCGGCTCATCCCCACATTGTACCGTCGTGGAGCGCCCCCCCCCGGGCGGCAACAAAAAACAGGAGGCCCGCACGTAAACCGCGCCGACCCCCTGAGTTACCAACGGCTAGGAACCGTTCGTAGGAACCGTTTTGCCTAGAAAACGGTCTGCTGATCGCCGTTCGATAGCTGCCCGGTACTGAGGTCGAGTGCCTGGAACCAGATGGTGGTACCACTGAGGCTACCCGTCGGGTTGAGCTGGACCGAGGCATTGCCGCCGGCATCGACGGTGGCTGCTGGCAGTTGGCCGATCGGAGCACCGAGGTCGACCATGCCGTAGATGGTGTTGGTCGGGCCGCTACCCGCGAGCGAGTAACCCAGGATCACGCTGCCCGAAGGCGTGCAACCACTCAAGGTCGCATGCGAAGTCAGGCCTGGCACCAAAGCAGCAACGCTCAGGGTTGGCACTGGAGGAACATTGGTCCGCCAGCCGGCAATGGTGTCGGAGGCGCTGTTCAAGGAACGCGCGTTGTCTTGGTTGCCGTCGCCCATGACCCAGCCGTTGTAGAACACGTTGGGGCTCGAGAAACGCTTCACCCGCGTGCCCGGCGAATAAGCCATGACGGTGCGGTACTGGTTGTTCGTCGTGCGCCAGCCGTAGCTGTAGGAGTAAGCAGCCGAACCGGCGTTGGCGGGGTCGTGTGCGCACCCCATGTTGTGACCAAGCTCATGACCGAAGCTGTAGTAACCGGTCGCGCAGCTGTAGTTGGTCACGCTGAAGGCGTTGTCTTCGAAACCATGACTGACGTTGGTCATCAAGTAAGCGATGCCGCAGTACTGACCGTTCTGGCAAATCATCGCCACGCAGTCTGCACCATACTGATCGCGCAAGGCGTGGACGTCATCCATGTCGCCATCGGTCTCGCTGGCTAGATCGCTCAGGATCTGCGAGAAGGAAGATGGCTCGTTGTAGCCGATCATCTCCTCGGTGTGGACCAAGTTGAGTTGCTGCGTCACACCACTCAAGGTGTAGGCATCGTTGGTCTCGGTGACGGCGAGGTTGATCTTACTGATCATGCCGTTAGTGCCACCGCTCGAGTTCTTCGCTGCGGTCGAGTAGACCACGAGCACATCGATGGTGTTGCCGCTGCCACGGGAACTC
Organism: Planctomycetota bacterium; assembly: GCA_049609225.1. Taxonomy (GTDB): domain Bacteria; phylum Planctomycetota; class UBA1135; order UBA1135; family UBA1135. Next base: position 4,750 of record JBMYYH010000021.1, on the reverse strand, counting down.
GTGCCACTCGAAGCGCTTTGCAGCGACTCCGAAGAGAAGATGCTGTGGCTATCGTTGGTGCCGCATCGCGGTGCTGCAGCCGGATCGCAATGACGCACCCAGTGAATGCCATTGCCGGCATAATCGATCTGGTAAAGATCGGTGCCGTGTTGGACCGTGGCCGAAACCACATCTTCCACCACCGAGATGGTCACGGAACCATCATCGCCAGCGATCGCGCCACTCCAAACCCAACCACCGGCCGAAGCCGCATCGAGTCGGGTGAAGTCGGCAAGGAAACTCACATCGTCGAACAAGTTGATGCGGACGGAATCCGCATCCTCACTCGCCACGGCTGCATCGCGCAGCGCTCCAAGGTCGAGGGTGGCCAGACGAGTGCGCAGTGCCTTGGTCGAAGGGACGACTCCAGGCTCCGGCGCCAAGGTGGTTGCGGCGAACAGCGAAGGAACCGTGGTCGGTGTGCTTTCGGCAGTTTGCGCCGCCACTGCGGACGGGCAAGCCGCGACCGCTAGAAGGAAGGTCGTAGGGAACATTGGTAGGGTGAAGGGTCAGACAGTCAGGGTCTAGGGATTAGGCTAAGCGAAATCCCGCAAAGTTCCTTGAATTTCCGCGAGAATCCCTGTGGGAACAACTAATTATCCGCGATGCCTATGCCGTTTCCCGGCCCCGCAATGCACCGTGTAAGCCGGCTACGCAGCGTGCAGCCCTAAGCCTGCACGCGCAGCGAGTTCAGCGCCGAACCTGCCTTCCACCACACGATCTGCTCTGCATTGAGCGTGTGGAGCAGATCACAACGATCCTCGGAGCCATCGGCGTGACGGAAGACCGCAGTGACCGCCGAACCCGGAGCCAGATGCTCCAGACCTTCGAGGGCGATGCGATCGTCTTCCTGGACCTTGGCCCAATCGCCGGCGTCGGCGAAAGTGAAGGCGAGCACACCTTGCTTCTTCAGGTTGGTCTCGTGAATGCGCGCGAAGCCACGCACGATGACGGCGGCCGCACCAAGATGACGCGGGCACATCGCTGCATGTTCACGCGAACTACCTTCGCCGTAGTTCTCATCGCCGACGACCACCCAGTTCTGACCTGCAGCCTTCAACTCACGCGCCACAGCTGGCACCGGTTGTGTCGCACCCGTCAACGGGTTCTTGGTGGTGCCGATGCCTTCATCGAAAGCATTGGTCGCACCGGTGAACATGTTGTTGGAGATGTTGTCGAGGTGACCCCGGTACTTGAGCCACTTACCGGCTGGCGAGATGTGGTCGGTGGTAGTCTTGCCTTTGGTCTTCAACAGCAAAGGCATGTCGTTGTAGGCCTCGAGCGGCAACGGCTCGAAAGGTGTCAGTAGTTGCAGACGATCGCTATCCGGCGAAACACTTACATCCGCATCGCCGACGTCAGGGTTCGGGGCCTGATAGCCGTCGCGCGACAGTTCGAAACCGTCCGCGGGGATGTCCGGCGCGATGGCGGGGGCGTCGAGCTTGTACGCGTTGCCTTCGCTGTCGGTGAGGGTGTCGGTCGCGGGGTTGAAGTCCAGGCGACCGCTGAGCGCGAGCACCATCACCATCTCGGGGCTGCCGATGAATCCGAGCGTGTCCGGGTTCGCATCGTTGCGGCCGCGGAAGTTGCGGTTGAAGGAAGTGACGATGCTGTTCGGCACGCCAGGCTCGATGTCCTCGCGTTGCCACTGCCCGATGCAAGGACCGCATGCGTTGGTGAGCACGGTCGCGCCGGCGTTCTCGAGCACGCCGAGCTGGCCATCGCGCTTGATGGTGGCGTAGATCTGCTCGGAACCGGGACTGACCATCAAGGGCGCCTTCAGTGCAGTTCCCTTGGCGTTGGCCTGGTTGGCGATATCCACCACGCGGCTGATGTCCTCATAGCTCGAGTTGGTGCAGCTGCCGATCAGCGCGGCGCTGACCTTCAACGGGTAGCCGTCCTTGGCGGCGTTCTCGGACATGTCGCTGACGGCATGCGCGAGGTCCGGCGTGTGCGGACCGACGAGATGCGGCTCGAGAGTGGTGAGGTCGATCTCGTAGACCTCGTCGTACTGGGCACCTTCATCGGCGATGAGGAGGTCGGTGTTCTGATCCGCGAGATCCGCAAGATCGGCGCGGTTGGTCGCGCGCAGGAAATCACCCATGCGCTGGTCGTAGGGGAAGACCGAACACGTGGCGCCGAGCTCCGCACCCATGTTGCAGATGGTGGCCTTACCGGTGCAGCTCAAGGAATCGGTGCCTTCGCCGAAGTATTCGATGATGCGGTTGGTGCCGCCCTTCACGGTGAGCATGCCAAGCAGCTTGAGGATGACGTCCTTCGGAGCGGTCCAGCCGTTGAGCTTGCCGGTCAGCTTCACGCCGACGACTTTGGGTTGCAGCAACTCCCAGGCGAAGCCGGCCATGACGTCGACCGCGTCTGCGCCACCGACGCCGATCGCGCACATGCCCAAGCCGCCAGCATTGGGAGTGTGGGAATCGGTACCGACCATGAGTCCGCCCGGGAAGGCATAGTTCTCGAGCACGGTCTGGTGGATGATGCCGGCGCCGGGCTTCCAGAAACCGAGGTTGTAGTTCTCGGAAACGGAACTGAGGAAGTCGTAGACCTCGCGGTTCTCATCGTTGGCCACGTTGAGATCGTTCTCGGCACCCTTGTGTGCGCGGATCAGGTGATCGCAATGCACGGTGGAGGGGACTGCGGCCTCGGGCTTGCCCGCCATGAGGAACTGGAGCAGCGCCATTTGGGCGGTGGCATCCTGCAGCGCGACGCGGTCGGGGCGCAGCATCAAGTAGGCCTTGCCACGCTCGATTTCCTGACCCTTGGCGTCGTCCAAATGCCCCAATACAATCTTCTCAGCTAGTGTGAGAGCAGAGACACCCGTCCGTTCCCGCACGACGGCAAGGCGCTCGCGCATGGATTGATAGGTGTTGGAGACGAGTTCTGGGGTGGAGTCGATCTTGGACATGGCGGTGTCAGGCGGTTCAGCGTGTCTTCTGGTCAAGGGCGACGGCCCCCAAGCAGCGAAATTTCCGGCTTCCCAGAGAACCTGGGTGCAAGGCCCCGGAATGCCCCTTCTCAGGCCATTCCCACGCCCCATTGCGCCGAAGGAAGCGCATATTTTACCCGATTTAAGGGGATTTAACCGCGCATTCCCTGGGTTCCCACCCGCCCGATACCGCCACCCCTCCGTTTCGCCCTATAAGCCACCCCTCCGTTTCGCCCTATAAGGGTTGTACTTGGATTAGGCCCCCCGTCTATAGTTTCGTCGACGCAACGCCCGATCCCAGCGGCAAACGGTCTTCCCGAAACCTCCACCCATCCATGCCTTCCTCCTCGAATCCCACCGACGCCCTGCCCCAGGCCATGGTCGGTTTCCACCAGGATGAGGAGGACCATTGGGTAGCTGAACTCGAGTGCGGACACAACCAACATGTTCGCCATCTACCGCCCTTGATCGAACGCGACTGGGTCCAGACTTCCCAAGGCCGCGCCGGACGCCTCGGCATGACACTTCCCTGCAAAAAGTGCGTGTCAGGCGACCCCCCGGATCGTCCTTAAGGGGTGAAGGCGGACTACCGAAATCTACGTGAGCTGAAGGAACATGTTCGTGTGCGTTTACGCATGCGCCACCTAAGCCCACGCACCGAGCAGGCGTATTTGGGTTGGGTTTCTCGGTTCGTGAAGCATCACGGCAATCGAGATCCCGCAGAACTCGGCAAAGTCGAGATTGAAGCCTTCCTTTCCGAGCTAGCGGTGAAGCGTGGAGTCAGTGCCGCAACTCAGAATCAGGCATTGGCTGGGCTCCTCTTTCTCTACCGTGAAGTGCTCGAAATGGAGATGCCATGGGCAACCCAGCTTGTTCGCGCAAAGCGGCCAAAGCACTTGCCGGTCGTGATGAGTCGGAATGAAGTGCAGCAGGTGCTGGGTGAGATGCGCGGGACATCGCGATTGATCGCCATGGTCCTTTATGGGGCAGGCCTCCGGTTGATGGAGGGTTGCAATCTGCGAGTGAAGGATTTGGATTTCGATCGCAAAGAAATCCATGTCCGAGAGGGGAAGGGCAAGAAGGACAGGAAAACCATGCTCCCAGATGCCTTGACTGGCCCACTTCAAAAACATTTGAGTGAGATGTGGATCCAACATCAAGACGATCTAAAAATGGAAAGGGGATCCGTCGAACTTCCTCGGTCTTTAGAGAAGAAGAGTCCCAGAGCCGCATGGGATTGGCCTTGGCAATGGGTCTTCCCCGCAACCTCAGCCTATTGGCATAAACCCACAGGAGTTTTCCGACGCCACCATCTGCACGAAACGGTAGTCCAAAAAGAAATGCGACGCACCGTGCAAGTCTTACGCATGGGAAAACGAGTCAGTTGCCATACCCTGCGCCATTCCTTCGCAACGCATCTATTAGAGTCAGGATCCGATATCCGAACCATCCAAGAACTCCTTGGACACAAGGATGTTCGCACCACCATGATCTATACACACGTCCTAAACCGGGGAGGCCTCGGCACCCAAAGCCCTCTAGACAAGCTCTAACCTAAAGATCCCAGGTCCGCATAACACACCCCCCCCCTCCAACAAATTAAACCCTTCCCACCCCAAAACCAGCTACCATACCTTCCCCGCGGACAAACCCAGGTCCGCATAACCCCCACCCCACCCCACTATCCAGGGCAGTCGAATTACCGTTAGATAGATAGAGAGATGACTGAAAGAGCACCTTCGCACCAAGCAGGATTCCTTTGGAGCA
>JBMYYH010000020.1:0-36509 GCA_049609225.1 Planctomycetota bacterium | reverse complement strand
CCTTCAGGTTGGAGACCTTGTCCTGATAAGAGGCATAGCGGTATGAGCCCGGGCGCCACAGTGGCATGCGCAAGACCATGCGATCGCGCGCATGCAGAGGCTCCAGACGCATGGTGAGATGCATGGATTCACCCGCGGCATCGGGTGCCATGGTCCAGTCGACCCCGGTGAGGTCAAAAGGTGTTTGGGCGGGGGCGGTGCGCGCGGCGAATAGGGCGCATCCGGCAACGAGGAGCAGGACGAACAGGCGTTTCATGAGGAATCCTTACGGGCCAAACCGACCACCATAGGCGGTTTTAGACTGTGGCAGTCTAACGCCCCAAGACACCCCATCCGATGTCTCCCAACACGCCTCCTGCGCGCCTTTTCCGCGGCGGCCGTCTGTTCGACGGCAACCGTTTTCTTGAAGCCACTGATCTCCGTTGCGGCAGCGACGGGCGCATTACTGAAATAGGCCAGGATCTAGCTCCGCTGCATGAAGAGGAGGTGACCGAGCTGGGGGGTCGTTTGTTGATGCCCGGACTGGTCGACTGCCATGTGCACTTCCGCGAGCCCGGCCTCGAGCGCAAAGAAGGTTATGCCTTCGGTTCCTCGGGTGCGTTGCATGGCGGCGTCACCACCATCTGTGAGATCCAGAACAACCCGCCGTTGATGAGCAGCAATGCCCTGCTCACGACCAAACTCGCCAACCTGCGCGGTGTGTCGCGCGTGGATTATGCGCCTTATGGTTCCTTGGTCGAGGAGAGCCTCGAGGAACTCGCCACGATGAAGGCCCATTGCCCGGCGGTGAAGTGTTTCCTCGGTTGCAGTACCGGAGCCGGCGGCGTTGCCGATGAACCGACTCTGCGTCGGTGGTTCGCTGCGGCGGCGAAGGCTGGCATCAAGGTCGTCGCACATTGCGAAGACAACGACATCATGGATGCGGCCACTGAAGCCTTGAAGGATGATCCGGAGTTGGCTTCGCGGCATGATCTGCGGCGTTCGCGCGAAGCGGAAGTGGAGAGCATCAAGTCGGCGATCGCGATCGCGGAGGAAGTCGGATGCATCCTGCATGTCTTCCATATCAGTACCGCAGAGGGTGCACGTCTGGTCGCCGAAGCGGCCGAGCGCGGGCAGCCCGTCACCGGTTCGAGTGCCCCGCATTACCTGCTCGCAACGGCCGAGGAAGCGCACAAGAAGCCTCAGAACCGCTTCAAGGTCAATCCATCGATCAAATACGACGACGACCGTGACGGCCTCGGCGCCATGGTGACGCAAGGAATTCTTCCATGTGTCGGAACCGACCATGCACCTCATCCGTTGGATGAGAAGGACCGTCCTTATGCCAAGGCGCCGTCCGGATTCCCTTCCATCGACCTGCTCCTGCCACTGATGCTTGCCGCCGCCGACCGTAATGAAGCCGCGATCGAGCCGTTTCTGCATGCCGTCACCCGCGGACCGGCGGATGAGTTTGGTCTTGTTCAAAAGGGGCGCCTGGAGGTCGGTGCCGATGCGGACTTGGTGATCTGCGATCTGGAAGCTACGGCGGAGGCGGATGAAGCCAAGCTGTTGTCGCGTTCCGGTTGGAGTCCTTACCACGGACGACGTCTGCGTGGCTTCGCCCAACAAGTCTTCCTGCGTGGCCATGCCGTCTTCGCCGATGGTCAGGTCCTTGGGGAACCCCTCGGAGAGCCGTTGCTGGCATGAACTCCGAGCTGTTCCCGCGGACGTTCTTCGTAGAGCTTGCCCGACGTCGTGCTGCGGCCGCGTCTCAAGCTCCCGGACAACGCGCGGTGCAGCTCTCCGGTTCCACCCTGCCCGGCTACGAGCGACGTGCCTGGCAACGCGGAGACCGCCGACGTCAGGTGGATTGGCGTGCCACAGCGCGCGCGGGTCGCACCATGGTGCGGCAAATGGAGCATGAGCGTGGTGGATTCCTGCACCTGGTGCTCGATCGTTCCGCATCGCAAGCACCCGGCACTGCCGACCGTGATGTCGCGCAACGACGTCTTGCCTTGGCGCTCGCTTGGCTAGCCTTGGAAGATGGTGCCCGCGTGCGCATTCATGCAGGAACGCACGCCACCGCGATGTTCTCCGGGTGGTCGCGCCGCGCCGCGGTCGTTCCCTTCCTGCGTGATCTGCCCGCACCCGAAGGCACTGATGCACTTCCAGTCTTGGCGACTCGTCCAGCATCCGGCTGTCGCTTGCATGTCTTGAGCGATCCGTGGTTGGCGGATGCTTTCCGCGATGACTGGGCCAAGCGCGCCTGTGGATTCCGTCACCGTCGCTGGACCAGCTTGATCCTGCCGACCGAAGTGGAGCCGCCACGAGAGCGTCTGCAGCTCACCGAAGTGGAATCCAAACAGCAACTGCAGGTGGATTTGGATCGCGACTATGCAGCCTTCCGTCAAGCTTGGGATATGCTTTCCCGCAGCCGACGCTTGAGCTTGCAACAAGCCGGATTCCGCCCGACCGACCTCCTGTGCCGTAGCGCCTCCACCGACGCCGCCGCCTTGCTCCGACGTGCCGCCACTCATGCAGTCCTTTGACGCACCTTGGGCTGCCGCAGCTCTGCTGCTGTTCGTGCCATTCCATCTCTGGCTGCGACACCGACGCCCACTGGACCACTCGGTCGGTGGCCTGCAACCTTTCCGGCAATTGGCCACCAGTGGTGCCGCCCACAGCCGACGGCGGCCTTGGAGTTATTGGCTATTCCTGCTGGCCATCCTCGGCACCACCTTTGCATTGATGGGACCGCGTGGTGGGGGACTTCCACCTCTCTTGTTGGTCGATCAAAGTCTGTCCGCCAGCCTGCAGGCGGAGCCAGCGCCGTCAGGCTTCCATGGTGAGACGCGCACTCTAGGTTCAAAGACCGAAGTGATTACGCATCGCGAGATCTTCGAAGCCCTGCAGCATGTTGCCCCTGGCCGCGACATCACGGTTTGGACCGACCTGCCTGCACCTTCCGCATTGCCCGAGTCCGTGACGTGGAAGGATGCGCGGGTCGCGGACCAAGACCTTGCGACCGAAGCCATCCTCGACGCTAAGGCCATTGACCGTGGCGTGTGGTTGGTGCATTGGGCGAAGATCGGAAGGGGGGAAGGTGTGTTGGTGACCAGCATGGATTCGATCCTCCCGGTAACTGGCGTTCGAGGTGTGAAGGTCGTGGACAATATTGGTCAAGGAGGAGTGCTTTCTCTAAATGAGATACCCTCCGCTGGAGAAGCTGGAATCTCCGATTTTCAACGTTATTTCCCCCGAACCCTCGGCGTGATCGTCGAAGAAAACACGCATCCCGATTGGCTTCCTGCATTCCAGGCCATCGATCCCAATCTCTATTTCATTCCCATCGTGAATGAAGAGTTCCAGGACCTCCAAAGACCCTTGCCGAACCTACAAATGGGGGGCGAAACCTACCCTCAACCGGAAGCCTGGTCCGCCATCCCCTGGACCCAAGCACCCACTCCCGAACACATCGCGCTCCTTGCCCGTACTTGGCCACCCCTTACCGGGACGCATCGCGACAGCCGTGAAGTCTTGCCCATCCTGGAGGCACCAGCCTTCCCGCAAGCCACGCTTGCATCCCGGAACATGCAACCAGGCCATCCACCTTCATGGATGACCTTGTTGGTACTACTCAGCGGCCTCTGCGCGACGGCCGCATGGTTGCTGCTCCCGAAACCGACCTATTCTTCGTCGGCGGTATAGCCCAAAGCGGCAAGTTGGGCGCGATCACTATCGCTGAGCTCATTGCCGGATTCCATCTTGCGACCAATCTGGTAGGTCTCCCACCAGGCCGCAGCCCAAGGAGCCAAACGTGCGACGAATGCTGCACGCGCAGCATCATCCAGGGGTGCCTGTTCCATAGGATCGGCGCGTAGATCGAAGAGGCCATCGGCGTCGAGGCTCTCATCCTCATTGTTGACGGTGTACAAGAGCTTCTGGCCTGCATCGTAGACCGCAAGGCGATGCATCATCGCGAAGTGACTGAGGCTTCGTGCAGGACCCTCTTCGGCGACCAGATGCCCAAGCTCACGTTCCAGGCCGGAACGTAGATCTCGACTGCGGCCCATCGGCTCTAGGTCGGCCGCGGTGGTGAAGGTCGTCGCCAAATCGATCAAGCTGACATCCTCCTCGAACTGCCCCTTCGGCGCCAAGCTACCCCATGCGATCAAGGGCACGTGCAGGCATTCCTGCCACAGTTCCTTGCCGTGGGCGAGCAGACCATGCTCCATGAAGCCTTCGCCATGGTCCGAGACGATCAAGACCAGGAGGTCGCGACCCTGTGCATCGGAGGCGGCCTGCAGTTTCTCCATCAGCGGAGGCAACTGCGCATCCATGAAGGCGATTTCCGCATCGTAGCGGTCGATCAGTGCACCGAGTTCTTCGGCGCGATCCTCGCCACTTTCCATTTCCTTCTGCAAGGCGTCGAAGCGCTTTTGGAATACGAGGTTGTTGCTGCGTTTCTTGAACCGGCCGGGATCATGTTCCAGGAACTTATCCATGTGCTTGCCCGGGGCCTGATAAGGCGTGTGCGCATCCATGTAGTTAGCGAACAGGAAGAAGGGCCGGTCGATCTGCTGCATCTCATCGACCAAGGCCACGGCATTGGCAGTGGTGCCGTCTCCATCGACGCCATGGCGTCGGGTGTAATGACCGAAGGCGTGGTTGATGTCCTTGTTGGCGCTGAAGGAGGTCGCGCCGTAGACCAATCCGACGCCACTCTGATCCGCCAGATAGCGCGCCGCACGTCCGAGGCCATTGGCGAGGACGAGCGAATCATCGTAGACATGGAAGCCACGGTCGAAGCCGTTGCGTTTGCGCAACACGAAGTTGGAAGTGAGTCCGGCAGTGCTGTAACCGGCATCCGCCAAGACGCCCGCCAAGGTCGGCATACGCGTCGGCATGCCGGAGACTGCGGACATCAATCCATGCTCGGAAGGCAGCATGCCCGTGAACATGCTGGCGTGCGAAGGACCGGTGTGCGTCGCCACCGAGTTCGCATGGAGATACAGGCCACCTTCGGCTGCCCAACGGTCGAGGTTTGGCGAGGTGGGGCGTTCGTAGCCATAACACCCAAGATGATCAGCGCGCAGCGTGTCGAGAACGATCAAAGCAAGGTTGGGTGCATCCTTGCTTGCCGGAGTGATGCCCATGGCATCTTGGTGTGCGGCGGAAGGCATGGATCCCATGTCGGGTGGTGGACCAGCCAAAACGAAAGTCACGACCATCCAAGGCAAGGCCGCCACACCGGGAATGCGCAGGGCGGAACCGTTCTTGCCACCATCGGGCTTTGCTTTGGCAAGGAACAGTGCCAGCAGGAGGCCTGGAATCAAGAATGCATATCCAGCCCACGGCAGCGCGGTGGAGGGAACGATCCAAGTGGCCAGTTCGGGACCGACCACGATCCAGACACCGAAGCCAAAGGCGCTCGTCATGGCGCAGTCCGCATTGGCATTCCGCAACAGGAAACCCGTGAGCACCGCGGTGAGCAGGCAGATGGGCAGGGACATGACCTGCATGACGCCAATCAACTGCACCCAAGACACGGCATCTTCCATGCCGAGGAAGATCATGGTGCCGATAACAATGGACCCAATCAGGACGCCGCCAAGCTGCGGCAACAAGGTACGAAGGAGGAACATGGGGGATTCAGGTCTGGGGGACAGGAGTCACGGGGCGGCCCACGAAGCGCACGACCAGCAGCAGGGCGACGGCGCCGGCTGCTAAACAATAGTACGGTGGAATGTTCCACAAGGCGACGGGCAGGTAGGCCAAACTGATGGCAACACCGGCCGTCAACAGGGCGTATGGGGCTTGAGTGCGCACATGTTCGATGTGCTGGCAGCGTGAGGCGGTGGAGCTGAGGACCGTGGTGTCGGAGATCGGGGAACAATGATCACCGAAGATGGCTCCTTCCAAGACCGCGCCAATCGAAAGCACCAAGAGGGCATGTCCACCGAGCGGAGATTGTTCTCCCAGCTGATAGGCCAGCAACACGACATTGGGTTGCAGGATCGCCATGGTAGTCCAGGAACTGCCGGTGGCGAAGGCGACGAAACACGCAGTCACGAACAGGATGATGGGCAACCATGCCGGGGACATCAGGTCCTGGAACATCGCGACCAGATAGTTCGCAGTTCCAACCTCTTCGCAGATTCTGCCAATGCTCCAAGCCAGTAGCAGGACGAGGACCGCATCCTTGAATAAGACTTTGGTGCCTTTGGCTGCACTCTGCATAGTCTCGCCGAAACTGAGCAATCCTTGGGTAACGGCAAGCAACACCGCCAACAGCATCGCCGCAAGAGATCCAAGGAAGATTGCCTTGGTGCTATCGGAGGCGCCAAGGGTTTCGCGAATCCAAAGCAAGCCTCCTTGGTCGCGCGCAAGAATCGAGGCTGCATCGCCAGCATCCGCGGATGCGTGCACCGCTTGGGCACCAAAGAAGTAGATCAAGGCAGCCGTGCCGAAGATCATGGTGCAAAGAGGCAGCAGGCCATTGCGTGCTAATGCCTTCACACCTGGTTTGGCCACCATGCGTTCTTCGTCGATGGCAGAAGCATCACCGGTTCCCGAGCCATCCCCACCTTTGCGCGCGCTCTCTTCGGCCCTGAGCATCGGGCCGAAATCGCGTTGCAGGAACACGATGAGGCCAACGGTGAATAGCGCCAACAAACAGTAGAAGCGGTAGGGGATGGTTTCCAAGAAGAGCTTGTAACCATCGGATTCCGCCAGCCCCACGGTAGGGAGTTGCGGCGAATAAGTGCTGATCTGATACGCAACCCAAGTCGAGAGAACCGCCACACCCGCAACCGGTGCCGCCGTACTGTCGACGATGTACGCGAGTTTGGCGCGACTAATCTTCTGCTTGTCGAACAAGGGGCCGCAACTATTGCCCACCACGATGGTGTTGGCATAGTCGTCGAAGAAAATACCAAGGCCGAGGAAGTAAGCGACCGCTTGCACACTGCGCGAGTTCTTGGCGAAACGCACCAAGGAATTCACCATGCCATCGATGCCGCCCATGCGCGTGATGATGGCTACCGTCGCAGAAAGCAGGATGACGAAGCCGAGGATGTAGAGATGGAAACTATCCTGCAGGATGCCGAACCAAAGGATCTCGGCGAAGACCAAGTGGAAGAAGGTGCCCACACCACCCACACCTTGCACCGCAATCACGCCACCTACCAAGACCCCAACGCTGAGGCTCAAGATGGTGCGTCGGGTGAGGAAGGCGAGCAGGATCGCAAGAAGGGGCGGCACCAATGCCCAGAGCGAACCCATGCGTGTGCTGGCGGAAGCGGAACCGGCCGTCAGGCTAAGTCGGCCATCGTCCGTGGAGACGTCGACCAGGGTGGGGGCGGCGGTGGTAGGGCCAAAACGAAAACTTTGGTTCGTCTCGTCGTAGGAGATGGGGCTGTCTTGGCCGAGGCGGACGCCCGCGCGGATGGCATCGGCGCCTTCCAGTTGAGATGCCGCAGGTAGGCTGGGCCAGCGAACCCGGACCTCAGAATCGGTCGCGAGTTCGAGTTCGGGAAGGAGCGCCTGGACTGCCTGGGTCTGCAAACGCACGCCATCTGCCTGCATCAGGAAGAGGGGGAGGCACAGCAGGGCGAAAGCGGCACTGAAAAGGAGTCGAGCTCGCATCGGTTCCCTATCCTAGACAAGCGCAAGGCCCGCTGGAGCCAGGCTGACGGCCACGATATCCTAAAGGACCAACGCATCCTTCCTTGACCATGCAGATTGCCCTCCTTGTTTCCATCATCGTCCTCGCCGGAGTCACCGGTGTGATGTTGTGGCGCATGTATGGGCTACTCGAGTCGATGCAGAGCCGCTTGAAGGAGTTGAGCTCCTTGGCATTCCTGCCCGACCGAGTCCAGGCGCTGGCGAAAGAGCTGGAAGCCCTGGCGGTCGATGATGTGCGCGCCGAGCTGGAACAGTTGCATCAAGACCTGACTCGTCTGGAAGACGTGGTCTCGGTCCCGGTTGCGGCACCAAGCGATCCACCTTCACGGGTGCAGCAAGTGCGTGCCCTGGTCACGCGGTTCCTGCGCGAGGAGGGCTACCTATCGGTCGTCATCCAAAGTGAAGATGCGGATCTTGATTTGGATCCTGCCGTGGTCGCGGTGCAGGCAGTGCGTAAAGGTGTGTTGGTCCAAGGCACGGTCGAGGTGGTCGAGGATCACATCGCCGAAGTCCGGCTCGATCCGAGCTACTCGTCCTTTCCATAAAACTGATTGCCCGTCTGAAGACCGTGGTACGCGTCACTGATCTCAAGTCTCACGACGGCGAGGCCGTCACTCTCAAGGGCTGGCTCTACAAGGGGCGTGGCAAAGGCAAGATGCTGTTTCTGTTGCTGCGCGATGGCAGTGGCATTTGTCAGTGCTTGGTGAAGAAGGATGCCGTCAGCGAGGAGGCCTTCGAAGCTGCGAAGGCGCTTACGCAGGAAAGTTCGATCATCATCCATGGCACCGCCAAGGTCGATGAACGTGCACCCGGTGGCGTGGAAGTGGTGGCTTCCGATGTGGAAGTGATTCAGGTCGCTGAGCCTTATCCCATCACGCCGAAGGAGCATGGCTCTGGATTCCTGATGGACCGTCGGCACCTGTGGCTGCGTAGTAAGCGTCAGATGGCGATCCTGCGCATTCGGGCGCGCATCATCAAGTCGTTCCGGGATTACCTCGACAACGATGGCTTCTTCTGTGTCGATTCGCCGATCTTCACGCCGAACGCTTGTGAAGGCACTTCGACCTTGTTCGAGACCCAGTACTTCGACGAGACGGCCTACCTCACGCAATCCGGTCAGCTCTACGCTGAGGCCAGTGCGATGGCTCTTGGTAAGGCCTACTGCTTTGGGCCGACCTTCCGAGCAGAGAAATCCAAGACCCGTCGTCACCTGACGGAATTCTGGATGCTGGAACCGGAGATCGCCTACGCGGATCTCACCGATGTCTGCGATGTCGCCGAGAACATGTTGCGCTACACCTTGCAGCAAGTCCTGGAGCATCATCAGCAGGATCTGGAAGACATCGAGCGCGACCCCGCGCAGCTGCAGGCTTGGGATAAGGAATTCCCACGTCTGACTTACGATGAAGCTGCAGACCTCCTCTTGCAGTGGCAAGAAGAGGGGAAGTATGAATCCGAGTTCTCGCGCGGAGATGATCTCGGTGCGCCGGATGAGACGATCCTGGGGGAACACTTCGGTTGCCCGGTGATGGTCACGCATTGGCCAGCTGCGGTGAAGGCCTTCTACATGAAACAAGATGGCAAGGGCAATGCGCTAGGCGTCGACATCATCGCGCCAACCGCTGGCGAGATCGTCGGTGGTGCAGTCCGTGAAGATGATGCCGATGTGCTGTTGGAGCGCATCGAAAAGCATGAGCTTCCGGTCGAAGCCTTCCAGTGGTATTTAGACCTCCGACGCTACGGCAGCGTGCCGCATGGCGGTTTCGGCATTGGTTTGGAACGCACGGTGTCGTGGATTACAGGCGTGGAACATGTACGCGAGTGCATCCCCTTCCCGCGTACGATCTCGCGCCTGACGCCCTGATATTTACCCTTCAGGGGGGGGCGGACCCTTTTTTGAGTCCCAGGGGTAGGTTCATCCATATTCGTTGGGTTTGGGGTGCGTTTATGCACTCACCGCGCGGTTACGCAATTTTTGTTGGAATTCGGGCTGGACGAATGCGAATTCCTTGTATGGTCAAGTATCCCCGAGGAACACGGCTTTCCCCAATCCCCCGCGTGGCCGTCCCGGGAACCTCTCAACCCCGAAAAAGAGTTAACTCTGTGAAGAACATCCTGACCCCTCTGGCGGTGGTCGCCCTCGCCGGCAGCCTCTCCGCTCAAACAACCTACCTCTCTGAGGATTTCGACGCCGGTCTCATCCCACCTGCTGGCTGGACCAACGTAAACAACAACGGCTCCACCGGTGGTACCGGTTGGGAGGCAGACCTTCTTTTGGGCCGCGCATGGCACCAGGACGAGTTTGCCACTCCTTCCAGCGACAACACCCTGGTTTCCCCAGTGATGGATTTGTCTGGAGCTACCAACGTTTACCTTCATTTTGATGGTGAGACTCGTTGGGCAAACTACCTTGCCAATCACCCAACTTCCGTTGGTGATGGTATTTCCACCATGGAAGTATCCACCGATGGTGGCCTGACTTGGACTGTGGTTTGGACGGACACCTCGACGGCAACTGGCTCCGCTTTGGAGGCATACAGCCCGACCGTGGACCTTTCAGCCTACGCTGGTAACGCTAGCGTCCAGATTGGCATCCACTTCTTCGGTACCTTCGCTCAAGAGTGGTGGGTCGATAACGTCGTGGTCGATGATCAGTCCGGTACCGGTGGTGGTCTCGTCTACAGCATCACTGGCCTCGTCGCTGGTGGTGTCGCTAACTTCTCAGTTTCCGGAGCTACCCCTGGTGGCACCGTCCTGCTTGGTTACTCCCTGACCGGCGCTGGCCCGACTGCAACCCCTTACGGTTCCGTCGACATGACCGCTCCGATCAACACCCTGGCTTCCCTCACCGCTGACATCAACGGTGACGCAGCCTTCGCTCCGACCGTGCCTGGTGGCGCTGCTGGTGCAACCCTTTACACCCAGGGTCTGGATCTCGCTTCTGGCACCCTGACCAACTCGCTCGCCGAGCTGGTTCTGTAAGAAGGGAACTTTCCTTCACCTGGCGGCCCTTCCTTGGAAGGGCCGCCTTTTTCTTTTCAGAAAATGCCTGCCTACACGCAACTCAAGGCTGCAACAGGCGCAGAGCGCGGATGGCAATCGGCTGTCCGCGCTCTCTTTGAAGATGGAGTGCGGTCCATGGACGGCTGGATGCATCGATCAAGGGTGGCGATCCCTCGATGCCCTGGATGGCATGGTTGAGGGCCACCAACGAGGCTTCTTGAGCCGCCCAGGCAGCATTCGGTTCAAAATCGGTTGCCGGCAGTTGATGCCTGCGCAGTAAATCCTGGATCGACAGCAGCAGGATGCGCTTGGGCAGTTCATAACGACCCCCGCGCGGCCAATCCGCCAATCCCTCGGCCCGGTCGGAGGCCGTGCCGGTGCGCAACAAGGCGTCGGCGAGAGGCCAGGCAAGGAGGACATTGGCATCGAGCAGGCGGGCGCAGGCGGTGGCACGTTGTGGCATGCTGCGTCCGGGGTCCGAGGCGATCCAGGCGAGACTCGGGAGGGCGTCGGCGGGGACAGTCTTGGGTGCCAACAGGCAGGCGAGGACGCGGGTTTCGTCGAAGTCTTGGGCGGCACGGCGCCACAGGGCAATCCCAAGTGGAGAATCTCCAGGGACACCCGCGGCCAGTAAGGCAGCGAGGCGCACTTCCGCATCGCTGCCGCGATCCACCAATGGAATGAGGAGCTGTTGGCGTAGGGCGGAATCACAGGGCAAGGCCTGCAGTGCAGCATCGGACCAAGCGGCCTGGGTCGCGAGTTGGACGACGGCACTCTGATAATCCCCGACCACGGGCAGCGGTTCCGTTTCCACCGCGGGCGGAAGCAGAGTGATGATTTGGAAAAGCGCCGACAACAGCATCGCCCAAGGATAACAGCGTGTCGCGCGGGCACGGAGGACGTCAACCCTGTGTCATGCTAATCCATTCACTCTTGTTCTTCGGTGCATTGCAGGGGGCGCAGCCGCCACTTCAGGCTTTCGCTTCCACCAGTGCCGATTCCCGTCTTCCGCAAGACACCATCTGCCAGGATGATGTGTTGTTGCGTCGTTCTGAAGCTGATTCCTGGGCTCGTGTTGCGGTGCCGCAGCAGACTTGGATGGCGCTCCTGGGCGATATCGATGGCGATGGCCTGTTCGATCGGCCAGATGGCATCGATGCTTTGGCCTATCTGCCGGATGGTATGGGTAATGCGCCCAGTGTCTTTGATTTCGTGTTCAGTTGCGATCGCGATTGTTTCGGCTTCAAGGATGGGGATGTCCTGCGCCTGAACCGACAGGGCGGCTTGGAGCTGGTCTATGCCGAAGATGCCTTGGAAGCCATCCTGCTGCCGACTGGGGGTAGCTTGGATATCGATGCGCTGACCTTTCCTGCACCCGGGCAGCTTTACTTTTCGTTGAAGGACAGCCTATCTGGAACCGTGCTTGGGGATATCCAAGATGGTGATGTGCTGTGTTGGGATCTTGCCGGTCAGTTCGTCACCGTGATCGCGGATGAGGCCATCATCCAAGGCCAAGTCAGTTATGCCACCGGTTCCAGCTCTGCTTTTGGAGATGTGAAGGCGCTCTCGATTCACCCGGTGACTCAGGAACTGCTTTACACCATTCAGTCCCCAAGCGGCTCCGATGCAGCCGTCTTCGGCGAGGGGCAAGGCGGACGCATCCTGCCGAATTGGGCCGAGGATGATTGGCAGTTTCAACTGTCCACCGAGATTGATGCCCTAGCCTTCGTGCCGGCGGAAGTGGCGCAACCCATCGTCTTGTCTACCGATGTCGCCTACCTGTCACCGAACTCGGTATTCCAACTTCGGATGCGTCATGCGCAAGCGGGGGAACGACTTTCCGGTGCGGCGAGTCCCCATAAATCGATTCAAAGCAGCTTGCTGGGGGGCGTGGGGTACAGCGTGGTCGATCTGGGAGCGCAGCCACTGCATCGTTGGCCCGGTCGCAGTCAGCCAGCCTTGTTCGCCGACAACAGTGGCACTGCGGATTTCCAAACTCGTACACCATTCCTGCCGGCCGGCATGCTGAGTGCGCAGATCTTCTACCAAGTCCATGGTGGCATCAGCGGGTGGAGCAGCCCGCTCCTCATCGAGGTGGAGTAGAACCAGTCCTAGCGGCTATGCTGGGTGGGAAGAGCAGATGCTTCTTTCCACCCTTCTTCTTTTTTGCGCGGTTCCCATGCAGGATCCGCCGCCTGCCCTGCAACGCGCCTTTCAGGCCGACCAGGTCCATGTGCGTCATGATGCGGCACGTTCCTTGGCGGTTGGAGATGAACGTGCAGAAGCCTGGTTATTGCAAGAGGTGCGCAAGGGAACGGAAGAGCGTCAGCGTGCTCTACTATTGGCTGCCGCTTTGATGGGGACTCCGGATTGTCTGGAGGTCGTCGAGCGGGCGGCGCGAAAAGGCCGCAAGCCGGAACCGTTGCGAGCCTTTGCGCTGTTGCTCTACGGCAGTCTGCATCCTGCCGCTGGCGAAGATGCGGCCAAGGACTGGGAACGTTGTAGCAGTGAATTCGAGCGTTCCTGCCTGCTCGCCGGTTTGCTTACCCAACCACAGCGCATCCTGGTGGATCCCTTGCCGGAGTTGATCCGCAAGCGCAAGGAAGAGGGGCCGCTCGCGCTGTTGCGCCTGGCGGAAGCCCTGCCCGGCAATGGCTATCCTCCCGGCACGACTTTGGCAGATCGTGCCGCAAGTCTGTTGCTCAGTGTCGATCCTCGACGCTCCTTGCTGGAGCTGGAACTCGGGGAAGACCGTTATGAATTCCCTGCACTCTGGTCGGAAACCCGACGGCAGGAACCTCCGCGCAGCCTGGAGCAGATGAGTCGCCGTACTCTGGTCGGGGATCGGATTGGTTCGGTGCTTGCCCTTTTTGAAATCGAGGTGGATGCGCGCCAGGCACTCTTCGATCACTATGCACCGCGCGCCGTGGGCGACTTGGAAAGTTTGTGGCTGTGGGGCGCGGCAGGGGATTTGGGGCTTTCCCTGCCGGCACCTGGCAAGGAAGAACAACTGCGCCTATGCCATGTCGTCGGGGCTTTGCGTCTCTACCGAAGAGATCGTGCACGAGGTTTGATCTTCGCACGCTCCTATTTGGATTTGGCGCGCGCTGATTTCGCAGACGACCGACCACTGCAGAATCGTTGGGGCTCCACCCTGCTGTTGGCGATGGTTGCAGAGGAGCAGGATGTGCTTGCCTTGAAGGAAGCCTATGCGGTTGTGGATCCAGTCCTGACATATCGTTTCGCGCCGGCTTGGCAATTCGCCAACCGTCGCCTGGGCAGCGCCGACCTCGTGGACCATTGGCTCGATACATGGAGCCGGGATCTCGACAGTGGGTGGCAGGGATATCTCGACCGCGAGGGTCCGCGTTGGGTCGGCTATCTGCTCACGGGCGGAAGCCTGGCCGCCAAGAATCACGACCTGTTGTCCACCCGTCACAAGGGATTGGAAATCGTTTCCAAGGACTATGCCTTGGACCATGTGGTCTATCGCGACATCGTCGAGTTTCTGATGGACGGCGATTATCGTTGGTCCGACGACAACCGTTGACCCACGCCGCTCTTTAGAGCAGGGATTCCAGTAACTCCAGTTGCTCCGGCGTGTCCACATCCAAGAACGGCCCAGGGTCCCCACGTCGGACCACCGACAAGACCTTGTCTGGATCCTCATGCAGAATGTCCCGGAGCGGACGTTCTGGAGTCAATGCCTGAAGCTCGTGGATGCGGTCGCGTCCGAGTAGGAGTGGGTGCCCGCCCTTGCCTCCGGGAGTGACCAGTCTTGCGGCAAGAGTTTCGCGCTTGGCCTCGACCATCCATGCGCGGATCAGCTGATGCACGGCTTCGGCACTAAGTAGGGGGATGTCGCAGGAATGGATCAGGAGTGCATCGCCCAAGCCACTATCGCCAAGGGATTCCAGACCTTCCAGCACACTGCCAGTGCGTCCCGCATCGGGGTCGGGGTTGATCCGGATTTGAGCACCGGGGATCCCACCGCGGGCCTCCAGGATCGAAACATCCTCGAGCCTCACCACCACATGCACCGAACGACAGCCACCTGCACGCAAGACTTCCACCAGCCGAGGCAACATCCAGATGCCTTGCAGTTCCAGGAGGGCCTTGGGTAGACCTAAGCGTCGGCCGGAGCCGGCGGCCAGGAGGATGGCGTCGCAGGCGGGGATGGCAGTGGACATCGGTTTAGGCGAAGGCGAGCAAGGATTCCTCGATGGCGAGACGGACGCGCTCGAAGTCCTCGTCGGTGGCGTCGAGCGGTGGGCTCAAACGCACCAAGCCTTCCGTCGCTTCGACGGCCGGTAGGACGGCCGAGGTGCACATGGATCCAGCCCGCGCGACGATGCCGCACTGCGCAAGAAACTCCACCATCATGGCTGGCGAACATGCTGTAGGACGGATCGCCAAGATCGGAAGTCGGTGCTCCCACGGACAAGGCTCCTTCGGCAAGACCTGCAGCCCCTCTTGGGTGCGACACCATGTCTCCAGCTTCTGGATCTTCTGCATGATGGGTTGAAGATCCTTCGGGTTGGCCAGCGCATGCTCCAAGGCCGCACCCAAACCGAAGATGCCGGGGTAATTCGAAGTCCCTGCTTCCAATAATCCCGGAAGCTCTTTCGGCATGGCCAACAGAGTATTTTCCGTGCCCGTGCCGCCACTCAAGAACGGCAAAGGCTGTTCTTCCGGTCCGACAAACAACAAGCCGATGCCGCGCGGTCCATACAAAGACTTATGCCCTGCAATGCCTGCATAGGCGACATCAAGAGCCTCGAGGTCAATCGCAACCGAGCCACCGCCTTGCGCCATATCCAGGATGACCTTGACCCCGGCTTCCTTCGCTAGGGCACATGCCTCCACGAAGGGATGCACCACGCCCATGGTGTTGCTCGCAACTCCCAAGGCCAACCATTGCGCATCGCCCTTTTGCAGCGCCATCTTCAAGGCATCCAAATCCAAGCGGCCATCCGCGAGGAAGGGGAGGATGGTGTAGGTAATCCCACGCTCCGATGCCTGCTCCAAAGGACGCAGCATCGAATTGTGTTCCGTGGCGGTGGTCAGCACATGCGCGCCATCGGGAATCCCACAACGCACGGCCACATTCAGGGCGTAAGTCGCGCCGGGGGTGAAGACCACACGTTTGGGATGGGCAAAGCCAAACAGTTTCGCCGCTTGCGTGCGAATACCGAAGATGCGTTCTGCAGTCGAGCGCCCATCACTGCCGCGATCTGCTGGCAATGCATGCAGGCCTTCGATCATGGCCTCTTCCACACCCGGAGCAGGGGCGGCGCAGGTCGCCGCGCGATTCCAATTCAGTAGTGTCTCCACCCTGAAATTCTAGCAAAGCGAGCTCAGCTGCCTACCGTCCGAGCGAGCACGGCGCGGGCCCTGGCAGGGTCCTCAGTGCCACGCACCAGCGAACGTCCATCGGCGAAATGCAGGACATCCAGGCCGTCGATGCCGAAGCGCAGGAAGGCGCGAGCGACCTTGAGGTCGTCGACCGTGTCTGCAAGCCTTTGGCCTAGCTGTTCGAGGTCTGGAGCGGCGCCGGAACTTGGTACTTGGACTGCACCGCCGCCGCAAACCACCTGCGCCGCCATGCTGCCGCGTTGGCCTTGCAGCCATGGATGCTCTTGGGCTCGGCAACAAGGGCAGGCCGGATCCACACTCGCGTGAATCGCCTGATGGGTGCCATTCCAGAGATCCAAATAGCGATAACCCTGGAAGACTTCTTCCGGCTTCCCACACAGCACTTTGATGGCTTCGGAAGCCGCCCAACCTGCAATCACCGCCACCGCCGGTCCCAAGACTCCAGCCGAACGGCAAGTCGGAGCTTCGCCGGCTTCGGGCGGCTCGGGCCAAGTGCAACGCAAGCACGGTCCACCAGGAAGGATCGCTCCGAGCATGCCGTAGGTGCCAACCACTCCTGCATATACGAATGCCTTTTTCTCCCGCACCGCATAATCATTGATCAGATAACGGGTGGCGAAGTTATCCGTGCCGTCGAGGATGAGGTCTGCCTTTGCCAACAGCCCTTGGATATTCCCGGCGGTCAAATCGGTGGCATGGACCTCGAACTCCACCTCTGGATTCACAGCCTGAAGGCGCGCCTCCGCAGCGATGGCTTTCGGTTGCGCTTCCTCCGCATCGGCCTGGGTGTACAGAGTCTGGCGCTGCAGATTGCTGGCTTCCACCACATCGCGGTCGATCAAGATCACCTTGCCGACGCCGGCGCGTACCAATAGGTCGGCTCCAACAGAGCCGAGTGCACCCAAGCCGATGACGGCGACGGTGCTTTGGCCCAAGGCTTCCTGTCCCGCGGTGCCGATCTGCGGCAGCCGCTCTTGACGAGCGTATCGGGACGGTTCCATGGCTGGATGGTGCGAGAGGGGGGACTTGAACCCCCACGTCCTAAGACACTAGATCCTAAATCTAGCGCGTCTGCCAATTCCGCCACTCTCGCGAGGGGGTTGCTGGGGTGGATAACGGGACTCGAACCCGCGACCTTCGGTACCACAAACCGATGCTCTAACCAACTGAGCTACATCCACCATTCAGCAAGCCGAAGAGTTTAGCCGCCCGCTCCAGGCTTGAAAAGCCCGGTTCAGAGGATTTGCTCGCCGGTCTCCGCGACCACTGCGCGGAACAGTTTGCTCAGTCGGGCGCACATCGGCCCCGGCTTGCCATCGCCGATGGGGCGTCCGTCCAGCTCCACCACGGAGGCCAATTCGCCCATGGTTCCCGTGCAGAACATCTCATCGGCGGCGAAGCATTCGGTACGCGAAAGGTCCGCCACCTCATGCGGAATAGCGTGCTGGGCGCAGATCTTCAGCACCGTGTCGCGGGTGACGCCTTCCGGGCAGGCTTTGGTGAAGGGAGTGCGCACCATGCCATCCTGGACCAAGAACACATGGGTGGCATTGGTCTCGGCGAGGAAGCCTTGGTTATCTAGCATCAAGGCATCATCTGCATCCGCATAGTTGGCCTCGAGTTTGGCCATGATCGACTGGATGAGATTGGCGTGATGGATCTTCGGGTCCATCATGTCCGGCGCGAAACGTCGCACACTGCTGGTAATAAGTTTCAGGCCTTGGGTGTCGTAGACCGGAGCCTTCCATTCCGCCAACACGATTAAGGTTGGACCCTCCGTGTTCAGCCGCGGATCCATGCCCGACGTGATCTTGCGCCCACGACTCAAGGTCAGGCGTACATGGCAGCCGTCGTCCATGCCGTTGGCTTCCAGCGTGCGCTGCAGTTGCAGTTTGACTTCCTCCCGACTCGGGACCTCTTGGAACGCCAAGGCCTTGGCCGAATCGAACAGACGGTCGAGGTGCCGCTCCAAGCGGAAGATCTTGCCTTCATAAAGACGCAAACCTTCCCACACCGCATCGCCGCCCTGCACGGCCGAATCGAAGGGGCTGATGCCCGCTTGATCACGATGGATGAGTTCACCGTTGATGTTAATCAACAGGTCGCGGTTTCTTTCGTCGAAGGACTGCAGCATGAAAGGGAATGAGAAGGGGAGTGGCGCGCCCGGAAGGATTCGAACCCTCGACCGTCGGATTAGAAGTCCGATGCTCTATCCAGCTGAGCTACGGGCGCTTGGGGCGCAGTCTATCGTGAACTCGTGTATTGCCCAATGCCTGGCGACAAGAAGTCGACCGCTCATAGTGCTAGACTGCCCGACAGTGACGGATAGCCAGGAAACACGCTTGCCCTGGTGGCAATACCTAGTGGTCGGGGGCAGCCAACTGCTCCTGGGGTTGTTCGGCAATTATGTTTACCAGGAAGAGATCCACATCTCAGTCGGGTGGCCCGCCATTGCCTTTGGGGCGGTATTCCTGACCCAGTGGGGCTTCCGCCTGTGGCCAGCGATCCTGGTCGGAAGCAGCTTGGTGCATTTTTTCTTTGGCAAGGATCCTGGATGGTTCAGCTCCTTCTTTGTGCTTGGCGAGGTCGGCGAAACCGTAGTGGCTGCGTGGATGTTGCAGTGGCGTATGAAATGGTCCAAAGGATTCCGTACGGTGCGTCAGCTTCGACACGGAGCCATGGTCGGCTTGCTTGCGCCTCTGATCGGAGCTGCTAGTGCCACCTTCGCCATCTATTTCGCGATGGGAGAAGCCTGGACCCCAGCCACTGGTCTTGGGGTCTTCTTCGGTTGGTGGATGCGTTCCGCCCTCGGCTTCTGGATGGTCGCACCAGCATTAGGCGCATGGTTTAATCCCGACCGTAAATACCTTGGGCCCTTCCCATGGGAGGGCGCGATTGCAGCGATTGCGGTGGTGTGCATCACCTTCCTGGCTTTCGTGGACGGAATCTTCTCGATTCAGACTCCGCTATGGCTGGCTTTGGTCGCAGGCATACCCTTGCTGTGGGCGGGTGCTCGTTGTGGCCTGTGGCTTGCATCGCACCTTTCCTTGGTGGTGCTTGCCGGCGCGAGTTATGCCGCACTGACCAACGCCTCGATCATGGAGCGATTCGCCGATGGTGATTTGCGTGCCATGTGGTGGATGTTATTGGACATCAGCGCGATTTCCACCGTTACCTTGGCCGTGCTGAACGACCGCGCAAACTACCAAGCGCGTCGCCTGGTGCTCGCGCGCGATCGCCTGGAACTCCTGATTCATGATTCGCCCCTGGCCTTGATCGAATGGGATCTACATTTCCGCGCCCGAAGATGGAGTCGTCGCGCTACCGAGATCTTCGGTTACACGGCAGAACAAGCCTTGGGCGTCAACGGTGCAGACCTCTTGGTGTTGCCCGAAGATCGCACCGTGGTCATGGAACGCTGGGCTATGGTGCTCGGTGGACAGGCTGGTGTCCGGACGACAAACCGTAACTTGACTGCGAGCGGCAAGACACTGCACTGCGATTGGTACGGCAGTCCGGTCCACGATGAACGAGGCAGAGTCATCGGCGTGGTCTCTTTGGTTGAAGACGTAACCGTAAGCAAGGAAACCGAGTTGGCACTGGCTGCCAGCGAACAGCACTTCCAATCCGTTGCTGAAGTGTTGCCACAGTTCATCTCCTATTATTCTTCCGATCTGGAGCTGAAGTATGCAAATCACGCCTTCCTAAAGGTGCATGGCCATTGCTTGGAGGAGCTGCCATTACGATTGCAAGACATGGTGGATCAAGCAACCCTTGATCGGATCATGCCCAACATCGAGGAGGCCCTTTGCGGCCGCCCCATGCGCTTCTTGGAGAAATACCGTTTCCAAGATGAAATAGAGCATGATCTGGATCGCGTCCTGTTGCCGGATTTGAATCCAGAGGGGCAAGTACGTGGTTTCTTTTCAGTCTGTACCGACATCACCGAATACCGTGCTGCTGCAAGGGAGCGCCTCGCTTTGGAGACACAGATTCTTCAGACCCAAAAACTGGAGAGCCTAGGTCTATTGTCCGGCAAGATCGCGCATGAGTTCAATAATCGCCTGTTTGGCATCCTCGGTCATGCCGACATGGCACGCGAAGACCTCCAACGCTCTCCCGAAGATGCCAAAGCGAACCTTTCCAAGGCCATCGAGATTGCACGAGAGGCGTCGGATCTATGCCGACAGTTGTTCGTTTACTCCGGGCATGGCTCTGGCTCCAAGGCAGTTGCTGGTATCAATCCTTTGGTGCAGGAGATGCGTCGGTTGTTGGAGTTGACCTTGCCGCGCTCGGTGCGCTTGAAGACCGAACTCGCGGATGGTTTACCGGATGTACAGATCGATGCAGCGCAGCTTCGTCAGGCCATCGTCAACCTGGTTCAGAACGCGGCGCAGGCGATTGGGGAACGGCGTGGTGAAGTCTTGGTGCGAACACGTTTGGTCGAGGCGTCGGATTGTGAGTTCCAGGAATCCTTCCTGCGCGAATCCGAGGAGGAGCATGGAACCCTCGTGGAAATCATGGTCAGGGATGATGGCGAAGGCATTTCTGCCTCGGAACTTGGGCGCGTATTCGAACCCTTCTACACCAAGCGACCGGGATCCCGCGGACTTGGACTTTCCGGAGTGCTCGGCATCATCCATGGTCACAGTGGTGCCCTGGCTATCGAATCAGAGGTGGGCATTGGATCCGAAGTACGCTTGTATCTTGCGGTCGCGGGTGATGCCTGAATCTCCCTGGATCCTGTATCTGCTGCGCTCGTCGAAAGAAGAGCGGACCTATGTGGGAATCACGATGGATTTGGACCGACGGCTGTTGCAGCACAATGGGGAGCTCGCTGGGGGGGCCAAAGCAACCCGCCGAGGCCGCCCGTGGGTCCTACACAGCGTTGTAGGGCGGTTTGAGGACCGCAGTGCTGCGCAAATGGCGGAGGCGGAGTTTAAGAAATTGAAAGGCGACCAACGGCTCCAGAATAGTGCAGAAGGCCAAGAGGATTAAGGAAAGCCCTAATTTCAGCCCATCTTGGACATTTCCTGTTGTACCTTAGGGTGTCCCCTCCTTTTCCTGAGGCGTTCCACCGTGGTGCGCCGTGTACCCGAATCCACTCAAGATGTTGCAGACACGCTTCCTTCTCCCAGCCGCCCTCGTCGGCGGTTCCTGCATCGCCGTGCTCTCCCACGGCCTGCAAGCCAATCCTACTCCTGATGCACTTCTCGGCGTCTACCCTGACGTCATCGTCGGCGATATCTACGATCTCGACGAGAACGGCACCCAAAACGGCCAAAGCGCCTACAGCTTCGGTACGACTTCCTGCAACATCGGTACCGATGTCCTGAGCTGGGTTGCAAGCACGCCGGATCACCCCGTCATCGGTAGTAACCTTTACCGCCTGAAGGATGGTCGTTTCGAGCAGCTCGGCATGAGCTGGCTGAAACACGGTTTCACCGCCCTGAACCAGAGCCTCTGCAACACCTGTAACCCAACGGGTGGCTCGAGTCTCGGCGTCGGTTGCTCCGATCCTTACAGCGCATGGCTGAACGGTTTCCAGTCTGACCTGGGCGCCCGTTCGGAAGTGAACGCCTACACCGGCGATTTCCCTTACCCACCGGTTATCGGTGGTAGCACTAGCGGCCCTCTGGCCCGTCGCGTGGTGGTCGACAACGTCGACGTCAACCCATCCCTGAACGGTGGTGCACGCTACTTCGTGGAAAGCCAGTACGTCTGTAACGACGACAGCGCTCAGAACGGCCACGGTGACAACAACGTGTCCTGGCGCGAGGTCAGCATCTCGGGCAGCAACCCTCCATACAACATGAACTTTGTCGGCTCCACCCAGCGTGAAGAGTCCGCCATTGAAGCATGGCAGAATGCCGATCCGTCTGTCCAGATCGTCGAGATTCCTGTGCCGAACGATGGCCCAATCTATCTCGCATGGAAGGTCACCGCTGCCGCTGGTGGTGGTTGGGATTACGACTACGTCCTCTACAACCGCGACTGCGACCGTTCGGTTCGTGCCTTCGCCATTCCTGCAACCGCAGGTGCTTCCATCACTTCGATGGAGTTCAGCGATCCTGAGTACCACTCTGGTGAGGTCTACAACAACACCGATTGGTTCACCTACGATGGCCTCTACCCAGGCACCTCGCAGCGTGTTGCCGCATTCGTCGGTGGTTCCTTCAACGCTGACCCGAACAACAACGCTCTGCGTTGGGGCACCTCTTACAGCTACAGCTTCCACTCTGATCAAGCACCGAGCAACAGCCCGGTCGGCATCATCATGTTCAAGCCAGGTGGCCCAAGCCTCCTGTTCGCGAACGCCGAAGCCCCAATGTAAGGAAGCATCCGATTTCAATCGGAACCCCAGAGGCCTGAACTTCGGTTCAGGCCTCTTTTTTCGTGGGGGAATAGCCAACCTCGCGGTAGTCTTTGTGCAGCTTCTTGAAAGGAGACCCAGCGCCACCTGAGAAGCAAAGCCATGGACCAACCCACCAAGACTCTCGACCCCGGCAGGATGGGCAAGCGTCGTGCTTGGGTGCTCTTAGCCGTTCAGGTCCTGATCATTCTGCATGTGGCCTGGTGGCTGGTGTTCGGGCGCACGATCGCGCCGTTGGAGCCTTCCGAGTCGATGGCCTTCGCCAAGGAGGGCGTGGTCAACCCAGGCTTGATTCTGTTCGCTGCGGCGATCCTTTCGACCTTCCTGTTCGGGCGTTTCTTCTGCGGCTGGGGTTGCCATTTGCTGGCCTTGCAAGATGGCTACCGCTGGATCCTGCTGAAACTGAAACTGCCGCTGCGACCCTTCCGTTCTAGGGTCCTGCGTTTGGTTCCCGTCGCAGCCTTCGTGTACATGTTCCTCTGGCCCTTCTTGGTGCGCATTGGAACCGACCATGCCCATCCTGGCGTGGCCGAAATCGAAATGACGACGGCTGCCTTCTGGCAAACCTTCCCCGGCCTGTGGGAGAGCATCCTGACGTTGGTCTTGGCCGGGGCCTATGTCGTGCAGGTCATGGGCACCAAGTCTTTCTGCACTTACGCCTGTCCCTATGGTGCGGTGCTGTCCGTCGCGAGTTCCTTTTCCCCGGCGAGCATTCGTGTGAATGATGATTGCCAGGGGTGCGGCAAATGCACGGCGGCCTGTAGTTCTGGGGTTCGAGTGCACGAGGAAGTGCGTGATTACGGCATGGTCATTTCGACGGACTGTATGAAGACCTTGGATTGCGTCGCGGCTTGCCCCAACGATGCTCTTAGCTTCAGCTTTGGTACTCCTGCAGCCTTCCAGAAACGGCGCGCGACTGGAAAGGTTTCCACCACGGGCATCCCAACGCTGCCGGAAGAGCTTCTGCTTGCTGCTTTCTTTGCCTTGGGCTTCTTCACCACCCACGGTGCTTATGGCAAGGTCTCCTTCCTCTTGGCCCTGACCTTCGGCATGGTGGCGGCCATCTTCGGGCTCCAGTTAAAGCGCGTTCTGGCCACTCCCAACTATCGCCCCAGTAAGAAGCCTTGGCGCCAGCAGGGCAAGTGGACTCGCAATGGCATCGTGAAGAGCAGCCTGATCACCTTGTTGCTGCTGCTGTTTGTGCATGCCGGATTCGTGCAATCCCACGCGCGCAGTCGCGATGCCTCCTTCGCCCTCACCATGGGTTACCGCAATGCCTGGTTGTCGGGGCAAGCCCTGTCGCCCGCACCGGATGTCATTCGAGCTGCCGCAGATGAGGCGGTGGAACACGCCCGCTGGACCACCGATTACGGCCTGTTCCCCGATGCCCGCGACACCTTCATCCTCGCCTGGTCGCAGCTCTTCGATGGGGACATCGATGCCTTCGAACAAGGCATGCGCGACGTCCTCCAGGAGCGCCCTGGTTTCGGCGAGGTCCTGTTCCAGTTCGGCCGCCATCTGGCCCTGATGGAGCGTCCTGATGAGGCCATCGCCATGTGGGCTGAGGTGAGCCCACGCGATCCGCGCTATTTCGATGCACGTAGCGACATGATCTTCGAGTGGAACCGCCTCGGGAATCAGGCGGAAGTTGAGAAGTTACGGGCGGACCTGCGCCAACGTGGCTATCCCGTGGATGCCGTGCAGGGTAGAATCCTGCCCGATGGAAACGAGCGCCCCCGTTGAGAAATTCCGCAAGGACTACCGTCCGACCGACTTCCTGATTGAGGGTGTTTCCCTCGATTTCCACCTGGGTCTCGAGACCACCAAGGTGTTCGCGCGGATGGAGATGGCCCGCCGCGAAGCCGGGAACTCCGCAGCCCTGGAACTGGATGGTGAATCCTTGGAGCTGCGCTCCATCGCCATCGACGGTCAGGTTCTTCTGCCAGACGCTTATGAAGTGAAAGGTGAGCAGCTGATCATTGCGCACGTGCCGGATCGATTCGTGCTCGAAACCGAAGTCGTAATCCGCCCGCAGGACAACACGCAGTTGAGCGGTCTCTACCGTTCCGGCGACATGTTCTGCAGTCAGTGTGAAGCGGAGGGTTTTCGTCGAATCACCTATTTCCTCGATCGGCCCGATGTGATGGCTCCCTTCACCGTGCGGGTACAAGGGGATAAGAAGGCCTTCCCAGTGCTGTTGTCGAATGGCAACTGCACCGAAGCGGGGGACCTGGAAGGTGGCGAACATTACACCGTATGGCAGGATCCCTTCCCCAAGCCGAGTTATCTCTTCGCCTTGGTCGCAGGAGACCTCGGAAGTATCTCCAGCACCTTCCGCACGGCTGGCGGGCGCGAGGTCGATCTGCACATCTACACCGAACACTTCAACGTCGACAAGTTGGACTTCGCGATGGAGTCCTTGAAGAAGTCGATGGTCTGGGATGAGCAGGTCTATGGCTTGGAATACGACCTCGACATCTTCAACATCGTGGCCGTGGGGGATTTCAACATGGGCGCGATGGAGAACAAGTCGTTGAATATCTTCAACACGGCTTATGTCCTGGCGCGTCCTGAAACCGCGACCGATGGCGACTATGAAGGCATCGAAGGCGTGATCGGTCATGAGTACTTCCACAATTGGACCGGCAACCGCGTCACCTGCAAGGATTGGTTCCAGTTGACCCTGAAGGAAGGCCTGACGGTGTTCCGCGATCAGGAGTTCTCCGCCGACATGGGCAGTGCAGCGGTCAAGCGCATCGAAGATGTGCGTCTGCTGCGTGGTGCGCAGTTCCGCGAAGATGCGGGGCCGATGGCGCATCCGATCCGCCCGGACTCCTACGTCGCGATGGACAACTTCTACACCGCCACCGTCTACAACAAAGGTGCAGAGATCATCCGCATGATGCACACCTTGGTGGGGGCTGCGGGATTCCGAAAGGGCACCGACCTCTACTTCGAACGGCACGATGGTCAGGCCGTGAGCTGCGATGACTTCCGCGCTGCCATCGCCGATGCGAACGGTATCGATCTCGATCAGTTCGAGCGTTGGTATCTGCAGGCCGGTACGCCAGTGGTGCACGCGCAAGGAACCTATGATGCTGCCGCGTCCACCTACACCTTGCGTCTGCGTCAGACTTGCCCGCCGACCCCAGGACAAGAAGAGAAGCGCCCTTTCCACATCCCGGTAGCCGTCGGATTATTGGCGCGTGATGGCAGTGAACTCGTGGCGACTCGCGTGTTGGAGCTGCGGGAGCAGCAGCAGGAGTTCGTCTTCGAGGATGTCGGTCAGGAGCCGGTGCCATCCTTGCTGCGTGGTTTCTCCGCACCCGTGCGCCTCGAGATCGCACAGTCGGATGAGGAACTGGCTTTGCTGCTCGGCCATGACACGGACAGCTTCAACCGTTGGGATGCGGGACAACGTCTCGGCACCCGCGTGGTGCTCGACATGGTCAAGCAGATTCAAGCCGGTGATACTCCGGAAGTACCCGCGCACCTGATCGAAGCGATGCGCTCGGTCCTCGAGGACCTGGAGTTGGATCCATCCTTGAAGGCCTACGCCTTGCGTCTGCCGGATGAGTCCACGCTCGGCGCCGAGATGGATGTCATCGACCCGGATGCATTGCATCAAGCACGTCGGATTTGCGTCCGAGGTATCGCCGAAGCCCTGCGCGATTCCCTGCTCAGCCTGTATCGCGGGCTCACCAGTCACGATGCCTACAGCTTCGACCTGCGCTCCGTCGGACGACGTCGTCTGCGCAATCTTTGCCTGGGTCTGCTCTCCTCTCTGGAAGAGCCGGAGCTCCTGCAGCTATGCGCCGATCAATATCACAGTGCCGACAACATGACCGACCTCATGGCTGGCTTGGTGTGCTTGGTCGCGCATGACAACGAGCGTCGTCCCAAGGTCCTGGCTGATTTCTACGGCAAGTGGAAGGACGAAGCCCTGGTGGTGGATAAGTGGCTCGCTGTGCAGTCTTCCAGCGGTCGCCCCGACACCCTGGAGAACGTCAAGGCGCTGCTTGAGCATGAAGCCTTCGACATCAAGAACCCCAACAAGGTGCGTTCTCTCATCCGTACCTTCGGCGCCAACCAAGTCGCCTTCCATGCGGCCGACGGCTCCGGCTACAGCTTCCTCGCCGACAAGGTGATCGAATTGGATAAGCTCAACCCGCAGATCGCTGCTCGCATCGCTGGCGCATTTGCCCAATGGAGTCGTTTCGACCCATCCCGCCAAGACCTCATGATCGCGCAATTGGAGCGCATCCAGGCCACCGACGGCCTGTCCAAGGACACTGGCGAGATCGTCACACGCTGCCTTCCTGCCAAGGCCTGCTGAACCAACCGCACTGCTAGAATTGACGGAATCATGCGCGTCCTTCTGATCGGATCGGGCGCCAGGGAACATGCCCTGGCCTGGAAACTCTCGCAATCGCCGAGCCTTACCAAATTGTGGACTGCACCCGGCAACCCCGGCACGGCCACCTGCGGTGAAAACATCTCCATCGGCGTCGGTCAGATCGAGGATCTGGTTGGCTTCGCTGAACGCAACAACGTCGATCTGGTGGTCGTGGGTCCAGAGGATCCACTGGTCAACGGCCTGGTCGATGCCCTGGCCGAGAAAGGCATCGCTGCCTTCGGTCCGCGCGCCGATGCCGCCGAGCTGGAAGGCAGTAAAGCTTGGTGCAAGGAAGTGCTGGTGCGTCATCGTGTTCCCACCGGTGGCTTCCGTGCTTTCAAGAGTTTCAGTAACGCCGTCTCCTATCTGGAAGGCGGAGCGCGTTATCCCTTGGTGGTCAAGGCTTCGGGGCTGGCTGCGGGTAAAGGAGTCATCATCTGCCAAGAAGCTGCGGAAGCGATTGAAGCTGCGCGTGAAATGCTCGAAGGCGGGCGCTTCGGAGATTCCGGTGCCACCATCGTGGTGGAGGAATTCCTGGTCGGTCCGGAAGCCTCGGCTTTCTGCCTGACCGACGGCCGCACCTTCATCCCTTTGCCGACTTGCCAAGATCACAAGGCACTGCGCGAAGGTAACGAAGGCCCCAACACCGGCGGTATGGGGGCCATCAGCCCCAACCCCGAGATCGGCGACCGCACCTACGGCCTCATCGAGCGCCAAGTGCTGCTCCCAACCCTGCACGGCATGGTGCGTGAAGGGCGTCCCTTCCACGGAGTCCTGTTCGCCGGTCTGATTATGACGGCTGGTGGACCCAAGGTACTCGAGTACAACGTGCGCTTCGGCGATCCAGAATGCGAAGTGCTGATGATGCGCTTTGATTCTGACCTGCTGCCTTACCTCAAGGCCTGCGCCAGTGGTGGTCTGGAAGAACTGGAGCCACCGGATTGGGATGCACGTCCGGTCTGCTGCGTGATCCTCGCCTCGGGTGGCTATCCCGGCAAGTACGAGACCGGAATCCCGATCAACGGCATCGAGGAGATCGAGCAAGGCCCAGACCTGCAGGTCTTCCACGCTGGCACCGCCATGAAGGATGACCAATTGGTCACCGCTGGTGGTCGCGTGTTGGCAGTCACCGCGCGTGGCGCGGACATGGCGGAAGCCCGTCGCTTGGCTTATGAAGCCGTCGACAAGATCGAGTTCGAAGGCAAGACTTTCCGCACCGACATCGGTTTGGCTGCAGAGCGTGCCATGGAGCACATACGATGAAACCCGAGGCGGCCTTGAAGCGTTTCGAGGTCTTCTTAAAGAAGAAGCAGCTGCGGATGACGCGGCCGCGTCGTGAAATCCTGTTGGCAGCGTGGCGCACCCATGCGCACTTCACTGCCGAGGAGATGTATGAATGGGTTCAGGACAAGGATGCCGGTGCCTCGCGCGCCACGGTCTATCGCACCTTGAACCTGTTGGTCGAAGGTGAGTTCCTGTCGTCGATGAACAACGGCCAGGGCACCCAGCTGTATGAACACATCCTGGGCCACGACCACCATGATCACATGATCTGCCGCGGTTGCGCGCGCGTGCTCGAATTCCATTCCGAGGAGATCGAGCGCATCCAAGAGGAAATCGCGGCGCAGAACAACTTCAAGTTGGTGCACCACGTCCTGCGGCTGGAGGGATATTGCCCTCGCTGTCAGGATGCATTTTCGCCCGAAGCCTAAGGCAACGGGCGGTCGCGAAAACTGCGCTAGTTGATGCGCGAGGAGATGTCCTCGGCGACGGTGCGCGCGAGTTCTCCGCGGCCACGGATGGCCAGCTCTGCAGCGTAAACGCGCAGGGTTGCGAACTCCGGAGTCTCCGGCATCAGCATGACCTGTACGACGACATCCGCCTTGTCTTCCTTGAACTCGATGCGCATGGAACCAGGCACCAGGTTAATCTCGCTGGCTGAGGTGCGGGACTGCACTGCAGACTTGGCGATGGCGTAGGTCTCTTCGGCCGACGCGCTGACAATCATCTGGCCAGTGTCATTGCGGAAGTCATCGTAGGTCCAGACGCCCACGGCCACGCCCATACCGGCGAGAACCAGCGGGGCAGCGCAGGAAGCGAGGAGCAGAAACGGAATCAGCAGCAGCGGTCGGAAGGTCTTCATGGCGGGCGGCTATCTAAGCCACCCGGATTGTAGCCTTCACGGCCTCCCAATCGAAGACCCCAGAGCGTG
Source organism: Planctomycetota bacterium (assembly GCA_049609225.1). GTDB lineage: Bacteria > Planctomycetota > UBA1135 > UBA1135 > UBA1135. The sequence continues at coordinate 7,484 of JBMYYH010000020.1, read as the reverse complement.
GGTCCAGAAATTCCTTCATCCCAGAGCTGTCCAGTTGCGGGCGACGCGCCCAAACACTTGCCGTGGCTTGACCTGCATGACGCAGCAGCAATTCCTCCGCCGCCGCCGACAGGCCCATCCAGGATTCCGGAGCACCGATGGCTCGCCGCGCCTCGGCCAAAACGTCGGCGCGACGCTGGGGATCGGGCACCATGCGTTCGGCCAGGCTCAGGAGATCTTCTTGATGCAGGAAGGGATTGACCAGATACGCACAGAGCGAGCGGAAAGCCTGACGTCGGAGTTCCGGCAGGGGGCCGACCTCCATCTGCAGCGGACTGCTGCATTGCAGGCAATGAGCCGCGCCCTCAATGAGTTGGGCATGATCCAGATTGCCGGGGCTCCACAGGATCGGCAGGCGGGGGTGGAACAGGGGGTAATCGGGGGCGGCGTCGCGCGGATAGGCCTCGGCCAGACGTCGCGGTAGGTGGGCGTGGAAGTCCTGCCAGCGTTCCGGCGTGGCGATGGTGAGGCGGCACTCCGGCGCCTCCAAGCCCAAGGTCGCAGCCAGCAACTCACTGGCGCTTTCACAAAGATGCTCCGCGGCCTCCGCGGTGGCCTCGGCATCGTGATCGCTAAGGTCCTGGAGATGGTTGGCCCACAGGCTCAAAGGCGGAGTCTGCAACCACGCCCAGTGGTTCTGCTGTAAGCGATAGACATGTCCTGGCGGACGCAATCCCACTCGCTCCCAAATCGGCTCGGGGGATTGATGAATGGTCATCACTTCACTACCCGCATCCCGTAGGCGCTTCGGCAAGGCGCTATCCGCCAAATGCCAATCGCCAAAATGAAGGGCGCAATGAAAGCGACCATGTTTGCGTCGGACGCGCTCCCAAACCGCAGCCGCCGCTTCATCCCGACGTTGCACGCTGCCGTCCACCCATGTACCGACCAGGTAGACCTGACGTCCGGCCAGTGCTTCCAACACCATGCCATAAGCATCGATCAGGGATTGTCCCGTCATTAACATCGGCCCGGCTCCGCGTGACGCCTCGGCCAAGGTCAAAGTCGTGCCATGCGGCAGTAATTCCAAGCCCAAGATGAGCGGACGATCCTGCGGCAAGCGGGCGAGTAGTTGAGCCAGTCCACTGCGCGACCGACGCGATGGATGAAAATCCGAGATCAGGAGAACCTCAGCCTTACGCAAGGCGCGGGTCATCTCCTGCTCGGTCGCTTCCTGCAAGGGGGCGGCCAGGGTGTCCTGCCAAGCTTGATGATAGGACTGGAGGTGCTGCGGAACGCATGGCACCTGCAACGACCACGTTTCACGTAGACGACGCTCAAAGCGGGCCATATCGGCCTGCAGATTGTTTCGGACTTCCGACACTGCCTACCTTTTCGGCAGGCAGAGGGGCCCTCCTGAAGCTTCTGAGGCCGTGCTTCCACTCAGGAAGTCACTTGAGCCAAATATGGCGCCAAAAGTCCGCGGAAGAAGGCAATGCCTTCGGTGCCATCACCCCAAGCGCCGGCGCCTCGATCGGGCAGGTGCAGCTTGGACAGATTGCGCTCCGGGTGCGGCATCAGGCCGAGAATCCGGCCGCTCTTCGAGATCAGGCCAGCAATGGCGCCGCGGCTACCGGAGGGGCAGTCTGGCCATTGTTCGGTTGGCGTTCCAGCGCGATCGCAATAACGCAGGGCGACCACTCCAGCGGCCGTAAGACGCGCGACATCGGCATCCTTCTCGGCCAACACGATCTGACCTTCGGCATGCGCGGTTACGGCCGGCAAGATGCTGCCGACAGGCAGAATGTGCCCCATGGGGGCTTCGACCACCATGCGTGACCAGCGACACTCAAACTTATGACTGGCGTTCCAGGTCAGCGAAGTCTCGACGCCTTCCACATCCGGCAACAATCCGGCTTTCACCAGCACTTGGAAACCATTGCAGACACCGAAGATCGAACCACCGCGTTCATGGTGAGCTTGCAAGGCCGGAGCCAAGTAGCGTTCTACCTCCAATGCCAGCACGCGACCGGCACCGAGGTCATCGCCGTACGTGAAGCCTCCCGGGATGGCGAAGACATCGCAGTCTTCGACGAGCTCGGGATGGGCAATCAACTCGGTGATGTGCTTTTCCGTGACCGTGGCGCCGGCACTCTCAAAAGCGAAACGCAGTTCGCGATCGCAGTTGACGCCGGAAGTGAAGAGCTGGAGGACGCGCGGTTTCATGCGAGGATTCCGTTGGCCTTAGCGAGGTCGGATGCGGAGACTTCCGCGAGCAGGGTGTCGCGTCCGTCGTGGAGTTTGAGGCTGCCGCTGTCATCGACATTGCCGATGACCGCCCAAGGCAGGGTGCGGAAGTGATGGCCAAAGGCTTCGAGGTCGTCGGCCTTGACTTCCACCAGGAAGCGCGTGGGCGTTTCGGCGAACAGGCGACCCAAAGTGGAGACCTCGCCGAGGCAAGGCACCGGTGCCACATCCAAGGTGGCGCCACAGTGCGGATTGCCGATCACCATTTCGGCTGCGGCTGCGGCAAGACCGCCTTCGCTGAGGTCGTGGCAGCTTTGGACCAGATCGTCTTGGATGGCAGCGTGGAGACCGGAGAACATCGCGGGCGCCATGCTGAAGTCCGGGCGGGGGACACCACTGTCGGCCAGGCCAAGCAGGTCGGAGGCCACCGCGCCGCCACCTTCGGCGGTGGTGTTGCCGAGCAGCAGGAGCAAGTTGCCCGATTGCTGCAGTGGCGTGCAGACGGTCTTGTCGCAGTCATCGACAATGCCCATCGCAGTGCAAAGCAGAGTCGGCGGAATCGCCCTCTCTTCCTCGCCCACACGGTATTCATTGTTCAGCGAATCCTTGCCGCTGACGAATGGAGCGCCATAAGCAATCGCAGCATCGCGACAAGCTTCCGCCGCCAGGACCAACGAACCGAAGCGATCCGGCTTGCGGCAATCCCCCCAACAGAAGTTGTCGAGGATGGCGGTGCGATGCGGGTTGCCGCCTGCAGCGACCACATTGCGGATTGCTTCATCGATCGCATTCGCGGTGGCCGCATAAGGATCGATTTCGGCTTGGCGTGGATAGAGACCACAGCCGAGGGCGACGCCCTGCGGTAGATCCAAGCGCGGCTTCACGACCGAGCCATCGCCCGGTCCATGGCCATCAGCACCTTGATAAGGCTTGACCACGGTGCCGCCTTGCACCTCGTGATCGTATTGACGCACGATCCACTCCTTCGAAACCACCGAAGGGTGTGCCAGCACCTCAAGCAACAATTGCTTGGTATCGGTGCTTGCGGGCCATGCCGTTTCCGCGCGCGTCGGCGAAGTGATGACGGCATCGCGGACGGGCTGCGGCACACCACCGTGAAGGAACTCCATCGGCATGTCGGCCACGACCTCGCCGTGCCAACGCAGGACCAGACGTTCGTGATCGGCGAAGGTGCCCAGTACCGTCAGCTCGACATCGTGGATGTCGCAGAGTTGCTGCAGTTCCTCGCGTGCCGAAGGATCGATGGCCGCGACCATGCGTTCCTGTGCTTCCGAAATCCAAATCTCCCAGTAGGAGAGTCCGGGGTACTTCAAGGGAGCATTTTCTAGGTCGACTTCGGCGCCGATCTCTTCACCCATCTCGCCGACCGCCGAGCTGAATCCACCTGCGCCACAGTCGGTGACGGCGGTGAACAGTTCGCGGTCGCGTGCTTGGATGAGCACATCCAACACCTTCTTCTCGGTAATCGGATCGCCGATCTGCACCGCCGCCGCATCGACGCTTTCCGAATCCTCATGCAAGGCCTCGGAGCTGAAGGTGGCGCCGTGAATGCCATCGCGGCCCGTGCGTCCGCCAAAGGCAACGATGAGGTCACCGGGGCGCGCTGCCTTCTCCACATCCTTCTTGTCGATTTCGCCAATCGAACCGGCGAAGACCAAAGGGTTAGCGACATAACCCGGATGACGCAGCACCGTGCCGCAGACAGTCGGGATGCCCATGCGGTTGCCGTAATCGCGTACACCGCCAATCACACCATCCAGAATGCGGTCGGGGTGCATGGTGCCAGGCGGTAGATCCTCGCGTGCGATATCGCTGGTGCCGACGCAGAACACATCGGTGGAGGCGAAGGGGCGCGCGCCCAATCCAGTACCGAGGATGTCGCGGATGACACCACCGATGCCGGTACCTGCTCCGCCATAAGGGTCTAGGGCGCTAGGATGGTTATGGGTTTCGACCTTGATGGCGATACCGATCTCATCGGTCATCGCAATGACGCCCGCGTTGTCCTTGAACACGCTCCAGCACCATTCGGGCGACAGCTGCTTGGTGGCGGCGAAGACCGTTTCCTTCAGCAGGTTGTCGTAAGAGCGTTCGGCGACCACTTTGCCATCCGCATCCACTTCCTGGAATGCGACGGGGCCGGTCAAGGTCTTGTGCTTGCAATGCTCCGACCAAGTCTGCGCCAAGGTCTCCAGCTCGACATCGGTAGGTTCGCGATCGATGCCACGGTAGTAATCCTGAATGGCGCGCATCTCCTCGAGTGTGAGTGCCAACGACATGTCGCTGGAAACCTTCGCAAGAGCTTCCTCGCCAAGTTGTAGAAGAGGTACTTCTGTACGCTCACTGCGACGCTCCGTTGGCTCTGGATGCAAGGCCACCGGGGCATTGCCGAGCATGGCTTCCTCGATGGTGAGGTTGGCAAGTGCGCGGCCACCATGTGCGAGGTAACCGTTTGCGTCCACCTCACCGAGGCAGCGGTAGCTGCGATAACTCTCGATATGACTATGCGCAGGCAAGTCGATGTCGAGCAAACGTAAAGCACGTTCGGCAGTGTTGGCTTCAGGATCCGAAACCCCAGCCATGCGACGCACCAGCAGAGTGCGGGCGCCGTCGGCATCGGTATCTTCGGGACCAAAGATGCGTTGCACCTCGTTGACCGGATCGGCCAAGAGGCGACCAACGATTTGGTCGACCTGCTCCCGCGATAACGAGCCAGGCAGCAGATAACCGCGGCCAACCCGAAGATCACTTGAGAGAGGGTATCCACGTGCCGCCAAAGACTGGAGGGCGGCGGCACCTAGGGGATCAGTTCGGCTGGGCTCCAGTTCCAGCTCGACGCGCCAGGCAGTTGAGGTCATGAGAGGCTGGGTTTCCCCGAATCGTCGGATATTCTAGAGTGTCTTAAGGCACCGAACCACGGCTGCCCGTTGCTTTCCATGGCCAAGAAGAAGAAATCCTCCCCGGTCGGCCCTGCCGCACTGCCTTTCGAACGTCCGATTGAGGATGTGCGCTCCCGTCTTGCGGAGCTTGAGGACCTGGCGCAGAAGACCAGTCATGATCTCAGCGAGGAGCTGGAATTCTACCGTGAGCGTCTGGATCGCCTGACTTCGGAGATCTACGCGGACCTCACAGCCTGGAACCGGGTGCAGGTTGCCCGTCATCCAAACCGGCCGCTGACTTCGGACTACATCGAGCACATATGTGCCGATTGGGTCGAGTTGTACGGCGATGGCGTTTTTGGCGACGACCGCGCCATGGTGACTGGATTGGCCACCATCCGCGGGCATAAGTGCCTGGTGGTGGGGCACCGCAAGGGCAAAGACACCAAGGATCGTTTGAGCTGTAACTTCGGCTCGGCGCACCCAGAGGGCTATCGCAAGGCTCTGCGCAAGATGAAGCTCGCAGAGCACCTCGGTTTGCCGATCGTCTGCTTCGTGAACACTCCGGGCGCCTACCCAGGTGTAGCCGCGGAGGAGCGTGGTCAGGCGCGTGCGATCGCGGAGAACATTTATGAGATGTTCGGCCTGAAGGTGCCGATCGTGGTGCTTGTGATTGGCGAAGGTGGTTCCGGCGGTGCGCTTGGCATCGGTATCGGCGACCGCGTCGGCATGATGGAAAACTCCTGGTACTCGGTGATTTCGCCGGAAGGATGCGCCTCGATTCTGTGGCGCAGCGCCGAAGGCAAGGAAGAGGCCGCAGAAGCCCTTTGCCTGACGGCTCCCCACCTCACCAAGCTGGGCATCGTCGATCAGGTGGTTGAAGAGCCGGTAGGTGGGGCCCACAACAATGTGGAGGCCACCATGGATCTAGTCGGCAAGCAGCTTGCGGATTGGCTGGATGCTCTGAAGGCGATGCCTTTGGAGGAGCTATTGAGCCAGCGCGAGGAGAAGTTTCGTCGCATTGCCATGCTTGAGTCCGAGATGCTGGAGGCCGCTAAGGCGGCGCAACCGGAGGTCTCCGAGACTCCTGCATCTGCAGAAGCGGCCTCAGAGGTCGAAATGGTGGATCCGCCACGTCGTGGGGCGGAAGCCGAAAATGCCGTAGAACCCCCTTTAGCGGGCGATTCTTCGGGGGAAGCGGGCACCAACTAGGCTTTTTGGGTTGAATTGTGTGGTTTCTCCCTAACGCGACACAAGATATGGCGTAATTTGTCGTAAACCATGTCCGCACCAGCATTTCGCTTAGTCCCTCCCGTCTCTGAAGAGGCCCAAACCGCCGAAGGCGCCTGGGCCGACCTGTCCGACGAAGAGTTGTTCGCTCTCACCTGTGAAGGCGAGCGCGAAGCCTTTCATCTGCTCGTGGAGCGATACGAAGGCAAAGCCATTCACACGGCTCGATCCATCGTCGGCAGTTTCGAGACTGCGCGCGAAGTAGCCCAGGATGCATTCCTGAAGGTCTACGCCGCGCGTGAACGTTTCGATCAGAAGCGCAAGTTCAGCACTTGGTTCTATCGCATCCTGCGCAACCAAGCTGTGGATCGTGTGCGTCGTACTGCTCCTGGCACCCCAGGTGGCACTGTCGAATTGGTGGGTGACTGGAATGCCACCGATACCGGCCCGGTTCATACCGCTTCGGAAACTGAGCGCAAGGCTCTGGTCCGTCGCATCCTTGATGCACTTCCGCACCAGTTCCGTGAGGTCCTGGTCCTGCGCGATCTGCAAACCCTCTCCTGCGCCGATATCGGAGAACGAGTCGGCGCCACTCCTGGCACCGTCCGCTGGCGCCTGCACCACGCACGAAAACTCTTCCGCGATCACTGGGAACGTACTCTGGGCCGCGAAGAAGGAGGTGAAGTCCTGTGAACTGTCGCGAAGCATCTGTACAGATTTCCCTGCATGTCGGCGATGACCTTCCCGCCGCCGATGTCCCGGCCCTCGAAAACCACCTAGAGCAATGCGCTCTGTGTGAGTCCGATTACGAGAGCTACGCCAGTGCCCGTGATGCACTGCAACTCGTCGCCGATGAGTATTCGGGCACCACGGATCTTTGGGGTGAGATTGAATCCCAAATCGGTGCCGATCAAGGCGCCGGCAGCGCTGCCTCTACGGCCAAGCGCGCTTGGTACCGTCACCCGGTGTTTGCCTCCGGTATGGCTGCTGCCCTTCTGATTGCGGCTTCCTCGCCGTTCTGGAGTGGCGCCAAGTCTGCTGGCGAAGCTGCGGTGGGTGAGTTGGCGGAATCCGCCAGTGTGCCTGGCCTCAACGTAGGCCTTGGCATTCCTGATGTCACGCCGAGCG
>JBMYYH010000019.1:0-37520 GCA_049609225.1 Planctomycetota bacterium | reverse complement strand
CAAGCTGCGCACTGCGGAGTGCCTAGTTCTTGCTCCAGGCCGGCTTCGCCTCACGTTCGACGGTACCGCGTTCCATTGCGGCCTTGGCACTGTCGGCGCCGAGCAGTCGGTTCAATTCCTCGATCAACTCCGAGGTCATGTTGACTGACCATTCCTTGCCTGCACGGATCACCCGTGGATTGCCTTCCTGATCCATCAGGAGGAAGCGCACGCGCGCCTCACCGCTGTGACGCAGCAGCAACTCCTGAATCTGCTGCACCGGAGGCTCAGTGCCGCGCAGACGAATCTCCAGAGCACCCTTCAGGCGCATATCCGCCTTCTCGCCAAGTGGCTCGATCCGATCGACCACCATTTCGGGTTCATCATTGGAGATCTGGATGCGTCCGTGGAACAGTCCGACGAAATCCTCATCGAGGAAGTGCGCCACTTCCTCATAGACCCGCGGGAACACGATGGCGGGGGTGCTGCCATAAAGATCCTCGATCTTCATCTTGGCGAACTTGCGTGCCGGATCCTTGCGCGTACCCCGCACATTGAGCATCGTGGCAATGCCGGGTAGCGCCAACTTCGCACCTTCACCCGCTTCCTTGGCCGAGCGGCTGGTCCAAGGAGAGACTCCGCCGAGCACATGACGGAAGTCGTCGAGCGGATGGGCGGTGAGGTAGAGGCCAAGGGTCTCCTTCTCTTGCTGCAGCAAGAGCTTCAGCTCAGGCTCGGACAGCTTGGAGGCATCGCATGGCGCGGCGGGAGCGTTGGAGCTCTCAGAACCCTCCGCAGCAACCTCTGCACCCGGAGCGGGGGAGGCTGGACCACCGAACAACATGCCCTGTCCTTTGGCGCGGTCCTTGGCCAGACTCGAGGCGTAGCGCAAGCGATCCTCAAGCTCGGGCAGAAGGTGCACCCGGGATTCACCGAAGACATCGAAAGCTCCAGCCTTGGCCAGGTTCTCGAAGGTCGAGCGGTTGATGCCGGCAGCGACACCATCGACGAAGGCGTCGTCCAGTTCGGCAAAGATCTCCTCATCCCGCGAACGACGTAATTCCACCAAAGTCTCAGCAGCTCCGCCGCCGACACCCTTGATGGCTTCCAGGCCGAAACGAATGCGCTCCGGATCCAGCACCACGAAGCGCCGCTCCGAGGTATTGATGCACGGTGGCGCCAGGCGAATCGCATGCTTGCGTGCATCCTCGATGAGCGAACGCAGCTTGTCGGTATCGGCCGCTTCATAGGTGAAGGATGCGGCGAAGAATTCAGCAGGGTAATGCGCCTTCATCCAGGCGGCCTGGTAGGTGACCATGGCGTAAGCGGCCGAGTGCGACTTGTTGAAGCCATACTCCGCGAACTTCTTCATCATCTCCCAGATCTCGACCGCAACTTCACGCGGCACATCCCGCTCGACCGCACCGTCGAGGAACTTGCCCTCGAACTGCGCCATCAACTCGGCGCTCTTCTTGCCCATGGCCTTACGCAGGGAATCCGCATCGGCCAGAGTGAAGCCGCCCATGCGCTGCGCCACACGCATGATCTGCTCTTGGTAGATGAGGACACCGTAGGTTTCCTTCAGGATCGGTTCGAGGATCTCATGCTGGAAGCTCACCGCCTCCTTGCCGTGTTTGCGCAGGGCGTAGATGGTGTGCAGCCCGGAACCGAGCGGGCCCGGTCGGAACAGCGCCAAGACTGCGATGATGTCTTCGTAGACCGATGGTTTGATGTCGGCGAGCAGGTTGCGCATGCCGCCGGATTCCAACTGGAACACACCCTCCGTATCGGCCTTGCACAGCAACTCATAAGTGGCCGGGTCATCGAGGGGGAGTCCATCGAGGTCGAGGACTTCTCCAGTGCGCACCTTCACCTGACGCGCCGCTTCCTGCAGGATCGACAAGGTCCGCAGGCCGAGGAAGTCCATCTTGAGCAATCCATATTGCTCGCTGTACTTCATATCCCACTGCGTGGTGGTATTGCCGGACACCTTGGCCAGTGGCACGATCTCACGCAGCGGTTCATCCGCAATGATGACGCCCGCCGCGTGAATGCCCGAGTTGCGTGAAAGCCCTTCGACCTTCAATGCCAAGTCGAACCATTTGGTGTGCTCCGGACTGTTCTCGAACAACTCCTTGAGCTCCGGCTCGGCCTCGATCGACGGCCCTAGTTTGATGCCCGGACCTTCCGGCAACTTCTTCGCGATCTTGTCGACTTCCGAGAGGGGGATATCCATCACCCGTCCCATGTCGCGCAAGGCGTTCTTCGCCTTCAACTTGCCGAAGGTGATGATCTGGCAGACGTTCTCATCGCCGTATCGTTCACGCGTGTAGTGGATCATCTCCTCCCGACGATCCTTACAGAAGTCGATATCGATATCCGGCATCGAGATCCGCGACGGATTGAGGAAACGTTCGAAGATCAAGTCGTACTTGAGTGGATCGATGCGCGTGATCTCGAGCACGAAGGCGATAATCGAACCTGCCGCCGATCCACGCCCAGGACCCACAGGAATGCCTTCTTCGCGGGCATAGCGGATCAAGTCCCAGACGATGAGGAAGTAGGAGATGAAGCCCATGTCCTTGATGACACCGAATTCATACTCCAGACGCTTGCGCGCCTCGCCATCCTCGTCCACCGGATAGAAGCGACGGAATCCCTCTTCGCACAAGCGACGGAACAGCTCATCCGGCGTGCTGCCGTCATCCGGCTCGAACACCGGCAGGCGTAGGCGCCCGATCTCCAGTTCGACATCGATCCGATCCGCTACCACTTGCGTATTGCGCAAGGCTTCCGGCAGATCCGAGAAGATGCGGTTCATCTCTTCGCGGCTACGGAAGTAGAGCGTGTCCGAATCCATGCGCCAACGATCCGGATCATTCAGACGTGCACCGGTATGCAGACAGATCATCGCATCCTGCGCCGCGCAATCTTCATGACGCAAGTAATGGATGTCGTTGGTGGCCACTAATGGCGCATTCATGGCACCTTGCAGGCGTGCCATGCCTTCTGTCAACTTGTCTTGGATGACGATGCCATTGCGCATCACCTCCAAGTAGAAGTTGCCTTCGCCGAACATCTCCTGCAGGCGCCCCGACATCTCGATCGCGCCCTTTTCATCTTCGACGCGCAACAACTTGTTCACGGGGCCACTCATGCAACCGGACAAACAAGTGATGCCTTTCGCCTTCTCCGCGATCAGATCCAAGTCGACGCGCGGACGAAAATGCTGCCCATCGATATGGGCCGCCGAACTCAACTGCATCAGGTTCTTCCAACCCTCTGCATCATTGGCCAACAAGGTCAGGTGCGAATAAGGATTCTCGCGCCGACTATGCGGCTTCGACATCGACTTCTCCGCGACATAGACCTCGCAACCAAGAATCGGCTTTACGCCATGCTTCTTGCACGCCTGATAAAACTCCATGGCGCCGAAGAGGTTGCCATGGTCGGTGATGGCAAGGGCATCATGGCCATCTTCCACCGCCGCCTTGACCAATTTCTCAATCGGATTCGCCCCGTCCAGGAGGCTGTATTCGGTGTGGACATGCAGGTGAACGAAAGGCTCCATCAGCAATGATTAGCCTAGCATTCCTGCTCTGAGGATGTTGTGGAGAACTCCACGCGGAATTACGCTTCGATGCTTGACGGATGCCCTTGGCGACGTTGAAATCTCCCCCTCGAAAACGCGCCCGTAGCTCAACTGGATAGAGCACCTGACTACGGATCAGGAGGTTGGGGGTTCGAATCCTCCCGGGCGCGCCACTCTTTCGCTGATTTTCCGCGCAAGCGCGAAATCAGCTCTCTCGCGGCTCACCCGCGGAATACTTCGAGTCGGGTTGGCGTCGCTTCGCAACGCCGCCTTCGCCTCGAATCCTCCCGGGCGCGCCACTCTCTCGTTTGAGATGAGATGAGATCAAGACCGACGCTTTCGTCGGCCCCTCGCGAAAACGCGAGCGATACGCATGGCACTCCTCTTCCCGCTGCGTGAGCCGGAGACTCCGGAGGAACGGGATCAGGTCATCATGGAGCTGGCCCTGCGCGAAGCCCGCAACGCCTGGGCTCAGGATGAGGTCCCCGTCGGCGCTGTCCTCGTGCGTGGCAATGAGATCCTCGGGCGCGGTGCGAATACCGTCGAAGCCTTGCAGGACGCAACGGCCCACGCCGAGATGTTGGCGCTCTCACAAGCCTTCAGTGCAGCAGGGGAGAAACGTCTTCCAGAAGCGGAGCTGTACTGCACTTTGGAGCCCTGCATTCAATGCACCGGCGCACTCCTGCACGCACGCGTCAAACGCATCGTCTATGGAGCGGCGGATCCGAAGTTCGGAGGCATCGAATCCTTGGTGCGGATTCTGGAGCTGCCAGGCCTGAATCACCGCATTGAGGCCCAGGGTGGGGTTCTGGCTGAGGAGAGTGCAGGCATGCTGCAGGAGTTCTTTCGGCGCAAGAGGGCCAGCACAGCTGCGGCCAAGAAAAAAGCCGCGTCGGAAGACAAGTCTGGGCCTACTTAGGGCTTCCGTCCGCCACCCAGCGCCGCTATCATTTCCGCCCCATTGGAGAGGTGCCAGAGTGGCCGAATGGGCTGGTTTCGAAAACCAGTGAGGTCGCAAGGCCTCCGAGAGTTCGAATCTCTCCCTCTCCGCCATTCCCCAGCCTGGGGAATACGCTTTTTGTCGAATCAGTGGAGAGGTGTCAGAGTGGCCGAATGAGCACGCTTGGAAAGCGTGTGTACCGCAAGGTACCGAGGGTTCAAATCCCTCCCTCTCCGCCATTCGATCGCAACGCAGGAACCGGGGGTCCGGCACTACGCAGCGGAACTGTCGTGAACCGAGTCAGATCGGGAACGAAGCAGCTCTAAGTGATAGCGTCCGGGTGCCGTGGAGGTCCGGGCCTCCGGTTCCTGCTTTGCATCTTCCACCGGCAAGAATTCCCTAGTAGAGCGTCTGCTAGGATGAACAGGTGAGCGAAGCAGCCCCGACCTACCGCGTATTTGCGCGCAAGTATCGCCCGCGCAGCTTCGCCGAGGTCATCGGCCAAGATCACATCGTCCGCGCGCTGAGCCAGGCGATCGAGCGCCAGCGTATCGGTCAGGCCTATCTCCTGGTGGGTCCACGCGGCGTCGGCAAGACGACGACGGCACGCATCATCGCCAAGTCGATGAACTGCGTGAACGGGCCAACCGTCGAGCCCTGCCTGGAATGCGAGATGTGTCTCGAGATCGAGCGCGGTGGCGACATCGATGTGGTCGAGATCGACGGCGCTTCCAATAACGGCGTTGATGATGTGCGCAGTATCCGCGATGCGGTACAGACCAATCCGATTCGCGACCGGCGCAAGATCTACATCATCGACGAGGTGCAGCGTCTTTCCGGCCAGGCTTTTGATGCCTTGCTAAAGACCTTGGAGGAACCGCCCGCCCACGCGATGTTCCTGTTCGCGACCACCGATCCGCACAAGATCCCAGACACCATCGTTTCGCGGTGTCAAATCTTCGAGTTCCGTCGGATCCGTGAAGAGGATATCCAGACCAAACTGCAACGGGTCTGCGATGCCGAAGGCATGAAGGTCGAAGTCGAGGTGCTGCGCGCGATTGCCCATGGTTGTCGCGGTGGCATGCGCGATGCCGAATCGATGCTCGATCAGGTGCTCGCTACCGCTGGGGAACACGTCACGCTCGACGACCTCGAGATGGTCGCTGGACTGGCACGTCCGGAACGGTGGCTTGATTTGTTTGAAGCCGTTGCCGCGGATCATCCCGGCACCATCCTGCAGTCGGTAGATGCCTTCCTGCAACGGGGTGGTACCGAGCGAGACTTCGTGGAGCAGGCCGTCGATGCCTTGCGCGATCTGTTGCACATCGCTTTACTGGGGGAGGATGCAGTGGGTGTGATCCCAGCGGCCGAACGTCGGGAGCGCACGATTGAATTGGCGCGTACCTTGGGGCGCGATCGTCTGGAAGCGATCCTCGGCATGATGTTCCAATTGGAGAGCCGTATGCAGAAGGCACCTCTGGGTGCACGCGCCCTGCTCGAATGGACCATCTTGCGCGCAGCGCGGATTGGTGAGTTCTTCGAGTTGCGTCGGCTCCTGGATGGAGACCTCAGCGCCGTAGCACCAAAGCCAAGTGCTGCCGCACCAGCACCGAGTCCTACGCCTCCACCACAGGCAAGCGCTGCGCCGGCACCAACGCCGGCTTCAGCACCAGCACCGGCACAAAGCGCACCCGCGCCCGCCATAAGCGCGCCAGCTCCCAGCGCACCGCAAACCCCGCAAGCTGCAAACCCAGGGCCCATGCCCACCATCCCGCCGGCCGTGCCACAAGCACCGCCGGAACCTCCGCCCTCGATGCCCGCGCCCTTACCGCCGGCCGCAACCGCGGAGGCACAGGAACGCGAGCCCGAAGCTGCACCAGTCGTCGCACCAACCGCTGCAACCTCGCACATGCCGACACCGATGCCGGCCACCGAGGTCTTGCGCGATGTCGAAGCCTTGCTGCAGAAGCTGGAACAGGAACGTCCCACCCTCGCGACCATCGTGCGACGCAACTTCGTCACCGGCAAGGTGGAAGGGGATGTCGTCACCATGAACCTGTTTCCGCCACCGCCGCGCGACCGCGACCTGCTCGATGATCCACTCGAGCTCAATGCCTTGGCCCGTCTCCCTTGGAGCCCCGGCCCTTGGAAGTTCACTTTTGAAGATGGTGAGAAAGCCCTCGACGATCCTGTCGTCGACTCCCTGCTGTCGTCCTTTGATGGCCAGGAAGAAACACCCTGACAGCCCACGGTTGTCCTAAACGTAGAGAAGAAACATGGCTGGAAGTCTTGGAGATCTTGGCGGACTGTTGCGCCAAGCGAAAAAAATGCAACGGCAGGTCACCGAAGTGCAGGAAGAGATGGCGAAGGCCGTCTTCGAGGGCAGTGCCGGTGGTGGAGCCGTGGTGGTGAAGATCAACGGCGCGCGTGAGTTCGTCGGCATCACCATCAAGCCGGAAGTGGTCGATGCGGAAGAGGTCGACATGCTTGAGGACTTGGTCGGTGTTGCGATCAAGGAAGCCTTGAAGAATGCGGAAGCAGCCAACGCCGAAGCCATGAAAGGCGTCACCGGCGGCATGGGCCTTCCCGGCATGATGTAGAGCCCTTGGCTTTCCCGGAACCGCTCGAACGATTGATCCGCGCCCTGGAGCGATTCCCGGGGGTAGGCGCACGCAGTGCGGAGCGCATGGCGCTGCATGTCTTGCGTTCGCCCACCGAAGAAGTCGCGGAATTGGCCGTGGCTTTGCGCGATGCACGGGTGGAGACGCGGCGCTGCGAAACCTGTGGCAACATCACCCTGCGTTCTCCTTGTTCGATCTGCGCCGAAGAGAGTCGCGATCGCACTTTGGTCTGCGTGGTCGAAGGCCCGCGCGAAGTCGAGAAGCTGGAAAGCGCTGGCATTCACAACGGCCTCTACCACGTGTTGCTGGAAGGCTTCGCCCCGCGCGAAGGTGCGGAACCGGATGCCGGTGCTCTGCGCGCCTTGCGTCATCGCATTGAAACCGATGGGGTAAAGGAAGTGGTTCTCGCGACCGCGCCAGACCGTGAAGGGGAAGGTGCCGCGCTCAAGGTCATCGAGGCCCTGGCCGGTTGCGAAGTGCGCGTGACTAGACTTGCACGCGGCCTGCCTGTCGGCGCGCGACTTGAATACCTTCACGGCGAGATCCTGGCCGATGCCTACCAAGGCCGACGCCCGCTCGATGACTGAACTCCCTTCGGTCGACGCACCGCGGCGCATCGCCTTGCGCATCAAGTATGCCGGAGGTGCCTTCCACGGTTTTCAGCGCCAACCCGGTTTCCGCACGGTGCAGGAAGACTTGGAGCTTGCCTGGGCGGCGGTGTCCGGCGAACAAGTCGTCATGCATGGCAGCGGCCGCACCGACAGCGGCGTCCATGCTTGGGGGCAGGTGGTGCACTTCTCCACTTGGAGCAAGATGCCGGCCGACAAGATCCGTCGCGCCATCAATGCTTATCTGGAATACGATTTGGCGGTGCGCGATGCCGCGGCCGTCGAGGAAGATTTCCATGCGCGTATGAGCGCCGTCGGCAAGCACTATGTCTACCTTTGCGCGCTGGGGGATACACGCCCGGTCTTGCAACGCGGCAGTGTGGCTTGGGTGCGCCAACCCTTGGACCTTCATGCCATGCGCGAGGCCAGTAAACACTTTCTTGGCACGCATGATTTTGCAGCCTTCGCCGCTGCCGGACGCACCACCAAAACCAGTATCCGCCGCATCGATTCCGTCCACATTCAACCCATGCGTGGTGGGCTGGCATTCCACTTCCGCGGTGGTGGATTCCTGTACCGACAGGTACGCAATATGGTCGGCAGCCTTTGGGATGTGGGAATGCGCAAGCATGCACCCGAGTGGATTGGTCATGTGCGCGACTCCGGCGACCGTAAAAGGGCAGGAGTCACGGCACCTCCGGAGGGGCTTTACCTCTGGCGCGTGCTTTACTCCCAGGACCCTTTCCCGCCCTTTCGCGGAACCGGGGGAGAGCGTACCCTATAGGTACGGAGGACCCCCAAGCCCCTCCCATCCACCCATGAACATCGAAGTCACTTTCCGTCACGAATCCTTCCCGAAGGCCCTGCGCGAATACGCTGGCAAGCAGCTCGAGAAACTAGAGCGATTCGGGGAGACATTCGAGAAGGGGGAGATGGTTTTCGTCACTGAGGCAAACGAGGTGGCCTGCGAAGGTCTCTTGCACCGCCAGAAGGGTGAACCTTTTGTTGCGCACACGAGCGCAGCCGATGGGCGTTCCGCGGTCGACAGCGTGGTCGACAAGCTCGAACGTCAAATCCTTAAAGACAAAGAAAAACACTCCGCAAAAGCACGGCGTCACCGTGCCGCGGAATAAGCACTCCATGAGCTACGTGGAACTCTTCCCCGAGCAGGCCATCCTGCTCGACATCCAAGCACCCGATTCCGACCACGTACTTGCTGCGTTGGTGGACGGTCTTGTTCAGGTCAACCCGGACCTCACCGCGCATCGCGATGCCATTCAGGCCGCTTTGCTCCTGCGTGAATCTCAGGGCTCGACCGGCAGTTCCGGTGTCGGCATCCCGCACATCAAGTCGCCCCACACCGATAAGGTGACGGTAGTCGTCGGCATCCATCAAGATGGTGTCGATTTCTCCGCCTTGGATGGTGAAGATGTGCATGTCTTCTTCTGCGTGATCCGCCCCGAGCAGGATGCGGATGCGCATATCGGACTGCTTCGTTGGATCGCCGAGATCGCACAGCACGAGGATTTCGTCTCCTTCGCTCGCCAGGCCTCGTCCGGCGCGCAGGTGGTCGAACTTCTGACCGAGCTGGCTCCGGCCTGATTCCTTCCATCGATGGAACAGACCGTCGTCCGTAAGGCGAAGGTCGTGAATGCCCATGGCATCCACGCGCGCCCCAGTCATGCCATCGTCTCCGCGGCGGTGGATTTCGAAGCCAGCATTGAGCTGCGCTGCGATGGCCGGGTTGCGGATGCACGCAGCATCCTTTCGGTGATGACCTTAGGTGCCACGCAGGGCGCCGAGGTCGAGGTGCATGCCCAAGGTCCGCAGGCGGAAGCCGCGGCCGAGCGCATGGTTGCGATCCTGCTGGCGGAAGAAGGCGAAGCCCTGTCATGACCTCCGCCGGTCGCACCCTGGTCGTGAATGCCCGCGACCCGGAGGAGATCCGCATCGGCTTGGTCGAGGCGGGGGAGCTACTCGATTTGCGTTGTGCGCAACCGGAGCGCGGCTCCGTCGTGGGCAATATCTACCTTGGCGTGGTGCGCAAGGTGGAAGAAGGTTTGGATGCCGCCTTCGTCGACTTTGGAGACCGCCGTGCGGGGTTCCTGCATGTCGGCAATGTGCACCCCGCCTGCGCCGATGCCGATCTCTCGGCAGTCGAAGTCGCTGCAACCCCGATCCCGCGTGGACGTGGTCCGGAAGACGACGAGAGTGAAGCGGCGGAAGCTGCTCCGCCGGACGCACCGAATCTGGAGCAGGAAAGCACCCCGCATGATGTCTGTGAAGATCCGGATTCGATTCCAGATCCGGAGCCTGGCCCTTCCATTGCCGGACTCCTGCAGGTCGGACGCCCGGTGTTGGTGCAAGTGCTGCGCGATCCCGTTCGCGGCAAGGGTGCAACCCTCACCATGCACTTGAGCTTGGCCGGATTCTGTCTGGTTTGGATGCCCACTCTCGGACGCATTGGCGTCAGTCGTAGGATCGAGGAAGCCGAGGAACGCCAACGTTTGCGCGAGACCTTGTTGACCTTGGGCGATGGCGTGGAGTTGCCGGTGATCGCGCGAACTGCTGCTTCGGGACAACCGAAGCGCGTCTTGGCGCATGACCTCAAACGTCTGCAGGAACGTTGGAATACGATCTGTCGTGACTTCGCCAAAGCCAAGCCGCCGGTGTTGGCCTTGGCGGAAGAGACCACGGCGGTGCGCGCATGTCGCGAGTTGTTCCACGGCGATGTCACCGAGATTCTTTGTGATGATCAAACGACTTCGCAGGCCTTGGAACAGTTCCTGGTCGAGAAGGGTGCTGAACAACGCGTCACCCTGAAGCGTTATGAAGAGCCCCGCCCGCTGTTCGAAGCGCTGCAGTTGGAAGCTCCCTTCCAGCAGTTGTTCCGTAGTCGCGTGCCGATCGGACGCGGTGCTTCCATCGTGATTCACGAGACCGAGGCCCTCACCGCGATCGATGTCAATAGTGGTCGCACCGACGGCGACTCGCTGGAGCAGACCGCGCTGGAGACCAACCTGATGGCGGCGAAGGAAGTCGCGCGTCAGGCTCGTTTGCGCGACCTCGGCGGAATCATGGTGGTGGATTTCATCGACATGGCCGAGAGTGCGCATCGCCGCGAAGTCGAGCGTTGCCTGCGCGAACATCTGCGCGAGGATCGTGCGCGCATGAAGAGTGGCCGGCTCGGTAGTTTCGGCCTGATGGCTTTCACCCGCAGACGTCTGGGCACCGGGCCTGCGCGGGCCAGCGAGTCGATGTGTCGTGGTTGTGGGGGCAGCGGCAATACCGCGCATCACAAGGCTGGCGCTCTACGCATTTTGCGCCGCCTACGCGCCCTGGAGCAGCCCTCGCGGGTGCGCATTCGGGCCCAACCTGGCGTGGTGCACCATTGGAAGCACCTTTCAGGCTCTCTGGAGGGCCTGAACCACCGTCTCGAGCTGATGGAGGACCCACAGGTCCCCTCAGGAGATTCCGTTCTAGAGACCTTAGGCACCCTTGCCGAGGTCGACCGCGGCCGCTAGACTATGCGGCCCTTTCGCGAGGAGAATACACTGTGTACGCAATTGTTCGTGACCGTTCCCGTTGCTTGACCCTGAAGCCAGGTGAGGATTTGTGGATTGACCGCATGCCCTCCGCCGAGCCGGGCAGCGAACTCGTTTTTGACTCTGTCCAGCTTCTGAAGAAGGAAGATGGCTCGGTTGAAGTCGGTACCCCGCATGTCTCCGGTGCCTCCGTGGTGGCCGAAGTCGTCGGCGAGGTGCTGGATAAGAAGATCCGCGTAGCGACCTTCCGTCGCCGTAAGAGCAGCCGCTCGAGCGTCGGTCATCGCCAGCAGTACACCCACATTCGCGTCAAGGAAATCCGCGGCTGAGCCCGGATTCTTCAAGGAGAAATAAGACATGGCACATAAGAAAGGTGGTGGCTCGACCAAGAACGGTCGTGATTCCAACCCGCAGATGCGCGGCATTAAGCGCTACGGCGGTCAAGCAGTGCGCGCCGGCGAGATCCTGATCCGTCAGTGTGGCACCAAGCATCACCCGGGCCGCGGCGTCGGCATGGGTAAGGATTACACCCTCTTCGCGCTTTGGGATGGCACCGTCGAGTTCCAGTCCCGCCAGCGCGTGCAGGTGGTGCCTTTCGAGGCCTAATCCCTTTCCGGCCTGCCCTTCGCAGGTCCGGAACACTCGAAGCCCGGAAGTCCTAAGGACTGCCGGGCTTCTTCCATACCTAGCCTGAACCCCAAAGCATCATGTCCAACCGCATTGAAAACATGTTCCGCGATGAAGCGGTCATGGTTGCCATCGCTGGCAAAGGTGGTGCTGGATGTACTTCCTTCCACCGTGAGAAGTACGTCAACATGGGTGGCCCGGATGGCGGTGATGGCGGACGCGGCGGCGATGTGGTTCTGGTGGCGGATAGTCAGGAGAACTCCCTGTTCCGCGTGACGCGGAATCACCATGCGCGCGCCGGAGATGGCCAACCTGGTGGCGGCAATAATCGCAGCGGCAAGTACGGTGATCATCTTCATGTGAAGGTTCCCGTCGGTACTCAAATCTATGATTTTGAGCGCGGCAACATGCTCGCGGACCTGGATCACGATGGTGCCAAGGTGGTAGTTGCAGAAGGCGGTAAGGGCGGGCGCGGCAATGCCCGTTTCACCACCGCAGTGCAGCAAGCACCGTCGCACAGTGAACGGGGTGTGCTGGGGGAGCAGCGCAAGTTGCGCCTGGAGCTGAAGTTGGTTGCCGATATCGGTCTCTTGGGGCTGCCGAATGCCGGCAAGTCGACCCTCATCAGCCGCATGACGGCCGCCCGCCCACGGGTTGCCGATTATCCCTTCACCACCCTGGATCCCTCCCTGGGCATCCTCGACCTCGGTTATGGCGATCGCAACCTGGTCATGGCCGATATTCCCGGTCTGATCGAGGGCGCCTCCGATGGCAAAGGCCTTGGTGGCCAGTTCTTACGCCATATCGAACGGACTCGGGTCCTGCTGCACCTGGTCGATTGTGCGACCACCGCCGATACCGAGCCCGAAGAGGCCTATCGCGTCATCCGTGGTGAGATCGAGGCTTATGATTCTGACCTCAAAGATCGCCCCAGTCTGGTGGTCGCGACCAAGATCGAGGATGAGGAAGGAGTGGCCCGCGCCATGGCGTTTTTCGAGGCCATCGGCAAGGAGCCGCGCCTGATCAGTGCTGCGACTGGCCGTGGACTGGACCTGCTGCGCCAGGATCTGGTCGGATTGGTCGAAGAAGACCTGGAAGCCTAGGGAAGATCGGAGCGGTCGATACCGTCGCAATCCTCCCGGAAGCGGGATAAGATGCCTTACGTGAACGAAAAACTGCTGCGCCTCGTCTTGGTGCTCGTCGGGCTGGCAACGCTCGGCGGCTTCGGATGGAAGATGTTTGGGTTCGTGCAGAACCAAGACACCATCGTGGCCAAGCATTCGATTGCAAAGTTGGAGGCGACTTTCGGCAAGATCGAAAGCTCAAGGGTCGGTGGACACCTGCTCCACTACGATAACTACAAGGTTATCCAGAACCTGAACGTGACCGGCTACGTGCCGCCGCCGCCACCGCCGCCCACCCCTGTCGACGACAAGCCGAAGCCGCGTATCGCGGAAGGGGATGTGGAAGTGCCCATGATCCAATACCCATCGGGTGCATGGATTCAAGGCAAGGGTGAGCGTGCCACTCCGCAACACATTCCGGGTGACTTCATCGGCCTCAATCAGAAGTTCGAGTTGAACACCAAGAAGGGGCTCGATCTCAAGTTGGTGGCCGTGCGTAAGGATGAAGTCGAGATCAAGGTGTTGGATACCGGAGATGTTCTGGTCCTGACCGCCGAGACCTATAAGGTCGATCAATCACGCGCCTTCGTGGCAACGGCAGCCAGTAACTCCAGTGGTGCAAATTCTGGTGGTGGTACTGATGCTGGTGGTCCTTTGGATATTCCAACGCCGCAGTTCACCGAACAAGTGCAGCCTGGCATGTTCGCTGTGGGTTCGGATGATGTCTCCAGACTCGAGAAGATGTCGCAGGAGGAGATCCTCGCTTCGGTGCCTGTCCGTGTGGCACGGGATCCATTGTCCAATGAAGTGCGTGGCCTGCGGATTCGCAGCGTGCCGGAGAACTCGGTGTTCTCACGTTTGGGACTGCAAGCCGACGACATCGTGCTTGAAGTCAATGGCGAAGCCGCAACCGATCGTGATCAACTGTTCCAGTCGATGCGTCAGTTGGATACCGATACCTTGATGGTCCGGGTAGAACGCCTCGGTGGTGTACGCACGCTGACCTTCCGTCTGCCGCGTTAAGTCGGTGGACCACGGGCGACGGCTGTACGCGGATCTCGGCAATCGTCGATTGAAGTTGCGCGCGGCGGATGCCGGGTGGGCGGCTTCCTTTACCTGGCGCGAAGCCACCGAGCTGCAGGCCCTGGTCACTTGGTTGCAGGAACAGGGCATCACGGAGCTGCGCTTGGCAAGTAGCTCCGCAAAAGGCTTGGAACAGGTGACGGCGGTGCTGCCGGATTCGGTCGGTTGCAGAGTGCTGGCACCGGAGCAGGTTCCTTTGACCATCACCACCACCGGCACCGGCATGGACCGCCTGTTGGCTTCGTGGTTTGCCTGGCAACAGACCGGCAGTGCGGTGTTGATTGCGGATTGTGGAACCGCTTTCACCCTCGACCTCACCGATGCCGACGGCCGCTTCCTCGGTGGAGCCATTGGCGCTGGACTGGGCTTGCAACAAAAAGCCCTGGCGCAGGCCTGCCCGCATTTGGCCGCTGCCGATCCAAACGCTGCGGCAACGGTGCCGGTCGATACTGCGGGCGCCGTCGCGGCAGGGACTTATCGTGCTTTCGCCAAGGCATTGCAGGGGCTGGCTGCGGAATTCGAATCGGAGTTGGATTGCGCGCCGCAACGTTTCCTCACGGGGGGCGATGCGCAAGCGTTACAGGAACTCCTGCCGGATTGGCGCGTATGCGAGAACATGGTGCTTGGTGCACTCCTAGCTTTGCCGGAAGACGTTTGGGCATGAGCACTTTCCGTCGGCTTTCGGGAGCTGGTGCGAGCGCGCTTTCGATTTGGGAATTGAGCGGCAGCTTGGAACAGCAACAAGCCTTGTTCGGAGACCGTTTGCCGCAGGCTTCCCGGCCATTGCGTTTGGATCGCAAGAGTCTGCCCTTTGATGAAGCCTTGTTGTGGGCGCGAGAAGATGGTGCCTTGGAGTGTCATCTGCATGGCGGCTTTGGAGTGGCAGCGGCCTTTCGGGCTTGGTTGGAGGAACGCGGGTGGCAGGAACGAGAGCAGGGTTTGTCTCCCTTGTGTCGAGCGACCAGCCCTTTAGCGGCACGCGTCGCATTGGCGCAGGAAGATGGCCGCGGTGAGCGCGCGTTGGATCAAGCGGAATCACTGCATGGAGCCGAACGTGCGGCTGCTTGCGCGGCATTGCAGGATGGTTTGGTTTGGGCGGAGCGTTTGCACTTGCCACCGCGCTTGGTGTTGGCGGGGGCGGCGGATGTCGGCAAGTCGAGTCTGTTCAATCTTTGGCATCAGGCTTCCTTGGCAACGACTGCATCGGGAGCCGGCACCACTCGGGATCCGGTCGCGGCGCGCTTGGGATTGGGCAAGGGCTGGGACCGCTTCCATGTCGATCTCATCGATAGCGCTGGGCTTGGAGAGCCGAAAGACGCCCTGGATGCTGCCGCCATGGACATGACGCGTCAGGCCATTGCCGAAGCCTGGTGTGTGCTGTGGGTCCTGGATGCTGCGACGCCTCCCGAAAGCGCGGTGTTGGAGGCCTTGGGCAAACGTCGGCCGCAGGATTTGCTGCTGCTGAACCGCACCGACCGACGTCGCACCTGGAGCCCCAAGGAGTTCGGCCTGAAGCCGGATCTGCGGGGATTTCTGGGGGAGGGCAAACTGTGGATCCGACGCATCGAGGCGAAGTTGCTGAAGCGATTTGGGCCGGTGCCGTCGGCAGATGCGGTGGTGCTGCAGAAAGGGGCGCAACGTCGGCGTCTGGAAGCCCTGCTGCAAAGCACCGACTGACGTTATCCTTTGTCCCGGCCGTCGCCGACACCCACCCTGTCCGCCTCGGTCTGCCACGCATGTACCTGTTACCGGTGATGGATGGCCTCCACAGTTCCGAGGCCCTGAACCCTGCATTCCTGCAGGCTTTCTTCCGTCGCGTGAAGGAGCTGGAAGCGCGTCCGCAGGATTTCACGGATGCCCTGGAAGGCCGCGTGATCGCTACCGTCTTCGGGGAACCTTCGACGCGCACACGGTTGTCCTTCGAAGCTGCAGTCGCACGCTTAGGCGGCTCCGTCATCAGTGTCTCCGACGCCAAGAGCACCAGCGATTCCAAAGGCGAGAGCCTGATGGATATGGCGCGCGTGGTCGGAGGTTATGCAGACTTGTTGGTGTTGCGCCACGCCAAAGATGGCGCCTCGCGTTTGGCGAGTCAGGTTGCCGGAGTGCCCGTGATCAATGGCGGTGATGGTCGCCTTGGCCATCCGACGCAGACCTTGCTGGATCTCTACACGCTCTACAAAGAATGGCGTGAGTTCGAAGGCAAGACGGTGGCGGTGATGGGGGATTTGCGCAACGGCCGCACCGCGCGTTCCTTGGTTTGGGCCTTGGCCACACTGGGCGTGCGTATCGTTCTGTTGCCAGGGGTGGGCTTGGATTGGGAAGCAAGTTTCGAGCAACGTCTACGCGATCGTTTTGATTATCGATTGCGTTGGGGCAAGCATCCGATGTTCCGCGAATGGATCGGCAACCATGAGGCACGAGTGTTGGAGCCCAAAGGATTGGTGCAGAAGAGCCTGTTCCCGGAAGACGTCCCCGAGATCGATCGACTGGATGCGCTTTACCTCACGCGTCTGCAGGCCGAGCGGGGAGCGGAGTCCAACCAAGGCTCTTATCCCGGCCTGACCGTGGAGCAGTTGCAGAATCCACTGCTGTCCGATTGCCTGCTGCTGCACCCCTTGCCACGCTTGGGTGAACTGCCGCGTGAGATCGACGAAGATCCGCGCGCGCGTTACTTCGAGCAGGCGCGCCTGGGGCCGGTGGTGCGGCAGGCGGTGTTCCTGGCCATGCTGCGAGAGGATCGCTGGTCGTTGCCGCCGCTGTCGCCGCTGCCATCTGGCAACCCCGAACATCGCCTCGGAGCGTGTCCGAACCCCGACTGCATTTCCCATGCGGAGGAGCTTCCGGTCCCTTGGCGCGTGGTCGGATCCCAGCGCCGCAGCTTCCTGTGCGCCTATTGTGATCGTCAGCTGCCCGTGGAGTACGCCGGCTGTCGTTCCACAAACAAGGTCCACCCCTTGTCTTCCGCCGCAGCAACCCGAATTCGTCCCGAGAATTTGCAGCCCTTTTTAGACCGCAACGCGGCTTCTGAGGCAGGCTATCAGTGGGGCGGTTGAGCCCCCGCATTGGCACCAAAATGCGGCTTTCCTAGTCGCCTGTGCGCTTCCGCACCCCGTGGGCGTTCCTGCCCGGAAATGGGCCTCCACAAGGGGGATACGAGGTTGGTACGGGAATTGCCAATAAGGGGACAGCGAACCCCGCCACGACGTTTTACGATAGGCGGACTCGGTTTTGCCCAACCGAAGCACACACCTACATGGAATCCTCGAATCCGACACCCAGGATGAACATCCTCGCACGCTTCTCTGCCCGTAGCCTCGCTGCTGCGACCCTGGCCTCGCTGACACTGATCGGCGGCGGCTGCATCTCTGCCTCCGGCTCTGGAGGCCTCGGTAGCAACACCAAGAAGTCCCTCGGACTGTTCCTCGAGAGCGTCGATTGGGGTCGCCTCGTCGATGTCCGCGACCAAAATGGTGTGCTCGTCGAGACGGATGTCTTGATCAACCACTTGCTCGAATCGGATGGCATCAACTTCGAGTTGATCACGAACCCGGTCAGCCAGAAGGAGACTCTCAACATCTTGCAGGATGCGGCTTCGGCCAACTTCGCCACGCTGCTCGCCAGCGCGAAGTCGAACCTGGAGAACGTGGGGGAGAAGAACACCAACAGTGCCCCGCCATTCACCGAGATCGCACGGAACGCAACCATCCGTCTTCAGTTCTCGGAGTTCGTGGATCCAAGCACGGTCGACTTCACTACGGTGCAGGTCTACACCGGCTCGCCGCCCTTGTTGGCATTCACGGGTCGTTACGTGGTGAAGAACGATGATGCTACGGGCAAAGGCAACATCTTCTTCGACACGACCGTGTCCGCTACCGAAGCCGCGCAGGAGGCTGTGCCGCAGAACGCCGTCGGTTTCCCGGCTTCAAGTGATTCGCTGAGCACCAACCTCGCGATCAAGATTCCAACCGAGCCGGATCCACTGATCGGTCAACCCAAGGTGCTGACCAGCCTGAACGGCAACCGTCGTCCTTCGCTGCGCGCCTTCAACCCGGATCCTTTCGAGGACTTGGGCAACTCGGTGGTCTTGGTGCGCGCTGCTCGTACCGGCAACCAACTCGATCCCTTCAATGGCTTCCTGTTGGACAACGATCGTCCGAACTTGCTGGGTGTGCAAGTCGCGACCATCAACACCATCTCCAGCGTGAGCGGTGGAGTCGCAGAGTTCCTCTACACCATGAACGCGGCGCAGTGCAAGCCGATGGTTCCGAAGGTGGGCGATGTGTTTGAGGTGGGCGCCGTTGGCCTGATGATGGTCACCGATGTGATCAGTAGCGCCGACCAGAACAACTACTCGGTGCGTGCCGCAGTGGAAGCCGATGACAACGTGATCGTTGCTGGTGCAGCGAACCTCGCTGCCCGTTACACCACGCGCTACACCCCGCAGGATGCGGCCGTGCAGCCTTGCTACTTGGAGATTCAACCTCCACCCGTGGGCGCCATGCCGGTCTCCTCGATCGATGAGCAGTCCACCGTCACGGTGCGTTTCGATGAGCCCATCAACGCCGGCACCGTGCGTTCGATGAGTACTTTCGTGATCGCTTCGCCCGATGATAATGGTGCTCCGACCACTTCCAAGGAGGTTGAAGCTGCCTGGTTCCGCCAGGTCAATCCTTCCGAGACGGTCGCTGACTTCATCGAACGTCAGCGTGGCTATGACTACCGCCCCGACGCGGGTGGCGCAGCCGCTGGTACCGAGTTCGGTGGTCGCATCCTTTTCGGTGCGATTGAATCCGTCGATGGCAACCGTCAGTTCACCCTGTCGCCTGTCACCGGCTGGATCGACCCGGATGGCACCGACGCCTTCGACAACTACGTCGTCGCCTTGCGCGGTGGTACCGATGGCATCGAAGATCTCTCCGGTAACTCGCTGGACCTTGTGGGTTTCGTGGCGGGTAACGATGGGCAGAACTCCACCATTTCGGTGGTGCACCCCGTGGACAGCCCTGAGCAGGACACCAAGTACTTCGGTCTGTTCGCCCAAGCTTTCGATGAAGATGGTGATGGCCAAGCGGAATGGGCGGGTCAAACCCTCCAAACTGCAACTGGCCTGACCGGTCGCGCGCCGATGCGCTTCTCGCGTGGTGCTGATAACTCCAGTCCGGCTATGGCGAACCGCATCACTGCGGCTCCAGTCAATGAGCCACTCAACCCTGCAGGTGCGGTGGTGATGCATCTTTATCGTCCGCAAGAGTTCGGCTTCGGTTATCCCGATGCGACCGAATACAACATGACGGTGGAGGGCTTTAACTGGTCGCCACAATCGGGTGTGGTTCTCGACGAGGTCTTCAGCGACATCTCCTTGTCGCTCGGTACTTCGCTGTACCTGCCAGATGAATTCCTCGATCCGACCACGGGCGCAACCGTGTTCCCTAACTCGGGCCTGGTGACTACCGGCTTTGATGACAACATTCTTGGTTTCACCACGGATGGCAGTTCCGGCGTCGATGAAGTGGAGGTATTCCGTTCCAGCTACACCACCAACTCCATCGAGTTGTTTACAAACAACGGTACGGCCTTCCTGCCTTGGCCAGACTTCACGACCAACTACATCTGGCGTGATACCACCATCCCGCAGGATTACCTCGGTACAGCCGCCGCGCCAAGCTCTCAAGGCTCGCCTGACGTTCAGTACCAAAGTGATACCGGCAACTTCAACTTCTGGGCTGCAGAAACGGCTCCGTCTGTTGGCTTGCCCCTTTTGGCTCGCTTTCGCACCTACCCGCAAAGCGAGAGCATCGGAGTAAACAGCTTCGCGGTCACGCAGATGATTCCTACAGGAAACGTCTTGGTGAACTACCGCATCTGGTCTTCGGGTGGTCAGGATGGCTCCGGTGTTTGGCACCTGATCCAGCCGGATAACCCTGCCTTCGGTGGTACCGCCCCAACGGGTGGTTATCTCGCCGGTGGTGCGCCGACCGCCACCCAGGGTGATGCCCTCATCTACTGGGCCCAGGCCGACTTCGCGCAGGATGTCTCGCGCATGTACAGCCACTGGTTCGATTGTGGTGCCATCCTCGCTGATGGCGACATCCGCGGCACCGTGCTGGAGCCTGCCAACGCCGACCAACCCGTCGGCACTTCGATCCAAGTGGAGTACCGCGGTTCTGCCTCGGTTAGCCACTTCGGAAACCCAGACCTCAACCCTTCTCCATTGACCGGCGCGGATACCCCCTTCGACGATTACGGCGACAGCAACGGCATTGGATCGGTGAGTACTCCTTCTTCTTGGACCACCGAACTCTCTGACCTTGAGGGTCAGGGATATCGCTTCATCCAAATCCGTGTGACCTTCTTCGCTAATGCCGACCTCGGGCTCAGCCCGGAGTTGGATGGTCTCGGTATCGTTTGGAAAAACTGATTCATCATGATTCAAAGCATGAAACCCTTCTCACGCCTCCTCTCATTCGCGGCTTTCGCTTTGCCGCTGGCACTGTTCAGTGCTTGTGGTGCAAGCGGTGTCGGCATCAACTCCGGTAACGGAACCGGTGCTGGCTCAGGCAAGGCCACCTTGTTCCTCGAAGACATGCAATGGGGGCGCCTCGTTGACTTGTTCGACGGCTCCGGCAACCTCGTCGAACTCGACATCGTGATCCGCGAGAACGTCCAGAGTGATGGTGTGCTTTATGAACTCAGCCAGAACCCCTTGACCCAGAAAGAATCGCTGCAGATTCTTGCCGTCAACGGTTCGACTGCCTTCACCACGGCTCTGCGCGATGCCCAGACTGGGCTGACTTCCCTGCAAGCCAAGGACTTCAACGCTCCTGGCCCCTTCACCAAGGTCGCACGGAACGGCGCGATCCGTCTGATCTTCTCGGAGTTCCTGGACCCTTCGACCGTCAACCGTCAGACCATTCAGGTGCTGGTCGGTACTTCGGAAGATAGCTTGGCTTCGCTCGAGACTCGTTTCGTCGTCAAAGAGGGGATCGGGCAAGATGGTCAGCCGAAGGGTGTGGTCATCATTGACCCGACCGTCTCCAAGAACGATGCGCAGAACTTGGGTATTCCAGAGAACGGCATCGGCTTCCCAGAATCGGCCAACCAGGAATCGGCGAACATCAAGATTCGTATTCCTACCAAGCTGAACCCCTTCATCAACCAGACTCAGTTGCTCGGGAACAAAGCGAAGACCGGCACCTTTGAAGTCACGCGGAACTTGGCTGGGGATTCGATCGTGGAGCCGCACGAGTTCGCAGGGATCGATCCAGTGGCCATTCGCGCCGTCCGTACCGGTAACAACTTGGATGTCTTCAACGGCTTCCTGACCGATACCGCCAAGCCTTCCCTGATCGTGACGCAGCAGGTCACCCTCGCGACGGTCACGCAGGCTGGTCAGCAGCGCACCATGGTCTACTCGCTGGATGCCGTCAACTGTCGTGATATCAGCCCGAAGGTCGGTGATGTCTTTGAAGCAGACGGCGCCTTGATTCAAGTGACCTCTGTCCTCGATAGCAGCGATTCCAGTGCCTATGTGGTGCAGGGCGTGCTTCTTTCCGGCAACCTGCCAGGTGGCAGCACCGATGTCGCAGCCAACCTGACCACGCGCTACACCGCGGCAGATGCTGCTCTGCAGTTGTGCTTCCTGACCATCACTCCGGCACCTCTGAGCCTGCCGGCTACGGGCGTGGATCCTTTCGCCACCATCACCATCCGTTTCAGTGAGCCTGTCGACACCGCGACGGTTCGTTCGCTGGACTCCCTGGTATTGTCTTCCGGCGTTGTCGGTGGCGCTCCAGATGATGCAAACAATGAATGGGATCTGCTCGGTGGTGAGACCGTGCCGGATTACATCGACCGTCTGCCTGGCTTCGGTAGTGGGGGTGGTGCAGGCCGCATCATCTTTGGCCCAGTCCAGCCTTCTGGCGATGCGCAGTCCTTCACCCTCGCACCTGTCGCCGGTATCACTGACGGCCTCTTGGAAGGTCCTGCCTTGCAGCTCTCCTTGGCTGTCCGCGATGGCAACACGGGTGTGCTTGACTTGGCGGGTAACGTCGTCGACTTCACTGGTTTCGTAGCGGGTCACTCTAGCCAGACCCCGCAAATCACCTTGGCTGGCACCGTGCCTACCGATAAGTACTTTGCTCTGCGCGGCAATGGCATCGATGAGGATGGTGACCAGACTCCTGAATACGGTGGTCAACTCGGTCCCATCGTTGGCGATGGCATCTTGCGCGGACGCGGCATCACTCGCTTCTCGCGTCAAGCAGACCAGACCAACAACTTTGTCGGTCAACGCCTCAAGTTCACCCAAGGCCTGATGACTCCCTTGTCGCCTTCGGGCGCCGTGCTGATGACCATCTACGGTTATCACCACCTCGGCTTCGGCCTCTCCAGCGTGAGTGAATTCAACATGGATGTGGAAGGCCTCAACTGGTCGCCCTTCGATGGTGTGGTGTTCGACGATACTTTCGATCGCTACTCCCTCGCTCTGGCCCACTCCGTGCGTTTCCCGGATGACTTCATCAACCAAGCCACGGGTTATCCGCAGTACTACAACTCGGGCCTGAAGCGTTTGGCCTCGAACAACTTCGACGAGAACATCTTCGGCTACGGTCAAGATCCGATCACCTACGCGGATCTCGACGAACAGATCATGTTCGATACCAACTACGACATCTCGAGTGTCAACCGCTTCCAGACGGCGGGTGGTATCAGCATGTATCCATGGCCGGATTTCACTTCGACCTACACTTGGCGTGATACGCACTTCCCAGAGCCAGATGGATCGACTCTGGTCGGTGGTAACTCCAACCCTTCGGATGCAGCTGGTTACGGTGTGCCACCACGCGTGGTCTCTGCCGACATCCCGACTTACGCAAAGGGTTACTACCCCAGCATCGCCCTGCCGCTGTTGATGCGCTTCCGCTCCTACCCCATGGGTTCGGAGTTTGGATTCAACGGTTTCCAGGTGCAGATCATGGTGGGTTCCTCCAACGTCCCTGCCTTCCGAGTCTTCTCCTCGGGTGGTCGTGATGGTGGCGGTGTGTGGCACCTCGTGCGTCCTGACCTTCCACCGGAAGGTACGGCCCCGAACGGTGGTTACAACACTGTGACCGGTGCTTCCACCAAGGGCTTTGGCCCTGAGCTTTACTGGGGCCAGGTCGACTTCGTGACCAAGGTCAGCAAGGTCTACACCCACTGGTTCGACTTCGGTGGTGATCTCACCTCCCTGTCGGCCCTCACCTTGGAGCCTACCCCGGTCCAAGCCAACCCTGGCACTTCCGTGGAAGTCCAGTTCCGTTCCGCTGCCACGGTGGTGGATACGCTGTGCTTCGGCGAGGCAAGCCCGCTGAACGATGCCAGCACCAACTTCAACGCTTATGCGGAGTATGATGGCTGCGGCACCGTTACCCTGCCTTCTGACTGGTATACCGACCCAGCCGACCTCGTCGGTGATGGCCGCCAGTTCTTCCAGATGCGCTTCACCTTCGTGTCCAACATCGAGCAGGATCTCCTTGCCGAGCTCGACGCCTTCGGATTCGCCTACAACACCAATTGATGTTCAAGTCCCGTACATCCATGTTCCGTAACCTTCTTTTGGTGGGTTGCGCCCTACTCCCGGCCGTCCTGGTCGGCTGTAAGGCGTCGTCCCCGTCGATCGGCCAGTTCAAGGTGCTGACGACCAACGTCAGCGATGGCGACAGCTGGTTCCTCAACCGGCCTGTTCAGATCTTCTTCAACAATGCCATCGACGCCACGTCGGTGAACTTCGGTTCGGTCATTCTCCGGCCTACCGATCCCATCAACCAAGGTAGCCCAGTCACCGGTACCTTCGAGTTGATTGCAGATGCAGAAGGCAACGCCAACCACGGCATTCAGTTCAATCCAGCCTGTCCGACCAATGCTGATAACAGCAATGGTGGATTC
Source organism: Planctomycetota bacterium (assembly GCA_049609225.1). GTDB lineage: Bacteria > Planctomycetota > UBA1135 > UBA1135 > UBA1135. The sequence continues at coordinate 13,477 of JBMYYH010000019.1, read as the reverse complement.
GTCCCGGGCAACTTCAACTATGAGTTGGTCCTGCCTACGGAAGGCTCCAACGGCTCGGCCGTCCTCCGTGATGTGCAGGGGCACCAGTTGGCGATTGGCCTGACCCGAAGCTTCCGCACGCCTACTTCGGGTGATGTGTTGTTCGCGGATACGATCGTCGGCCCGCCACTTCTGACTGCCTTGACCGTGCCGAATGCTCTGGGATTGATTTCCCAGGACTTGACGGTCTTGAACATGGAGTTCAACCAGTCGATCAACCCGGATCCGTCCAACTTGTTGATCGACCGCATCTACGTGCAGTACTCGAACGCAAGTGGCCTGTTCCCAGCCAGCGGCAACGTGATCGCTGGTTCTTGGCAGGTCCTGTCGAACTGTGGTGATGGCGCTGTCGTGAACTTCACCGTCAGCGGTGTTCTGGTTCCCGGCCGCAACATTCGTGTGGTCCTGACCTCCGACTTCGAGGACATCGGTGGTAACTCCAACACGACCAGCCAGATCACGGCTCCGGTCGCGCTGCCAACGCTCGCCGAGCTCTATCAAGATGGCCCGACCTTCACCGAGGCCGATGTCACCTTCGATGAGTTCAACGACGATTTCGGTAACGTCAACAACCTGGACTTCGATGCCGACCTGCCACAGCCAAGTGCTGTGGTCCTGCCTGGCAGCATCACCGCAAGCTTCCCGTTCCCGGGCACGCCCGTCGGTGTGGATCGCAACTTCGTGGTCACCAGCGCCCAAGGCCTGCTGCAGATCGATACCACCGGGGTCACGCAGATCACCGATGGCAACGGCAAGGTCTTCGATGTCGAGAATGGTGTGCTCACCGTCCACGACTTCACCATTGAAGCCGGCGCAACCGTGCGCGCGATCGGCGATAACCCGCTGATCGTCTACGCCTCCGGCGAGGCCATTCTCCTCGGCACCTTGGATGCCAGTGGCTTCAACGCCCTGACTCCAGATGGTGGTACTTCCCGTCCGGAACTGACCGTACCTGGCGCCCTTGGCGTCTGTGGTGGTGGTCGCGGTGGCGATGCATCCTTCAACACCACGGATTACACCCCACGGGGTCAAAGCGGCTTCGGTCCTTTCGGTACCACCGTTGGTGGTGGTGTCGGTGGTGAGGGTGGTTATCAGCAAGACCGCAACCCTGCGATCAGTGGCACTCTGATTGAGTCGGAGTTCCTGCTCGTCGGTGGTGGAGGTGGTGGTGGATTCACCAACGCCCGTACCGACTCGATCTTCTGGGATCGCTGGAGTCTGTTGGAGAACCCCGGCACCTTCGAGAACGCTGGTCCAGACCTGCGCATCGATCGTCACACCGTCTACAACGCGCTTATCGATCCAGACACCACCTTCGTAGGTGCAGAAGCTGGCCTGCGCGGTTCTAGCCTCGGCAACGAGGTCCCTGCTACCGACCAGATGGAGCAAGGCCCTCACGGTGTCCACGGTTTCGAAGACCAGGCTCCGGATATCCTCGGTCAGACCTGGCAGGGCGAAGAGCCTGATGAGACCTTCGACCCGCCCATCACCAACCTCGCCAACTCCTATGACCTGGGTAACCCCAGTAACGGTCCGGATGGTGGTAGCGGTGGTGCATCCATCTTCACCGATGGCTCTTCCGGCAACGACTTCTACGGTAGCCGTTACTTCTGGGATGGCACTCCTGGCGTGGTCCCTGTGCTGGTCACCGGTGAGCTCAGCGCTCCACACGCCGGTTCCGGTGGTGGTGCCTCGGGCGACATGCAGACCCTCTTCCGTCTGCTCAACGTCGAGCCAGACGACTTCCAAGACATCCTTGGCGATCACTTCCCTGACCCCAACTTCCCGTTCCAGTACACCGCGCGTTACTTCCGCGGCGCTGGTGGCGGTGGTGGTGGTGGACAGGTCCAACTGATGACCCTCGGTCCAATCACCATCGGCCCAGCTGCGATCTTGAAGGTCAACGGTGGCTCCGGAAATGGTGGTGAGTCTTCGGCTGAAGGCGCGGTCAACTCGACCGTATCGCAGGTGTCCGGTTCGGGTGGCGGCTCTGGCGGCCACATGATCCTGCACTCGGCTTCGGGTCTGAACCTGAGCCAGATCAACGTCGGTACTGCTGGTAACCCGGCTGTTCCAGCGACCTTCTTCAACAACATCAACGACTTCCATGGCATTCAGGCCATCGGTGGTCGTCGTGGTTGGGCAGGTAGTCGCTTCGCCTCCGAGTACAACACCGGCGGCAACATCGACTCCCTCGCAGGAGCTGAAGATGGATTCGACGGCAACAGCACTTGGATGACCGGTCGTGGTGGAGCTGGCTCCAGCGGCATCATCCAGATCCACGTGCCGAACCCACTGACCGACATCACCTACGAGGCTTCGGTCGACGCAGCCTTCAAGCTGTATCTCACCGGCAACGATCTGACCAACCCGGTCATCTCCGATCGTCAGGATGAGATCCTGGGCGTCTACTCGATGCCACAGCCTTTCACTCTGGTGCCCTTCTACTCCCCGGAGTCGCAGGTGCAGAGTGAGTGGGTCGATACCGGCCTGGCCGAACTGCGGAACCCTGCCAATGGCACCGGTCCTTTCCCAGACTTCCTCGATGGCACCCTGTCCTTCGATGGCATCGACCAAGCCACTGGCCTGGTGGATACCACCGGAAACTTGGTTTCCCTCGGTGCAGTCACGGGTTCGGATGGTGGTCTTGGTACCGCAACCTTCCAGAACTACACGGTCACGATTGCCAACCCGTCGTCCTCCTTCGGAGCCGACCTGTTGCGCAACCCAAGCCTGTTGATCGGCTACGACGTCCTCCCAGACAGCACGCAGCCGACTCCGGAAACTTTCGAAATCGTGGATGCGGTCTACACCGCATCGCCTGAGAGCTTGGTCCTGACCACCCGCGTTGCCGATGGCCCGATGGGTCTGGTGGCTTCGCTGAACTGGCAGGTTCGTTCGAAGTTCTTCGGCATCACCACGACCAGCACCAAGGATCGTCTGCCGGCTTCCGCCAGCATGCGCATTCAGTTCCAGGGCGCCGAAGAGACTGCATTGGGATCCAACATCCCAGACGTCGATAACGCCACTGACTGGACTGGTGATGGTGTGACCACCCTGGCTGACCTGCAGGGCTCGCGCTACATCCGCTACCGCATCACCTTCAACATCGATGCACTGGATTCCGGTCCGGACCTCGATAAGGAGCGCCCCTCGGTGCGCTACATGAAGGTGCCTTACGGCTGGTAAGGCCAAGCGATTTCGCTGCAACCCCTTGCGTCCTGACCGACGCAAGGGGTTCTTGCTTTAGCTATGCTGAGATGGATGTCGCGTTTCCTCGCCGCTTCCCTGATGCTGCTCGTCGCTCCGACGTCGTGCGTCCAGGAGACCACGCCGGAGCCCCTGAAGGTGGTCAGCTGGAGTGGGCAGGATGGCAAACCGGTGTCGCTGGATCAGGTGTTGAAGATCGAGTTCGACCGGCCTCTAGCCCAACCGTTGCGCGCCAGCAGCGTCGAACTCTTGGATGAAGGGGAACATGTGGTCAAGGGCATGGACGTCAGCGTGGTGGGGCGGTGGATCCATCTCAATCCCAGCCTTCCACTAACCGCCGACCTCGATGGCGGCAGTCTGCGGCCCAATTCCACCTATGCCATTCACCTCCATGGGCTGCCTTGGTTGCGCGCCCTGACTGGTGAAGATGGGCAGCGTCTGCCGCAGGATCTCGCATTGCGCTTCAACACTGCGAAGGTCGATGCGCCTGGCGCATTGGCGGGGCGCGGCGTCGAATCGTCCACCTTGCAACTCCATGGTGGAGCGGGGCGCGAACCTCTGGTTTTCCAAGCAGAGGAACCGATCCTGTTGCGGTTCACCCGCGGACTGGATCCGCGCAGCCTGGAAGCCACGGCAACTTGGCGTCTGCAGGGGCAAGGGGAAGGGGTGCCCGTGCAGTTGCAGCTGCTTGAAAACCGCATCGACGGGGCCGTCATGCAGGTCGAGTTGGATGATTGGATTGGATGGGGTGTGTTGGAACTGCCCGCGAGCCTGGAAGGCCTGGGGGGCTGGCCCTTGCCACAAGGAGACCGCCTGTTGCGCCTGGTCCGACGCGGTTAAACCGCAGATTCGCGAAGGAGGCTTGGATTCCGTCGTGGGCTGCGACACAATCCTTGCATGAGTTGGCTGGAAGTCCTGCAGCAGGAGAGTCCTGGCCTCTACACGGCCTTCCTGGTCGTCTGTGGAGCCATGGCGGGGTCGTTCGCTTCGGCGGCGATCTTCCGCATCCCGCAGGAGGGCATGTCGATCGTGAAGCCAGCGCGCTCGCATTGCCCCAAGTGCAATGCCACCATCCGCTGGCACGATAATCTGCCGGTGCTTGGTTATCTGCTCCTGATGGGGCGCTGCCGCGACTGCAAAGCGGGCTTTGGACCGGGATATCTGATCCATGAAGTTGGCTTGGCGGGGCTTTTCTACCTCGCAGGACACAGTTGGTTGGCGGACAGCAGCTTGGGCGGGGGCCCCATCGCCCTGCTCCTGGCATTCGTCGCCCTCACCGGCCTGTGGATTGCCATGGCCGTCGACTTCCGCCATTTCATCCTGCCCGACGGCATCACCATCGGCGGCGTGCCTTTCGGGCTGCTGGCCGCAGTGCTGGTGCCAGCTTTTCATCTTTGGCCCGGATTGGAGGGTCAACCTCTAGGGACCTCCTGGGTCGGCCTCACCCCAGAAACACCCGCCTGGCAGCTCGCGCTCATTTCAGGAATCCTTGGTTCGCTCATTTCTTTCGGGTTCCTGTTTGGAATTGGTCGTCTGTTTTCCTATCTTCTTAAGCAGGAAGCACTGGGCTTCGGCGACGTCAAGTACCTCGCCGCGGTCGGCGCCTTCCTCGGCCTCGAGGGCTCCGTCTGGACTCTCGCGGTCGGCGTCTTCGCGGGCGCGATCCTGGGCGTGGTCAACGTCGTGCGGATGATCTTGGTGGTCGCACACCGAAGGAAGACGCAAGGCAGAAACCACAAGTACGTCCACTCGTCCGCGTATATCGGCTGGCAGGCCGGACGGACCATCCCGTTCGGACCGCCACTGATCCTCGGGACCACGCTCACCTTGCTGGCTCCCGCATCCGTACACCAGTTCTTCCTCGAGACCTGGCCACAAATCGTTACCGTCTAGGTCTAACCACCCTCATCCTCATGAAGAAATCCACGTTCCTCATCGCACTTCTCGCCCTGGTGGCCCCGGCATGCCAGAGCAACATGCACCGCCAGATGCTCGAAGACCAGGATCAGCAACTCGCCGCTTACAAGTCCGAGTCTGACAACCTGCGCCTCGAGCGTGACCGCATCCGCGCCGAAAACGCTGCACTTTCCGATCAGATCGGTTTCGAGCAGCAGCACAACGCGGAACTCAAGAATCGCCTCGATGCCACCGAAGGTGCGCTCCAGGCCCAGAACTCGGAAGTCGAGAACCTCCAAGCTCGCCTCGCCGGTTCCGGTGTCGAAGTCGAGTCGCGTGGTGGCTTCATCGTGCTCGGTCTGCCATCCAGCCTGACCTTCGGTTCGGGCAAGGCTGATCTGAACAAGAAGGGCAAGGAGACCATGGATCTGGTCGCCGACATCCTCATCTCGGAGTACAACGGCATGACCTTCTGGATCGAAGGCCACACCGACAGCGACCAGCCGAAGAAGTCTGGTTGGAAGAGCAACCTCGAGCTGTCCGTGAACCGTGCACTTTCTGTCGCTGACTACATGGTCTTCGACAAGGGCATCGAAGCACAGTTCGTGCGTCTCGCCGGTCACGGTGAGTATGCACCGAAGGCCGACAACGGCACCAAGGATGGCAAGGCGGCCAACCGCCGTGTCGAGATCTTGGTCCTTCCATAATTAGGAAGACTCGCACCGAAGTCTTGCCGTCCCGCGAAGGGGCGCTGCTAGAATCAAGAGCGCTGGGTAGCTTTTTGCCCAGCGCTCTCTTTCTTTCCCTAACCCGCAGCCCCAGGTCCCTTCATGGCCACTTCCGACATCCACAACATCACCTTCCTCGGTTCCTCCGATGCAGGCAAGACCACACTTATCGAGCGTGTCGCGCACCACTTCGGCGCCATCGAGCGTGTCGGAACAGTGGAGGACGGAACCACGCTGTGTGATTTTCTTCCAGATGAGAAGGAAAAGCGCCACAGCCTGTCCGCTGGTGTGGTCCACCTCGAAGCGCCGCATGGCAAGCTGAACCTGGTCGACACTCCGGGTTATCCCGATTTCGTGGCGGATGCCATCACCTCTATGGGTGCTGCAGGTACCGCCGTGATTGTGGTTCCCGCCCGCGAAACGGGCGTACCTTTCCATGCACTGCAGCTCTGGGAGAAGGCCGGTGCCCTCGGTCTTGCCCGTTCCGTCGTGGTGACCCGTCTCGACGGTGACAACCTGCACCTGGATAAGGTCGTCGAGAACATCCGCGAGGTCTTCGGCCAACGTGTCGTGCCCTTCACCCTCGCCAATGGCACCGGCTCCGACTTCACTGCGGTGAGCGTCGTCGAGCAGGAAGAGGGCGAACATCGCGAGCACCTGGTCGACGCCGTGGTCGAAGCCAACGACCAGCTCATGGAGAAGTACCTCGAGGAAGGCGATGTCTCGCACGACGAACTCGAAGCTGCCTTCCCCTTGGCGATGGCCAAAGGAACCTTCGCGCCGCTGTTTTGCATCGACCCGGTGCGCAACGTCGGAGTGGATGAGTTCGCCGAGTTCATGATCCGCGACTTCCCGGATGCTGCGATGCAACTTGCCGCCATGCATTCCGAGAACATCGATCACGGCGCTGAGAACGAGCGCGTGGTCGCGCGTGTGTGGAAGGTTCTGAGCGATAAGCACCTCGGCCAGATTTCCTACTTGCGTATCCTGCAGGGAACCTTGAAGTCGGGCGATGCTCTCGTCGATCCGCACGAAGCCAAGCCGGTCAAGATGAACGGCCTTTCGACCCTGTTCGGTGAGAAGCTGGAAGCCGTGCCGAGCGCCGGCCCTGGCGACATCGTCGCAGTGACGCGCATCGATGACCTATGCGTCGGCGATGTGATGGTGAGCGAAGGGGAGGGGCACTTCCATCAGTTCCCATTGCCCACGCCTTACACCGCGTACGCCATCACCCCGAAGGACCGCACCGCAGAGCAGAAGATCGGTCAGGAACTGCACAAGCTCGAGCGTGAGGATCCTTGCTTCAAGACCCATTACAACGACGTCACGCATGAGACGATCGTGGAGGGTTTGAGTGAGTTGCATCTTGCTGGCTTGATGCATCGTTTGGAGCAGCGCGGCGTGGCGGTGGATCATCGCCTGCCACGGATCGCCTACAAGGAAACCATCACCACGCCGGCGGAAGGGCATCACCGGCACAAGAAACAGACCGGGGGTAAGGGGCAGTTCGCGGAGTGTTACATCCGCCTGGTCCCGGCCGAACGCGGCAGTGGTTATGAGTTCCTCGACAAGGTCGTCGGCGGTTCGGTGCCCCGTCAGTTCATCCCGGCGGTGGAGAAGGGTGTCGCCGAGCAGATGGTGAAAGGCGTGATCGCCGGTTCCACCGTCGTCGACATGAAGGTCGAGCTCTACGATGGCAAGTTCCACGCGGTGGACTCCGATGAGCATTCCTTCAAGGCCGCCGGTGCGCGCGCTTTGATCGAAGGCTTCGAGAAGGCCAATCCGATCCTGCTGGAGCCGATCATGTCGGTCGCGATCACGGTGCCGTCGCGCTACTTCGGCGATGTCTCGGGTGATCTCAACTCACGCCGCGGTCAGATCCTCGGTATGGAGTCCGCCGGCGATTTCCAGACCATCCAGGCCGATGTGCCGCTGTCGGAATTGCAGACCTACAGCACGCATCTGCGCGCGATGACTCATGGCGAAGGGCATTTCTCTATGGAAGAGGCCCGCTACGCTCAGGTACCCTCTCACCTGCAGGCAGACATCGTGTCCGCCCAAGGAGAGAAGGTTGCCCATAGCTGAAGATAGCCAGAACCAGCAGCTCCGGCAGGGATTCGCCCTGCTGGAGCTGCTCATCTTCATCGTGCTCCTCACCGCTGCGTCGGTGTGGGGTTTGCCGATGCTGTTGGAAGCACGGAAGAGCGAGAACGAGACCCATGCCGTGGAATACCTGCGGATGATGGCGTCGGCCGAACAACTGTGGAAGCAGGAGATCGGCAGCTACGTGGAAGTGCGGCGTCTTGCGGAGTCGGTGCCGAATCCAGCTGCTGGAGGATTCCACCTACGCCCTTCGATTTTCGGCCGAAGATGATCTTTGATGCCGTCGGCATCGGCCATCGTGCGGGTTATCGTTACCGCCATGGCAATGATGAGACGGGGCGCATCGTCGGCTGTTGGGCATGGCCGAACCTGCGCAAGTATTCCGGCCTGAAGACCTTTTGGGTCGACTACCGCGATAGCCAGGTCTACGAAGCACCGATCGCGGCTTCGTGGGAAGACACGCCTGGCATCTTGGCGCCAGATGCGACGGGCTTACTTCCCGTCAGCCGCTAGACCGAAGACGGCGCAGGCATTGGCGTAGGTCGTCGCTGCCAAGGCTTCGGCTTCCACTTCCCGTTCGGCCGCCAAGGCTTCCAAAGTGAAGGCGACGAAGGCCGGTTCATTCTTCTTGCCGCGACGCGGTTGCGGTGCGAGGAAGGGCGCATCGGTCTCGACCAGGAGCCGCTCTTCCGGTACCAAGCGACAGGCATCGCGCAGGTCCTGGGATTTCGGATAGGTCAGGTTGCCAGCGAAACTGATGTGCATGCCGAGCTCCACCAGTTCGGTGATGGTGCCGGGGCCGGCGGAATAACAGTGCATGATGCCGCGCAACTCCGGCGCGTGCGCACGCAGGATCGGCAACAGTCCATCCATGGCATCGCGGCAATGCAGGATTACCGGCAGGTCACGTTCGATGGCTAACTGCAGATGTCCTTCGAGAGAAGCTCGCTGTACTTCCGGATCGGCCCAGTCGCGGAAGAAGTCGAGCCCCGTTTCTCCGATAGCGACGTACTGCGGATCCTGCGCCATGTCCCGCAGTGCACTCATCTTCGCATCAAGATCTGCCGCAGCGCCGACATCATTCGGGTGGATGCCGACACTCGGATAGACATCCGCATGTTCGGAAGCGAGCTCGGCGCAACGCTTGGCATTGTCGAGGTCGATCGATACGCAGATGAATTTCTCCACGCCCGCTTCGCGTGCGCGTTCCAAGCGGGGGAGTGCCGGTTGCTGTTCCTCATCCCAAGTGAGGTGGCAGTGGGTGTCGAACAGACGCATCAATCTTCGGTCGGTAGAGGCAGGCCTTCGCGCTTACGCAACTCGGTCATGAAGGTCCAAGTGCCTGGATCGATCTGACGGGAAGGCATCTTGTGCAGCAGGATGTTATGACCACGCTCGGGTTCCAAGTCGAGGATGACCAGTAGGGCTTCCTTGCGCACCAAGAAGTTGGTGGCTTCGGTGTCGAACAGGCTTTCCAAAATGGCTGGCGCCTCTTTGGATTCCAACGGCCCGAGTCCACGGATAGCGAGGGTTCGTGCGCGCGGTTCCATCGCTTCGAAAGTGGCGGTGTCGAGCAACAACTCTTCCAGCAGCGGATGATCCAGTTGCAAAAGCACTTCCTCCACGAACTTTGGCCGCATGATGTCGCGCGCACGGGGAGTCTCGCGGAACAGCAATTGGCGGGCGCGGGCAAGGGCGAGGTAGGGGTCCAAACGCCACAGATTCTGGTGCGCGATCACGCGGACGTCGGCCGGCATCTCGCGGAAATCGCATTGCAGGCTGAGGGCTACCAGGGCTTCGTCGGCCAGGACTTGGCTGGCGGTGAGCAGTTCCTCGCGGGCCAATTGAGGCATGGTGAAGCGGCTTTCCTCGATCCAGGCGGACCAGGGGAAGTCTTCGCAGCCCTCCACTCCGGCCAAAGCACGGATATGGGAGATCATCTCCTCCTTCAAATCCTCGAGTTCCAGGGCCGTCGCATCGGTGTGGAGACGCACAGCAGCCGTGCGGGCGCGCACTCTGAGGCCATCTACGGCCTCTTCAGCAGACTCAAATTGCTCCAGGAGGGCGCGGGAAGCCTCTGACAGGAAGGGACTTCCGCCAGATTCACCGGAACAGGCCGTCACCCCCAGGAAAGGGAGGGCTAACACCACCGTCGCCAGGCGTCGGCATGGAATGTGCAGAATAGGGGGGGGCAGCAAGCTGCGTTCCTTTTCCCGTTCGCTGTAAGTCTGTGTGCCCATGATGTTTAGTCTGCTAAACTTTCCCGACTGACGCCCCCCACGAGGTTCCTCGTGGCGGTCCCGGTCGACTTGACCAGGTCATTGTGAAGATGCTCCCTTCCCTAAGCAAAAAACTTGCCATCCTCTCCCTGCTCGCCGTCCTGACGGCCTGCGGCAGCTCGTCCTCTGGTGGTGCCAAGATCGCGGAATTCGGTATGTCCGTCTGTTCGCTTGGCTGTAACGGTACCTCGTTCTCCACCAATTCGCACCCTGCGAATAAGGACATCACCTTTACCTTCAACGATGCCGTGGATCCCAACACGGTCAACTTCTCCTCGATCTCGATCGTGGACAAGGCCACCGGCGTCACGCCGACGGGCAGCTTCATCGTGAGTGGCAAGGTGGTCATCTTCCGCCCAACCTTGATCGAATCGGATTCGGGCCTGCAGTTCGGCTTCCTCACCGGTTCGACTTACCGTGTGCAGGTGTTGGATGACACCAGCGCCAACGCGGTCACCGCACGTTCGGGGCGCATCAACCAGACCTTCGTCACCGGCGATATCACCATCACTGCAGCGACCGACCTCGTGCCGGGCCCGCCGATCTTGATGTCGATCACGCCTGATGAGCAGACCATTCCAGCCTCGCGCGACTTCAACATCGAGATGGTCTTCAGCGATGTCATGCAGACCTTGCCGATGGCCAACCCGGATACCGGTGCAAGTTCCCTGATCACGGTTTCGACTTTCGATTCCGGTTCGGGTCAAGAGCTTGTGGTTCCAGGTGTGTTCTCGGCAGTCGTCGACCGCGACCTGCTCCTGACGACCGTGACTTTCACGCCCTCGGTTCCCTTCCCGGGAAACAATGGGGGATCGCGCATCCTGCGTGTCAGCCTGTCGCAGCAGATCGTCGACCTCGTCGGCACGCCGATCGGCAACGCAGGCATTCGCATCATCAACCTGCCGGAAATCGTGCAGGTGCCTGGCAGCTTGACCGAGACTTTCGCGGATAACGCCAAGGAAGATGATGACGGCAGTGTTGCTGGCCTTTGGGCGACGACCGCCGGTGCCTTGGATTCCGGCCAAGATCCACTGACCGGCCTGCACCACGGTGGTGGTAGTGGCGTCCTGGGTCACTTCGCACCTGCAGAAGGTCTCTTCGCTTTTGATACCGATAGCGAGCCGGCCTTCACTTCGGAACTGCTTGGAGAAGATGTCGTCGTCACAGGCGGTGTGTATCCCTTCACGCAGGTCACGATTGGTCCTGGCACCCGCATCGAAGCGGTGGGAGCCAACCCCTTGCGTCTGTTCGCGCAAGGTGCCGTCGCAGTGGATGGCACCCTCGACCTCTCCGGTGAAGATGCACCAACCCACCGCGGCAAGGTGTTCTTCTCCCGTGAGCGGGATAATGAAGCTCCCTTCGGTGGCGCAAGCAACTTGGAGTCCGATCACGGTGCGATTACCGATACCCTCGGCGACGATGACAACGCATTGGGTGGAGCACCTGGCGTCGGTCGTCTCGGAGCTGGTTCCGGCGGTACCGGTGGCAAGGCTTGGTACCACGATGCCATCGCCTTTGGTGGCGGTGCGGGCATCTATTACGACACCGATATCCTGACCCATACGGACTGGGAAGAATCCTTGTCGGGTGCTGACAACCCGACCATCGCACGCTTCCGCGATTCGATGGCCGGTAACGCTTACTGCGGTTCCAACGCAGAAGGCGTCGGCGGTGTGGCTGCAACGGGTCTGCCTTTCATCGGAGACCCGAACAACTTGCACATCGACCAAGACAACGGCTCGGGCATGGGCTCCATGTGCTGGCCTCCACGAAGCAACGAGATCGTGGATTCCACCTTCACGGTGACCTTCCTCATCAAGACCCACCCGACTGCTTTCGCAGGTGGTTCGCCCACGGCGTATGGCAACCATTCCATCCATCGTTCGCGCGGTGGTGGTGGTGGCGGTTACTGGAGTGATGGTGAGCGCGGCACGCACTACGATGCCTCTTCCACCAACCCACTTGGTGGTGTCTTGGAAGAGCCGCTGATCGACATCGATGATGAGATCCTCGAGTTCAACGGCGATGGCCTTGGCGGTGACCGTCTCATGTGGGATGTGCTCGCTGGTGGCGCTGCAAGCCTGCCGGATGCCGATGGCGGACGTTACGTCCCTGTCGCCAACATCGAGACTCTCGACCCAGCCCTCGGCCTGCTGCTCGGTGGATCCGGTGGTGGCGGTGCTGGCATGTCGGAGCACGGCTCGATCGAAGACCGCTTCGGTGGTGTCGATGGTGAAGTCGGTACTTACCGCAACAACCCTGGCGCCGGTGGTGGTGCAGGTGGCGGTGCTCTGCAGATCCAAGCCGGTTCGCGCCTCAGCGTGACGGGCGAGATCCAGCTCGACGGTGGCCGTGGTGGCGACAGCGAGTTCATGGTTGCCGTCCCATTCGGCGACACCCAAGCCATCGACTACGGCCCTCCGGGTGATGCCGGTGGTGGTGGAGGTTCTGGTGGTGCTGCCTTGCTGCAGGCCGGTTCCTTGATCCAAGGCGACCTCGATTCCATCTCCGTCGAAGGCGGTGAAGGGGGGCTGGGTTCTGCCGGTAACCATGGTGGTGCTGGTGGCGGCGGTCTGGTCCGCGTCGAAACCCTGACCGGTTCCGAGTCGCTCGCGACCCTCGAAGGATTCGTGACCCCGAACTCCGCCGTGGAACTCACTCCCATCGGTTCGCCTGGCGTCGCCAACGTCGGCCTCATCGCTACGGAACTCGCCGGCGTCGTCGGTGATGTGACGGCTGGCGATGGCACGGTCTTCAACGGCAACGCAAGTGGTGTGCGTTCGCGTTGGTACGAGCCGGCTGCTGGTGTGCAGGGCATTCAGGTCACCGGCTGGAGTGTCGAGGTCGAGTACTTCGATGGCGCAGTGCAGAACTTGTCCTTCAGCGATACCGCGTTGACCGATCCAGATAGCACTCCGGTGTGGATCGCATTCCAAGGCGGTTGGATCACTCCTGGTGGTTCCGGTCTGCCGGAGCCAGAGGTGCTCAACCAAAGCGCATGGGCGATCCCGAGCGTCAATGGTGTCACCGATGGTTTCACCCAGCTCAACGCCGACATCATCCGTGCCGTGCGTTATCAGTTGGTCTTCGACCATGACCAGATCAACACCTTGATTGGCGGCGTCGCCGGCGGTTACTTCCGCGTCACCGACGTCACCATCGACTACCTCGGCGACTAACGGCCAGGGCCATTCGCGCCCTCCAACCTGACGCGCTCCTGCA
>JBMYYH010000018.1:0-39852 GCA_049609225.1 Planctomycetota bacterium | reverse complement strand
GTATTATGATGTGCTGGAAATGCTGCAGCCTTCCGCCGTGGTTCATGCCGCCTGCTGGTCCCGCGCCAAGGATTGTGAAGAACAGCCAGAAGCGGCGCGGCGGGTGAACGTAGAAGCGGTGGCCGAGTGGTTAGAAACCGCCCAAGCCTGGAATAGTTTCCCGGTATACGTTTCCACCGAACAAGTCTTCGATGGTTGCGCCGATTTCTACGCGGAAGACGCCACCCCCAATGCCACCACCGCCTACGGCGCCACCAAAGCGCAAGCGGAGGCTCTGGTGCTTGCAGCTGGAGGTGCCGTGGTGCGTTTGCCGCTTCTTTTGGGGCCGCGCATCGGCCCGGATCGCGTCGGAGCCGACCAGGGCCTACGCGACGCCCTCCAGGCCGGCCAAACCCCAAGCCTGTTCCACGACGAGATCCGTAGTCCCATCTCTGCAGCCGCCCTGGCTGAGCCGCTGTGGGCCATCACGCGGCGACGGATCCCTGGCATTTTCCATCTTGCGGGTGCGGATGCCGTCAGCCGCTTGCAGCTGGGAGAAGCGGTCGCCGCCTACGATCAAGTCGAGCCTCGTTTCGACGCCGTCTCCGCCCGCGATTTCGCTGGCCCGAAGCGCAGCCTCAAGTTGGTGCTGGGGACCGAACGAGCGCAGAAGGAACTGGGATGGGAGCCGCCGAATCTGCGACAATCCCTGGCCTGGACTGATGCCCCTCCCGTCGTGCGCGAGGTGGGGGTGCGTCCTGATGAATAGATGACCGAGACCGCCGCAACCCGTCTTTCGACGCGCTACACGCCCGCCGAATTCGAACAGCAGATCTACGCCCAATGGGAGCGTAGTGGCCTGATGGCGCCGCCGTCCGAGGACAGCGGCCGCGAGACCTTCACCGTGATGATCCCGCCGCCCAATGTGACGGGTGTGTTGCACATGGGTCATGCGTTGAACAACACCATGCAGGACATCGTCATCCGCCATCGTCGGATGCTTGGTTTCGATGCGTTGTGGGTTCCAGGCACCGACCACGCCGGCATCGCCACCCAAGCGGTGGTCGAGAAGAAGCTCTACGCCGAAGGCAAGAACCGCAAGGAGATGGGCCGCGAGGCTTTCCTCGAAGAGGTTTGGGATTGGCGCGCGCACCATGGTGATGTGATCCTTGGGCAGTTGAAGCGCCTGGGCGCCAGTTGCGATTGGAGTCGCACTAAGTTCACTTTGGATCCGGAGATGGCGCAAGCTGTCCGCGTTTCCTTCGTGAACATGTGGGAGAAAGGTCTGGTCTACCGTGGCGCACGCCTGGTGAACTGGGATTGCAAGCTGCAGACCGCCGTCAGCGATGACGAGATTGAATACGTGCAGCGCAAAGGCCAGATCTGGACTTTGCGGTATCCGGTCAAGGATTCGGACGAGTTCTTGAGCGTGGCCACCACGCGCCCGGAAACGATGCTGGGCGATACCGGTGTTGCAGTGCACCCTTCAGATCCGCGCTTCGGCCATTTGGTCGGCAAGAGCGTGATGCTGCCTTTGGTCGACCGTGAGATTCCGATCATCGCCGATGAGTCGGTGGATCCGGAGTTCGGCACGGGTGCCGTGAAGGTCACGCCGGGCCATGATCCGGCCGACTATGAGCGTGGTGCGCGGCATCGTCTGCCGGTCATCAATGTGCTCAACAACGATGGCACCATGAACGAGGAATGCGGCAAGTACGCCGGCATGACCCGCGAAGCCGCGCGCAAGGCCATCATTGAGGCCTTCGAGGAGCTTGGTCTGTTCGATGGAGTGAATGACATCACCCACAACGTGACCATCTCCGATCGCTCGAAGACGGTCATCGAGCCGCTCATCTCCGAACAGTGGTTTGTGAAGATGTCGGAGATGGCCGGCCCGGCGATCAAGGCGGTCAAGGATGGCACGCTCAAGTTCAAGCCCGAGCGTTGGTCCAAGGTCTATCTCGATTGGCTCGAGAACGTGCAGGATTGGTGCATCTCGCGCCAACTGTGGTGGGGCCATCGCATTCCCGTCTGGTACGACGAGGACAATGTCCCGGTTGCTTCGGTCGAAGACTTGGAGCTGGGTGCGCCGCATCCGCAGACCGGTAAGCCCTTGGTGCGTCAGGATGAGGATGTGCTCGATACGTGGGGCAGTTCTTGGATCTGGCCCTTCGCCACGCTGGGTTGGCCGGAGCAGACCACCGATCTCGCCCGCTTCTACCCGACGCAATTCCTTTCCACCGCTCGCGACATCATCTACCTATGGGTCGCACGCATGGTGATGGCGGGTTATGCCTTCATGGACAAGCTTCCACAGGAGCAGCGTTGTCCGTTCAGCACTTGTTACATCCATGCGAATGTCTTGGATGCGCAAGGCAAGCGCATGTCGAAGTCGGCCGGTAACGGCATCGACCCTGTCGACATGATCGAGCGCTACGGTGCGGATGCAGTGCGCTACTCGCTGATGATCCTGACCCGCGAAGGTCAGGATGTGAAGCTTGCCGAGAACCGTTTCGATCTGGGGCAGCGTTTCTGCAACAAGATCTGGAATGTTGCGCGCTTCGTGCTGCAGAACCTGGAAGGCCACAGCCTCGAGGCTCCTGCTGCGGAAGACCTCGCACTGGAGGATCGCTGGATCCTGTCGCGCCTGGAGTCGATGACCGCCGAGGTCAGTCAGACCCTCAACGACTACGACTTCCACGACGCCGCCCAGTCGCTCTACCGCTTCACTTGGGATGACTTCTGTGACTGGTATGTGGAGAGCGCCAAGCGTCGCTTGTGGGATGCGGAAGATGCACCTGCGGATAGCGCGGAGGCTCGTTCGGCTGCTGCCGCACGTCACACCTTGGGTGTGACGCTCACGCAACTTCTGAAGTGCCTGCACCCGTTCACGCCGTACCTCTCGGAGGCCCTGTGGTCGGAGGTGCCGGACTCCCTGCGCGGTGGGGAAGAGTTCTTGATGGGGGCTGCATGGCCCGCATTGGATCCAAGTCGCACCGATGAGGCTGCAGAAGCACGATTCGCGCAGATGCAGGACATCGTCCGCGCCTTCCGTAATGTGCGTGCGCTGCTGGAAGTCCCGGCTTCGGAGAAGCCTGCCGGCACCCTCCAGTGCGACGATGCCGCCGATGCTGCGGCTCTCGAGCAGGAGCAGGGTTGGATTACCTTCTTAGCACGCTTGGAGAGCCTGCAGTTCGCCGCTGCCGATGCCAAACCTGCCGATTGCGGCACCGACCTCTTCAAAGGCGGTTCGGTGTTCGTCCCCTTCACCGCCGATACCGATCCTGCCAAGCTGGCGGCGTCGCTCGGGAAGAAGATGGACAAGGTCGAGAAGGGTATCCGTGGTATCGAAGGCAAGTTGAAGAACGAGAAGTTCGTCGCCAATGCCGATCCGGAAGTGGTCGCTTCCGAGCGCGTGCGTCTGGAGGAGCTCAAGGTCGAGCTTGGTACTTTGCAGGCCAACGTTGCAGGCCTCGAGGCCTAAAACAAATGAAGGGCTGGAGAACGAATCTCCAGCCCTTCGTCAGCCCCGAGGGGGCGTAGGGGGTGAACCCTACTGGTCTGGGCCCCAGGAGTCTGGGCTGGCGAGGCTGTTGCCATCAGCGTCGATGGGCTTCAGGTTGAAGGCGAAGCCATAGGCCTTGCCACGGTGACCTGCGACGCGGAACTTGATGTTCAGCTGGTCGGTCTTGCCGTTGTAGACCATCTCGTGCGGCACCGTCTTCTCCTTCTTGTTGACGGGCACGCCGACCAAAGGAATCGCGGCGACGGCCACGCCCTTGTTGTCTGCGATCAGGAGATAGCGACGATCCGGCACGATCTCGAGGTTGGTGAAGTCAACCGAAGTCTCGATCGGATCCTTGATGGCTTCGGCCTCACCTTCATCCTCGACGGAGCCCGGCTTGTCTTTGCCCTTGATCCAAGCACCCATGCGCTCGAGCACCTTTTCCTTCAGGCCCGGCATGTAGAGCATGGTGTAGGAACCAGGAGCAATGTCGTAGTCCTCGAACCCGACGTCGGTGCAAAGGGTGCCGATGGAGACGAAACGCCCATCCTTCGCGACCTCGCGATCGACCTTTGAGAAGGCCTGGTGGTCGTAGTTGGCGAAGGCATCGCGCAACGGGGTCATGGTGATGGCGCGATGCGGACCGAAGATGCCGTAGCCCTCAGGCACGATGGCTTCACGCTTGGCTTTCACTAAGGCCTCGTGCGGGGCACGCTTGGCGGCAATGGCATCGAGGTCACGCATGGTGAACTTCTCCATGCCGAGGGTGCGGTCGAAGTCCAGTGCGGAGTTCGGTGGGCCACCGAGGACACCACTGCGAACATTGCGCGACTTGAGGTAGGCAGCATCCTTGAGAGCCGTTTCACTCGCGGCAACGCGGAAACCGATCGACTTGAAGGCAAAGCTGCCGTCGTAAGGCAGGCGAGTATCGATGCGCATGAAGCGCGGCTCATCCTTAAAGCTACCGCCTTTCAGGATGATTTTGTTCTGATCCCAAGCTGGGCTAGGGAAGATGGTTTCCTTCTTCTCCTGCTTGTTGACCACCTCAATGCGGAAAGACTTGAAGCCTTCCAGGGCAGTCGCGCGGGTGTCGGTGAACTCGTGCACCTGGCCAACCATGTCGTAGATGCCGAAAGCAGAGGCGTTTTGGAAAGTTCCGACGGGCAGGCGCTTAAAGGACAAGCCTGCTGGCAGGGTGGTGTTGCAGCTGGCGAGCTCGCGGTTGAAACTCATGCCAAAGGGGTATTCATTCTCCGAATCACCGCGGGCGGCACGAACCCATTCCATTTCGGTCGGCAAACGCAGACCCGTCCACTCGCAATAAGCTAGGGCATCCTCGTAGGTGATGAAGACCACAGGCTCCAGCGCGATGCTCGCAGGCATGGCCCACTCTTGGTTCTCATCTTGCCAATGCTCTTTCCACCAGGAAGCTTGGGCTTCTTCGTCGAACTTATAACCGGGGCCTTGCTCTTCCTTGCCCATCTGAATCAAGGCCTGACGCTGATCCTTCGAGATCACAGCCCAGGTCGGCGGAGGTACCGCGCCCGTCGCGTTGACGAACTCCAAGTACATCTCGTTGGTGACGGGAGTGGGGCTCAGATAGAAACCATCGACGCGCGTGCTCTGCCGTGGCATTTCACCGGCGAAGATCTCGGCGTGGAGCGGTGACTCCTTGATGCGCTCGTGGGTGGTCTCCTCGTCGGCGCCGATGATGACGTTGCCGGCAGGAATCTCGACCAAGCCAGGGCGCTGTGCTTGCGCTTGGAGTAGGGAAAAGGAAAGACTGAGTAGGAGGGGCGAAATCATCCTGGAAGCGGTTCCGGTCGCGGAAGGGGCCGAACAATGTACTCCACTAGGCCGAATGCGCCAAATGTGGAAGAACCCCTCTCCGCTTAGGTTGCACTCCTCTAGACTGTTGCGACCAGACGGTTTCCGTTTCTGCCGTGACCCCAGACATCCTCCGCGCCAAGATTCCCCCCGAAATGCACGGTCATCGCCTTGATAAGGCGGTTGTGGCCCTGCTCGGTGAGGGATATTCCCGTTCCCGACTTTCCGGATGGATTCGCGACGGTCAGGTCGCCATCGATGGCGAGACCAGCAAAAAACCCGGGTTTCCGGTGCAGGAAGGGCAAGAATTGACCCTCAGCCTGCCACGGATGGAAATCCCAGAGCCGGGTTCCGCCCTCGATCCAGGAGTGGTCTATCAGGATGAGTACTTGGCCGTACTGGATAAACCTGCGGGCCTGCCGATGCATGGCAATTCGCCCGGCGATCCGCAGATGAGCGTCGCCCATTGGTTGGTGGATCGTTTCGGTCCGAACCTACCCATCGGGCAGGGTGCCGAACGTCCTGGCATCGTGCATCGCCTCGACCGCGGTACTTCCGGCGCCTGTGTCGTAGCATTCGACCGCGAGGTCTTCGAAGACCTGCAAGGACAGTTCGCCGAACGCACCGTCGAAAAGGAATACCGCGCCCTGTGTTATGGCAAGCCGCGCTTCCGTTCGGATTGGATCGAACGACGCCTACGTGCCGATCCCCGCGCTCCCAATCGTGTGGTCGCGACCAACTCACATGAGAGTGGTACCCGCGATGCCCTGACCTACTGGGAAGTCTCAGAGGAGTTCGATGGTTACGTGCTGCTTTCGGTGAAGCCGAAGACCGGGCGCAAACACCAGATTCGCGTGCACCTCACCGATGCAGGTTTGCCCTTGGTGGGGGATCCGTTCTACCGTGCCAAAAACTATGGCGTCGGTATGTTGCCGGAAGGTTGCCCGCATCCGGATCGCACCTTGTTGCATGCTTACGGCCTGGCCTTTGATCATCCGCATCATGGGCGCATGGAATTCGAAGCTCCGTACCCGCCGCTCTACGAAGAAATCCTCGAGGCTCTACGCCGCGAGTGCCCTGTCACCGACTGAACCAGCTTGCTGCACCCCCGCCAGACATTCCTTTCCGCCCTTGCCGTCATGGCCACGGGTGTCTCTCTGACCGCCCAGCAGGGAGCCGAGATCACAGGAGTGTCGCCGATAGAGGCCGGTACTGCAGGAGCCGCCATCGCCCGTGGCCAAAGCCTGCTGGATGCTTCGACCAATCCTGCGACCCTGTTGGATTTGTTCGGCCCCGGAAGCCGTCAGCCGACGCATCTGCGCCGCTTCGAAATCGTCGGCCGTTCCATGACGACGGATTCCAGGCTCTACGATGCTTCCGGACGCGAACTGAGCATTGATCAACCTGGGGCTATCGGTCCCTTCTTTGGATACGCGGCCTCCGTCGGGGAAGATGTCGCGTGGAGTGTGGCCTTCCAACCGACCTTGGCCGCAGAGTTTTCGACCACCCGCGCCACCGATCTGCAGATCGTCACCGTCAACCCGGATGGCAGTGGTGGCCCGGCGCAAGTGAATGTTCCCATGGCAACGGAGCTCACGCAGTTGGCATTCGAACCATCCGTCGCCTGGCGCGCGAACAAGCGTTGGAACTTCGGTATGGGCATGTCGGTACGCAATACCGACTTGCGCAGCGTGTCGGCCACGGAAGTCGCCTTGACCGACCTGAATGGCGCGATCCCGGATACGCTGTCGGGCATCTTCGGCGACCTGAGTTGGGGCGAGTTAATCACCCAGCTTGGCGAAGACCGCGGTGTCGATAGTTTTCAAGCGACTTATATGGGCGACATGGAATCGGATAGCCCGAGCGTCTATCTGAAGTTTGGTGGCACCTATCAGGCGAACGAGAACACACGCATCGGTTTCTGGTACCGCCCACAATCCAGCGCAACCAATCTTGATGGCCGCGTGCAGGTCGACTTGGCCGATGATCTAGGTCATTTCGTGAACGGCTTGGAAGACACGCTTTCGGTTGAGCTGCTCGAGGATCCAACTTCGAGTTATGACTTTCGCCTGGGCAGCGTGTCCTTCCCGCAACAGGCGGGCTTGGCGATGGAACGCCAACTCGACGACCACCAACGCTTCCACGCCAAGTTCGTGTGGACCGATTGGTCCCGCGCCTTCAGCGATTGGATCGTGAACTTGAGCAATCCCTCCAACCCGGAGTTCACCGATTACCTCGGTGGCGATGGTTCCATCGACATTGACCTTGGCATCCGCTGGCGCGATAGTTTCATCCTCGCCACCGGCTACGAGGTCGACCTTCATCCGCGTTTTACCGTGCGTGGCGGTGCAGGATGGTCGCGTAACCCGGTCGGCGGTTCGTCTTTGCCTGGCGTCGCGCCCTATAACCAGTGGCATGCAGCCGTCGGCGCGAGTTGGTGGGCGGGTCCAGAAGGATTCGCCGATTGGCATTTCGCCGTGGTTGCCGCTTTGCCGGAGAAATGGACGTCGGGCTCCAATACGGTGCTCTCCGACTTGAGCGGCGACCGCTACGACCAGAAGATGGTGTCGGCTTTGTTGGCCTGCACCATCAGCTGGTAACGCAGTGGTTTCTCCCTACTGGCTGTAGGAGCGTGCCGCCGTGGTCGCGAGACCCGTATCGGACTCACCGCCACCGGAATAAATGGTGCCGTCTTCCATCAGGCTGACGACGCCACCTGCATGGGCTTCCGGCATGAAGGTCACGGTGTTCACAGTGCTGCTGGCGTTGTCGTAAATCCAGCAGTTCTTGATCGGGATCGGGTCGACGAGGTCGCCGCGGGCTCCACCCACGATCATGACGCGGCTGCCGCCCAGGGCGATGCACCGATTGAAGGCCGATTCCTGCCCAAGGTTCGGTTTGGCGATCGCGTTTCCAGTGGTGGGGTTATAGATCTCCGTATCGCGAATGGGGCCGATGTTGAAGATGTCCCCACCTGCGCCACCAGCGATGTAGACCGATCCATTCTGCATCAAGGCAATGCCGCCGAGTGCGCGCTTGTCCTTCATGTTGGCGACGTTCGACCAGTTGCCAGTCGTTGGGTCGTAGACCTGTTGGTTGTTGGAGAAGTCAGGGATCGGAATGCCGAACAGGAGCGTGTGGGTCACGCCACCCGAGACCAACCAACGGCCGTCGGATAGGGTGATGGCCATGGCGCCCGCCTTGAATTCGGTCATGTTGCTGCCGAAGGACCAGGTGTCGGTGACCGGGTCGTAGATCTCGGTCGATTTTAGCGCGGTGCCGAGCAGATCGGCGACGTCGTGCAGTTCATGTGAACCATTACCCTCCGTGCCACCTGCGACCAGGACCCGACCATCGGGCAGGACGGTTGCCGTGGCGCCAGCGCGGTACTTCGCCATGTTGGCGGTGTTGGTCCAAGTGCCTAGGACCGGATCGTAAATCTCGCAGGTGCGCAGGACTTTGGTGTAGTGGTTGTTGCCGCTTCCAAAAGGACCGGTGATGCCGCCAATCGCCATAAAGCGACCATCCTGGAGTCGCACCAGGTTGTGGAATGCGCGTGAGTCGCTCATGGTGCCGGGCAGAAGCGTATGCAGACCGGTAACCCCATCGAACTCCCAGCACTGATCAATGGTCGGGTACGCCGTACTGACGTCGACCAAGAGAGCAGGTCCGCCACCGCAGGCGAACACCTTCATCGCATCGCCATTCTGATTGCCTTCACCCCAAGTCACATAGGCGAGGTTGGCGCTTGCCACCGGCACCGCATCCTCAGCGGATTGCCACCGGCTGGCATTGTTGAGGCTCATGGTGCGCAGGTTTGAGAAATCGTCGTAGCGCGCGGCGCCTACACCACCGGGTTCCGTCCAGCCTTGCCAATAGATGGCGGTATCGAGGAAGCCTGGGTTGTTGGGGATGACGAAGTTGAAACTAAAGTCACCGTTGGCGTCGGAGGTGCCTCCAAAGACGTTGCCGTTGGCAGCCAGGTCGATCCCGACTGCGAGTTGATCATTCGGGTCGCCGGTCAGGCCGACGAGGAAGGAGCTGCCGTTATTGAGGAAGCTCGGAATCAACAGGACTGGAGTGCTCGGTGTAAGGCCGGTCATCTCTGCGGAAGCCGCAGCTCCAATGACATCGCCGTAGGTCATCAGCTCAGACTGGGCCGCTAGGGGGGCAGTAAGGCCGAGGGCCAGGAGGGGTAGGATTCTCTTCATGCGTAATGGAAACGGGGGAGGGGCCAGTCCAGCCTAACAGTTCGCAAAGAACCTGCGGACAGGGCCCGTGTAGGCCTACAGGCCTTCGAAATCGGCCATGGCCTTGCGGAAGGCGTCGGGCATGGGGGCACTGGATTGGGCTTCACCATCCCAGGCCACCAGATCCGCGACGGCTTCGGCCCAAGTGATGCCGCCCGCAGCATCCTTGACGCGATAGGCCTGCGCGAAGGAGCGCGTGCCCAAGCGGGTGGTGATGATTTCGACGCAAACCTCCGCTGGACCGCGGCCCGGAGCGAGGAATCGGATCGACGTCTGCCCCAACACGAAGGTGAAGTGGTTGTGGATGCCGATCTGACCGAGGTGGTCGAAGTATTGGTAGCGCGCTTCCTCCAGCAGGGTCAAGTAAACCGCGTTGTTGAGCACACCTTGATTGTCTTCATCAGACCAGCGCGTGCGGCACCTGGCTTGAAAGCGAATCTGGTCGGAGGAGGGGACTTCAGGAGCGGTCATGGGAGTTGCGGGGGCGCGGGGCGAGGTTGCTGCCCGGCCTGCGGGGTTGGACTATACTTCTCCCCAACCCCAGGCTCCCAAGCCCCTTCCGTACGCCCATGCCTAACGTCCTCGGAGTCGATCACATCGCCATCGCAGTCCCAGACCTCGATGCAGCCACCCGTCTCTGGGAAGGCATCGGACTCCGCGTCGGCTCGCGCGAAATCGTCGAGGATCAAGGTGTGGAAGTACAGATGATGTACGCCGGTGCCACACGCATCGAATTGGTGTTCCCGATCCGTGAAGATTCACCGATCCAGAGCTACCTCGAGAAGCGTGGTCCAGGGCTGCACCACTTGGCGCTGGCGGTGTCCGATTGCGGCGCCGCGATTGACGACCTCACGGAAGCTGGTCAGCCGATGATCGACAAGGCACCCCGTGGTGGTGCCCACGATACGCGGATTGCCTTCGTGCATCCCAAAGGCACCGGCGGCGTGTTGACCGAGATGGTTGAGGGGGGCGAAGGATTTGCACAAGAAGATGAGTAACGATCCCATCCAAAAACTCGAACAGCTGCGCGCGGAGACACGTCTCGGCGGCGGCGAGGCGCGCATTGAGGCGCAGCATGCCAAAGGCAAGCTGACCGCGCGCGAACGCATTGACCTGCTGCTGGATCAAGGCAGCTTTGAAGAGCTCGATGCCTTCCGCAGGCACCGTAGCTCCAACTTCGGGTTGGATAAGCAACGTCCACTCGGCGATGGCGTGGTGACTGGAACCGGCACCATCGAGGGCCGTCCGGTGGCCGTCTTCGCCCAAGACTTCACCGTCTTCGGCGGCAGTCTCGCCGAGGAGCACGCAGCCAAGATCTGCAAGGTCATGGACCTGTCGATGAAGCTCGGCATTCCGATGATCGGCCTGAACGATTCCGGTGGCGCGCGCATTCAAGAAGGCGTGGTGTCGCTCGCCGGTTATTCCGAGATCTTCCTGCGCAACACTCTGGCCAGCGGCGTGGTGCCGCAGATCAGCGCCATCATGGGCCCTTGCGCCGGTGGAGCCGTCTACTCGCCGGCCCTGACCGACTTCATCTTGATGGTCGACGGCACCAGCTACATGCACATCACCGGTCCGGATGTGGTGAAGACCGTCACCCACGAGGATGTGACCTCCGATGACCTCGGTGGTGCCCATGTGCATGAAGAGATCAGTGGCACCAGCCACTTCACTTGCGAAGACGACGCCGAATGCCTTGCGCGGATCCGTCGCCTGTTGTCCTTCCTGCCGGCCAACAACACCGAGGAGCCACCGATCGTGGCGACCGAGGATCCGAGCGATCGTTGCGATGATGCACTCGACTCGATCATTCCCGAATCGCCCAACCAGCCCTATGACATCAAGAAGGTCATTACCGGCGTGGTCGACGATGGCGACTTCATGGAGATCCAGGAAGGCTTCGCGCGCAACATCGTGATCGGCCTGGCGCGCTTGGGCGGACGTTCGGTGGGCATCGTCGCCAACCAGCCGATGGCCTTAGCCGGTGTGCTCGATATCGATGCTTCCGAGAAGGCCGCACGCTTCGTTCGTTTCTGCGATTGCTTCAACATCCCGATCATCACCTTCGAGGATGTGCCCGGCTTCATGCCTGGCACCGTGCAAGAACACGGCGGCATCATCCGACGTGGCGCCAAACTGCTCTACGCTTACTGCGAAGCCACCGTGCCGAAATTGACCGTGGTCACGCGCAAGGCTTATGGCGGTGCGTATTGCGTGCTTTCCTCGAAGTCCACCCGCGGCGATTGGAACGTGTCTTGGCCCGGTGCCGAGATCGCCGTGATGGGGGCCGAAGGTGCCGCCAAGATCATCCACCGTCGTGAAATCGCCGGCGCCGAGGATCCCGCTGCCAAGGAAGCCGAGAAGATCGAGGAGTACCGCGACATGTTCGCCAATCCTTATCTCGCCGCCGAACGTGGCCTGATCGACGACGTGATCATTCCGTCGCGCACCCGCCCCCGTTTGATCCGTGCCCTGTCGATGCTCGCCACCAAGCGCGAGGCCAATCCGCCGAAAAAGCACGGCTCCATCCCGCTGTAAGGAAGCACGGAAGATTGTCATGAGTGCTCCCTCCATCCAGCCAGTCAAGAAACTCCTCATCGCTAACCGCGGTGAGATCGCGGTGCGCATCCAGCGTTCCTGCCGCGACCTCGGTATCGAGACCGTCGCGGTCTACTCGGATGCCGACCGCAATGCCTTGCATGTGCGCTTCGCCAATGAGGCTTATGCGCTTGGTGGCAACACACCCGCCGAGTCTTACCTCCGAGGTGATCGCATTCTCGAAATCGCCCAGCAATGCGGCGCCGACGCCATCCACCCCGGCTTTGGTTTCCTCGCTGAGAACGGCGCTTTTGCCGAAGCAGTGGAAGCTGCCGGTATCCGCTTCGTCGGACCTTCTTCGCATGCGATGGCGGTGATGGGCGACAAGTTGTCCTCGCGCCAAGCCATGATCGCCGCCGATGTGCCGGTGGTCCCGGGCAACACCGAAGCGGTGGCCGATGCCACAGCTGCGGCCGTGGCTGCCGAAGAGATTGGATATCCCGTGATGCTCAAGGCCTCCGCCGGTGGTGGTGGTAAAGGCATCCGCGTGGTCCAGTCCGCCGACGAGATCGAAGCCGCCTTCACCACGGCCAGTGGCGAAGCGCAGAACGCTTTCGGGGATGGTCGCATGTACCTGGAGAAGTTCCTGGTCGAACCGCGGCATATCGAAATCCAAGTGCTCGGCGACCTGCACGGCACGGTGCTGCACTTCGGTGAGCGCGAGTGCTCGCTGCAGCGACGGCATCAGAAGTTGATCGAGGAGGCACCTTCGCCGGTCATCGACGAAGCGACTCGTCAGAAGATGGGTGCTGCAGCCGTCGCTGCGGCCAAGGCCGTGAACTATCACAGTGCCGGCACGGTCGAGTTCCTGTGGTCACGTGGCGAGTTCTACTTCCTTGAAATGAACACCCGCATCCAGGTCGAGCATGGCATCACCGAAGAGGTGTATGGCGTGGACCTGATCGCGCAGATGATCCGCGTTGCGGGCGGCGAGCAGGTCGATGATCTGGTCGGTTGCGTGCCGCGTGGACATGCCATCGAGGTGCGTCTCAACGCAGAGGACCCAGATAACCAGTTCCTTCCAAGCCTTGGCACGATCAAGAACCTGCGCTGGCCCGGCGGCCCTGGCGTGCGTATCGATTCCGGGGTGTATCGCAGCATGGAGGTCACTCCTTACTACGATTCCATGCTGGCCAAGCTGATCGCCTATGGGCGTGATCGGGAGCAGGCGCGGCGTCGGATGTTGCGCGTACTGCAGGAACTGCATGTCGGCGGAGTGAAGACTTCGGCAGGCATCGCCTTGGAGCTGCTGCAATCCGAAGGCTTCAAGAGCGGCAACTACGACACCGGTTACCTCGAGAAGTTCATGGAAGAGCGCGCCGAGCACGACGTCGAGCGTGAGATTCCGGATGACTTGGAGGAGATCGCGGCGATCGTCGCAGCACTGCATCGTCAAACCACGGCGGCACGTCGGGTGATGACGACGGATGACGGTGGGGGCCAGAAGACCAACACCTGGGTTGCGGCCGCACGTCGCGAACAGCATGGGAGGAGCATCTAATGAAGTACTTCCTCAAAGTGGACAGTGGTCGCGAGTTTGAACTCGAGGTCAAGGATTGCGTCGGTGGTCACTGCGTGGTGTGCATCGACGGCCGCGAGATCCAGGCCGACTTCAATGATGTCGATCGCCTTGGTCAGTACACGGCCATCCTCGATGGACGCAGTTTTGCGGCCTCGATCGAGGAGGCGGATCAGCAGCATCTACGCGTCAACATCGCCGGCGAGACCCACACCGTCGTCGCCATGGATGAGCGTGAAAAGGCTGCGGGCGACGTCGCCGGTCGTGGTGGTCCCAAGGCGGAAGTCATCAAGGCCTCGATGCCCGGTGTCCTCATCTCGGTCGATGCCGAAGTCGGGCAACTGTTGGAGCCAGGCGCCCCCGTGGCCATCCTCGAGGCCATGAAGATGCAGAACGAGGTCGCGTGTCAGCACGGCGGCGTGGTCGCGGAAGTGCTGGTCGAAGCCGGCCAAAGCGTGGAAGCCAACCAGCCTCTGGTTCGCCTGACGCCACCCGAAACCGAAGCCTAAGCGCTCCGATTCGTGAAACAGGTTCTTTAGAGGACCTGCTTACGGTTCGCTGCCGGGACCAGGTTCTCCATGCCTGGTTCCAAGACCTCGATCTTGGCTTCCTTGACCCGTGCCTTGATCCACTTGCGCACGTCTTCGCCCTTCTTCTCTAGGGTGACCATCTCCGGGAACATCACCAACACGTGACGCACGGTGGTTTGGTCATCGACCGGCTTGTCGCCGAGGTCATAAGAGATCACTTCTAGGAAGTGATAGCCGTAGACGGTGAGGAAACTTGGGCTCAGCGATCCGGCAGGCGTGATGAAGCCATACCGATCGAAGGGTTGCACCGCGACTTCCCGCCCAAAGGTGTAACGCCCATCCGGGGTTGGAGCTTCGGTGTCCGCAGAGAAATTGGTCACCACTTCTTCAAAGGGCACACCGACGGCAGCTTGGGTACGAGCTTCCTCGCAATTCTGGAGCATGTCGGGTAGCTGCAGCGAGAAGCGCGCAGCCATCACCTTCATCGGCAGCAGTGCCTTGACCGCCTGTTGCAGCATCAAATCATCCGAGCTGGAACGGAAGGTGCGATAGTAGGCGACCAGGTCGTTGAGCTCCTGGGCCGTAATCTCGACGCCATCGACTCGCAGGAGTGGACGATCCTTTGCGAACGGCAGCGGCCGTCCATCGGTCAGCGCGCGCGCTCCCATAGGCCCTTCCGCGAATGCCATACCTTCCTGGGCCATCGGCATCTGCACCGGTTTGACGTCTGCCGGCGCCGGTTTCTCGATCTGCGGACCCTTCGGCGGAATCACCTGCTTCGGCTTGGAATCGAAACCTTCGGGCGCAGGGACCAATGGCTTGAGGCGTGCCGGCTGGTCATCGGGCTCCTGAAAAAGTGGGAGGGTGGCGAGAAGAAGGAGGGGAATCATTTGGAATCGCGGTCGTGGAAGAACTCGTCGAGGCTGCCGCGGAAGCTTTCGAGGTCTTCCTGGGTGGGGTCGGCACTTGGCTCAGGGCCGCCTCGCGAGAACCAAGGATAACAAGCGCGACGCCACACTTCGGAGGTCGTCAGGCTCGGGTGTCGCCCTTCCCGCAAGACGACTTGGATGTACTCCATCTGGCCGCTCCACCAAAGGTAGATGCCGAGGATGATGCCGATCAGCAAGGCCTCGTGATAGAAGCAGAACATCAAGGCAAGGATGCCGAGGGCTTGGGCCAAGCGGTTTGCGGCGCGGGTGGCATCCACCAATGGCGAACGACGCGCGAGCCAGGCACGCAAGATGCGGCCGCCATCCAGCGGGAATGCGGGCAAGAGATTGCCGAGTCCCAGCACGAGGTTGATCCAGGCGGCATCGGCAGCGATGGGGCCGGGGACCAGCAATAGGATGAGGCCGAAGCCGATGTTCGCCGCCGGACCTGCCGCCGCGACCAGCGCCTCATGTTGGGGCGAAGTCGCCAAGCCTTCCATGCGCGCCATGCCACCCAGGGGCCAGATGGTGATATCGATGACCCGCAGACCGAGGCGCTTCGCGACGAGTGCGTGGGCAAGTTCATGGCCCAGCAGGGCGACCGCCAGGAGCGCCAAAAGGATCAGGACCGCCACTGGATTGGCCTTGCCGTTACCGCCGGAAGCGAGCAAGGCCAGGCCCACCAGCACGAAGACGGCAGGCACGACCCGAATGGGGATCCCAAACAGGTGTCCCATCAGGCGCGGAGAGAAGAGGTTTCGCAGCACGATTTCCTTCCTATAGGGTACCCTTCCAAGGAGATGCGTCCCATCCTCTTACTCTTTGCGGCAATCCTGATCCTCGGCGGCAGTGCCTCGGCACAGGTCTATGCACTGGAATTTTCGGATGAGAAGTACCAAAAGCCGTTCAAGAAGCAGCTCTTCGACTGGAATGGCAAGACGGTGCTGATCGTAGAGGTCGGCCCTGACATGAAGTACGGCTCCGAAGGCGAGCCGACCTGGGAAGAGGAGGAGCGGATTTCCTTCTACGTCCAGGACCAGAGCGACCCGACCAACATCGGTTATGTGCTCGATAAGGAAGGTCGGCGCAAGCTGAAGAAGAAAAAGTTGGTGGTGGCCCTGTCGTCGGAACGGGTGGAGGGGCTGTTGCCGTTCTTGCCACAGGAGAGTTTCGTGACCTTAGCCAAGGTCGCCACCCGCGAACTCGCCAAGATCGACGCCCTCGAGGATGCGATCAAGGAAGCCAAGGCCGATCCGGAAGGAAAGGCAGCATTGCAGCGCGAGTTGGTCCAGGCCATCCGTGATTATCAGTTCTGGTTGCGTCGGACGGGATACAGCAAGGCGGCGGATGATCTCGAGAAGCCACTGAAGAAACTGCATAAGGCCCTTGGCCATAAGACGGGCAAGGTGGTCGAGGCTTCGTACAAGATCCGCACGGTGGAGCCATCGGAGAAGTTGGTAGAGGCGGGACATCGCGTGGGTGGACCGCGTTTGAACTTCCAAATCCAGGAAAGTGAACGCCTGCGCATCGTTTATCACACGGGTATCGAGGATGCCGCGATTGAACGTATGTTGCAGCTGGGCGAACGCGTCATCGACGAGTTCCATGCCCGCGCCATCGCTCCAACTTTACCGGAAGGCGCTGCCGATCCATTAGGGGAAGGCATCTTCCTGGAGCTGTTCCTCGGCACCAAGGAACGGATGCATCAAGAGAAGATGCTCGGCGATTACTACGGCCTCGAATGGGGCAAGTACATGGGCGATGCGGACAAGGGCCGCAACCGTGGCAACCACTTCTATCCGGAAGACCGCGACCTCAGTTATTGGCGCGTGGATGAGCAGGTCGATATCGAAGGCGTGTTGCTGCACCGCCTTGGACATGCCCTGGCCAAGCGTGCTTATGGGGTCGAGAAGGATAAGCAGGATTGGATCGAGGAAGGCCTCGGTTATCAGTTGTCTTTGCGTTACCTCGGACACTCCAACGGCAGTTGCGTGGTGTTCCCGAACTTCGAACGCAGCAACGCCAGCCAGGTCATCCAGGAGAGCATGGAAACGCGAATCGCGAAGGCAGCGCTTGCGGATGGTCCGGCCTTCCAAAACCTCTTCGGACTCCAGCTCTACACCTACGAGGTGCAACACGTGGCCAAGGCTTGGGCCTTCATGGCCTATCTCGACAGCGCCGCCGGTAGCGTCGGCCACACCTGGCTACGCGAACTCACGCCGACCCTCAAGGAGCGAAACTACACCGAAGGTTGGTATCAGCGCATGACTGCACTCTTCGGCCTCGGTAAAGGCAATGCTCCCCAGCTGCTCGAATCCCAGTGGAAGGACTGGATGGCGGCGCGCTATGGGCTGGAATAGGGCTTCTGCTAGGCTGCAGAGGTGGTGCGTTACCTCCTCCCACTGATCACCCTGCTGCTGCTGGCCGGCTCTGCTTCCGCGCAGGTTTATGCGCTGGAGTTCAAGGACCCCAAATACGCGAAGGGGTACAAGAAGAACCTGTTCGAGTGGAACGGGCGTCAGGTGGTCCTGGTGGAGATCCGTGGTGGTCTGTCGAAAGGCGCCAATGGCAACTTCACTTGGCAGCCGAACGATCGCATCGAGTTCTTCGTGCAGAATCAAGCGGACCCACTCGATCTCGCCTACAAGATCGATGATGAGGGCATGCATGTCACCAAGAAGAAGTCGCTGACCATCGGCATCTCCGGCGACCGCATGGAAGGCCTAATCCCCTTCATGCGTGATGAGAGTTTCCATACGCTTGGCATCGCCTATCAGCGGCGCTTGGATCGCATCGAGGAGCTACGCGCCTACCGCAAGGAAGCGGAGAAGGGTAGTGCTGCATGGTTCGGCATCCATGACCAACTCACGCGCGAGATCGAGTTGATGCAATTGTGGTTGAAGCAAACCGGTTATATCAAGGCGGCGAACAAGCTTGCGCGCGACCTCCTACGTGAAAAGAAGTTGGCTTCCGAAGCCAAGTCGGCGCGGGTGGAAACCGCGATGAATTCGATCAAAACGGTCGATACCGACCCGAAGTTGACCGAAGTCGCACATCGATTGGGTGGTAAGGACCTCGACTTCAAGGTCCAGGAAAGTAAGCACATCCGCATCCTCTATCACAATGGCATCGAGGATGGCCAGGTCACCCGGCTGCTGGAACTCGGCGAGACCGTCATCGACGGCTTCCGCACCCAGTTCGTCGACCCGCATCTAGGCGAAGACTACAAGGACTTCGTGCCGGACAACCTCTTCATCGGATTCTTCTTCAGCACCGACCAGAAGATGCACTATGAGAAGTTCTACGAGGACTACTTCGGCGGCAGTTGGGGAACCGGGCAGCAGCGCGAGCGTCGGCTCAACATCCGCGGCACTTCGGGCACGATGAAAGGCTTGTACCACTCCTATTGGCTCACGGATGAGCAGTCGGACCTGGAAGGGGTCGTGGTGCATCAGCTCGGGCATCGTCTCGCCTTGCATCATTATCAGATGCTGGGGCAACCGCAGGATTGGTTGGAGGAAGGCTTGGCCTACTACCTCTCGTTCAACTACCTGAACCGCAACTCGGTGAACTGCATCGCCTTCAAGCCGCCGCCGCGCAAGTCCGGCCACACGGTCGCCAAGGGTGGCAAGAAGAAGGCCAAGAAGGATGAGGAAAGCACCACCGTGGTGATGCGCGGTTTGCGCGATGTCATGGCAGGAGTGGCTTTCCATGCTGGAACGCCCATCCACCAACTCATTCCCAAGAAGCAATACGACTTCGAGAATGAAGACACCGCCAAGTCGTGGGCTTTCTACAGCTACCTCGCCGACAAGACCGGCAAGGAGGGGCAGCTGTGGTTACGCGGCCTGCCAGCCATCCTGCATGAGGATGACTTCCAGCTGAAGCTACGGGAACTCACCGACAAGCTGTTCGAGATCTCCGGTGGAGATCCCATGGAACAGCTGGAACAGCAGTGGAAGGATTACCTCGAGAAGAACTACGAGGTCTGAACCGTTTCCGCAGCCTTCAAGGCACGTAGGCGCGCCTTCTCGTTGAGCTGACGCTTGCGCAGGCGCAAGGAATCCGGCGTGACCTCCAACAGTTCGTCGGTGTCGAGGTACTCGAGGAATTGCTCGAGGCCCATCTGACGCGGTGCGCGGATCTTGTCGTCGATCTCCTTGTTGGCCGACCGCACGTTGGTCATCTTCTTCGCGCGCACGACGTTGACCGCGATGTCGTTGTCCTTGTTGTTCTCACCCACGACCATGCCTTCGTAGATCGGCTGGCCAGGGTTGATGAAGAACACGCCGCGGTCTTCCAGGTTGCGCAGCGAGTAGGCGGTCGATTGACCGGAATCCGACGACACCAGTACGCCGTTGTGACGCGTCTCGATCTCGAGGGTCTTCGGCGCATAGCCGTCCATCATCGAGGTCAATACGCCTTCACCACGGGTCAAAGTGAGGACTTGCGTCCGTGCACCGATGAGGCCTCGCGTCGGAAGCTTGAGGAACAAGCTGGCGCGATCCCCTTGGCGGGTCATGTCGGAGATCTCGGCACCGCGACGGCCGAAGAACTCGATGACCTTGCCCATGGTGTCTTCCGGCAGGTCGACGCGCGCATCCTCGATCGGCTCGAGGACCTTGCCGTCGACTTCCTTGAGCAGCACGCGCGGCGAACCGACGGCAAACTCATAACCCTCACGGCGCATGTTCTCGATCAGGATGCCGAGGTGCAGCACACCACGGCCGGCGACCAGATATCCACCGGACGGCCCCTGCGACAGACGCAAGGCCGGGTCCATGATGGAGGCACGGTTCAAACGCTCCTGCACCTGACGCGAGGTCACGTAGGTGCCCTCCTTGCCGGCGAAGGGGGAGTCGTTGACCAGGAATTCCATCTCGATGGTCGGTGCCTCGATCTCGATCGGCGGCAACGCATCGACGACTTCCATGTCGCACAAGGTGTCTCCCAAGCCCAGGCCATCCATACCCGCGACGCAAGCGATGTCTCCAGCCTCGATGAACTCTGCATCGACGCGATCCATACCCGAGTAACGGTACAGCTCCTTGACGCGGCCGCGTTTCTTCTCACCGGCGTTGGTCACCCAGCGCACTTCATCACCCTGACGCAAGATGCCTCGCGTGACCCGCCCGACACCAATGCGTCCGACGTAATCATTCCAGTCGAGCGTGCCGATCTGCACCTGCAGCGGGCCATCCGCATCGAAGGCGGGTGGCTGGAAGTGTTCGAGGATGGCATCCAACATCGGGCTCATGTCGCCTTCGCGGGCCTCCTCATCGAGGCTAGCCCAACGGTCGCGGGCGGAGCAGTAGACCACCGGGAAATCCAAGGCCATCTCTTCGGCACCGAGCTCCACGAACAAGTCGAAGACTTCGCCCAGCACTTCATCGGCGCGGGCATCTTGACGGTCCATCTTGTTGACCACGACCAAAGGGCGCAGCTTGTTCTCGAAGGCTTTCTGCAGCACGAAGCGCGTCTGTGGCATCACGCCTTCAAAGGCATCGACCACCAACAACACACCATCGGCCATCGACAACACGCGTTCGACCTGACCGCCGAAGTCGGCGTGCCCGGGAGTGTCCACGAGATTGACGCGAATGCCTTTCCATTCGAGCGCCGCGTTCTTCGACAGGATGGTGATGCCCCGTTCCCTTTCGAGATCGTTGCTATCCATGATGCGGTCGGAATCGGCCTGGCCGCGGTCGAGTGTGCCAGCCTCACGGAAGAGGCCATCCACGAGAGTGGTCTTGCCATGATCGACGTGCGCGATGATGGCGATGTTACGGAGTTCCATCGGTAGTATGGCTCGCGAGAGCCTGAGTGGGCTCAGAAGGAGCCGAACAGCAGCTGAGTGAAGGTGGTGATCGGTTGCGCTTCGCGCGCGTCTTCCAGCTGACCGTTCAGGGACTTCAGGGCCATCAGGAGTTCCTCGTAGGCCTGCTCCTCAGCGAGCAGACGACCGAGGCTGCCTTCCCCGTCCTTCAGGCGGCGGGTGACTTCGGCAAGGTCATCGAGGAAGGCTTTCGCATCGGCGGCCACGTCCTCGTCGGCGATGATTGTACCAAGAAGTCCCTTACCCTCGACAGCATCC
Source organism: Planctomycetota bacterium (assembly GCA_049609225.1). Taxonomy (GTDB): domain Bacteria; phylum Planctomycetota; class UBA1135; order UBA1135; family UBA1135. Next base: position 18,621 of record JBMYYH010000018.1, on the reverse strand, counting down.
TCGATGACAGCATTGAGGCGCTCCGCGGTGGTGTCGAGATTGTGCACCAGATTGGTGGCTTCCTCGCGCAGGACCGGGTCGTTGAGCAAGGCTCCAAGCAGGCCCTCTCCGTTGCGGGCACCTTGGGCGATGGAGGCCAGGTCCGAGACCAGATTGCCGGCGTCGTCGACCATGGCCAACACGCGGTCCTTGGTTTCATTGTCGGTCAGCAGGGCCCCCAGGGTGCCCTTGCCGGCCCGCAGGTCTTCCAGCAGGTCGGAAGTGTTTTGCAGAGCGTTATCCAGGTTCTGCTTCATGCCCTCATCGTGAATGAGGGAGCCGAGTACGCCGCGACCTTGGGCGATGTCGTCGGTGGTGGTGCGGAGATTGGTGATGATGGCGGTGACATCCTCTTCGTTCTCGGCGATCAGGTCGTTGAGCTGTGCCAGGGCCGATTCCTCGATGGTGCCGACCAGCTCAGCACCTGCAGGGATCTTCGGAGCGCTGAAAGGGCCAGGCTCGATATGCACCACCCGACCACCCAGCACCGTGAATTCGGCGATGCGCAGGAAGTAACCATCGTGCAGGGTTGGGGCCTCGGTGAACTCCATGCGGACGCCAATGCGGCGGTCCTCCGGGCGATCGCCATGCAGGGTGACCTCGCGCACCGTTCCAGTCTTACGCCCAGCGACAAGGACGGAATCCCCTTCCTTCAAGCCATTGGCATTCGGGAAGTAGGCGGTCATGTAGACCTTGTCCGAGAAGCTGAAGCCGGTGAGGACGATCGTGTAGTAGAGCAACAGAGCAATCGCTCCGAAGAACACGAGCCCAAGAACGAAGTCGCGGCGTGCTGAATTTTCCATGTCAATCGATCGGGGCGCCGAGGAACTCGCGCACCCGCTGGTGGTCCGAGTTGAGGACCTCGGTAGGAGGTCCAGAGATCAGGAAGCGTCCGTGCTCGAACACCGCCAGGGTGTCGGCGACCGTCAAGGCACAGTTGACGCTGTGCGTGACCGTGACCGACGTCATGCCATGCTCCTCCTTGAGTCGCCGCATCATGTGACTGACGCTGGTCGACATCTCGGGATCCAGGCCCGCTTCCGGCTCGTCGTAAAGGATGATCGACGGTTTGGTCACCAAGGCGCGTGCTAATCCGACGCGTTTCTGCATGCCACCCGAGATCTCGCCAGGCAGCTTGTGGTGCGCATCTTCCATCTGCACCAAGCCCAACACATGCATGACCTGCTCCTTGATCTCCGACGCCTTCATCGAAGTGGTCTCGCGCAGGGGCAAGGCGATGTTCTCGTACACCGACAACCAGTTGATCAAGGCCGAATGCTGAAACAGATACCCCATATCGCGACGTAACTGCTGCAGCCCATCACGGTCGAGGGTGTTGACATCCTTGCCCATGATCCGCACATGGCCGCGATCGGGGCTCAATAGGCCAATCAAGTGTTTCAGGATCACACTCTTACCCGAACCACTCGGCCCCATGATCACGAGGGATTCACCCTCCTTGACCTCGAAGTTCACGCCTTGCAACACCTTTTGGGTGCCGAAGGCCTTATGGACATCTTGAAGCTCGATCATGTGTAGATGAGCTTGCCGAGGAAGAAGTTGAGCACGATGATCAGGATGATCGAATTGCGAACTGCCGCACGCGTGCTGTTACCGACGCCACTGGCACCATGACGTGCCTGCAGCCCACTCGCGCAACCCAACACCGAAACGGTGAAGCCGAAGATCATCGCTTTGATGACGGAGGCGTAGACCGATCGAGGCAATCCGAAGAAGCTCGTGTCGGTGAGGGAATCCAGCGCATTGCGCATGTAGCCCGAAAAGTCGAGCCCCAGTTGGGTCTGTGCAATCACAGCACCACCCAAGATGCCGACCACCGAGGCCAGCAACGTCAGGATCGGCGCCATGATGGTCATGGCGAAGACCCGTGGCAGCACCAGGTAACTGGTGACATCTACCGACATCACATCCAAGGCCGTGATCTCCTCCTGCACCTTCATGGTGCCGAGTTCCGCGGCCATCGCACTGGCGACACTGGCTGCCAACACTACCGCGGTCATCACCGGCGCCATCTCGCGCACCATCGAGATCGCGACCGCGAAACCGACCGCTTCTTGCTGTCCATAACGCGCCAACTCATAGCCGAGTTGCAGTGCCAGGATCATGCCGATGAAGAAGTTGACGAACAGCACCACCAGCAGGGACTTGACGCCCGTGAGGTGCATCTGGTCCAGAGTGCTGCGCAGACGTTTCGGCACCAAAAGGAAGCGTCGGAGCACGCCGAGGGCCAAGCCCAGGGTGAATCCTGCGACTTCGATCGGTGGGGCGATCAGTTCGGCTCCCGTACGTTGGATCCGATTCATGGACGTTGTTCCTCGACTGCGACGCGATGCAGATCAGGCCATCCGGGTCCTGGGAACGCCGGCACTTCCAGACCGCCATCCTCGCCGCTGCGCCAGCGTAACAAGCCGAACAGGTAAGAGGAATGCACGGTGCCGTCGGGCTCTGTCCATTTGCCGCCGATGATGGGCAGGCTCCAGCGCTTATGACCGCCGGCTTCGGCTTCGTGGTAGAGATTCAAGAAGGCTCGTTTTTCGTGGACCACGATCGGGTCTGGCTCCATCTGGGCGCGATCCATCCACAACTGGTAGAGGAAGCCGAAACTGCGCGCGAACAGCTCGGGGTCGAGCACGCGCGGGAGGCCGAGGTCGAGTACGCGCAAGAGCTCGAGTTTGTTGGCTTCCATTTCGTAGCCAAAGAAGGGCCAGATGCGCAACTTGCGCTCGATGGTGCCGTCGTCGCGGGTGGTGCGAGTCGAATAGAAGAACGGCACGAAATAGCGGCCGTCGCGCTCCATGCCATTGAAGTTGTCTTGGCGGTGCCAGAAGAAGGGCCAAAGGAAGACGGAGTACTCGGTGTACTGATCCTCGTAGTGGAGCCAGAAGGGCAGGATGCGTTGCAGGTTGCGGTCGACCTGCTTGCCGCCGGATTCGAACTTCAGGAGGGGCCAGAAGCTCCACGCACTGTAGTCGGTGGAGGGGCGATCGGACCAACCGAAGAAGGGCCACAGCAAGGTGGTGGCAGTGAAATCATCCTGCTGGGCCTTGCCATAGAACGGCCACAACATCCACGCGTGACTGGGATGGGTCTTGTTGAGATCGTTCTTGGCGGTGGTCCAGAAGGGCCACATGACATAGGAGCGTTGGTAACGCCCGGGGATTTCATTGGTGCCGTAGAAGGGCCAGAAATGCCAACCGATTTCGCTGCCTTCGATCTTGCCGAAGAACGGCCACAGCCAATGCGTGCTGGTGCGCTCGTCCTTGTGGTTCTTCAGGAACAGCGGGAACAGGAAGAAGGAGAACTCGTCATAGGTGAGGAAGTCCTTGCCGGTTCCGAAGAAGGGGAAGAACCAAAAGTAGTTCTCGCGATCATCGGAACTGGAACCACCGGCGAGCAACCAGAACAGCATCGACCAGTCGGTATCGGTGACGCCATCCGGCCGCACTTCACTGCGGTAGGACCACAACGGAAACAGGCGGGCATAGGTGCGCGGGCGATCCGGATCGAATTCATATTTGCCGAGGCCGCCGAGGAAGGAAGCTTCGACATCACCGCTGCCATAGGTCTTGCGCCATGCGATCGGGCTGAGGGCCCACATGCGGTCATCGGCCTCGCGGTGGTAACGCAGGATCCCACCCAGCGCATCAAAGTGCTGGTATTGGGGCGCGGTATGGCGGGAGACCAGAGGAGCCAGATGGATTTCCGCATCTGGAGCCGCACAAGAGCCGAAAACAAGCAGGACCAGGAGGCCCAGACGGCGCAGAAATGGCATGCGGAGATTGTAGGCTCATGGGGTGCCGGTTTCTCGTCCAACCTTCCTGCTTGCTTGCCTCGCGCTGACCGCATCCTGCGGACTGCTGGCTCAGGAACCAGACCTTCCGCCATTACCAGCGGTGGAAGCGGCGCGGGCGAGCGAACGTCCGGCATGGGAACGGCTGGATGAGGCTTATCAAGGCGTCCAGGAAGATCCCATCCGCGGCCTGGCTTCCCTGCGTACGGCAGTCGAACGGTTCCCGGAGGATGTCCGCCTGGCGATGTATCTGCAGGATGTCGAATTGGAGGTGGATCCCATCAACCTAGTCCGACGTCGGGCGAATGCGGCCTTCCGTGAAGAGCGCACGGGATTGCATGCCTTCCTGGCGGCGCGGGTGCAGGAGGATCCGGAACAGCGCTACCGCTTGCTGGGTGTAGCAGTGGATTTAGCTCCCGATTTGACCCAAGCTTGGGTGGCGCGGATCTGGATGGAGGCGCGCGCTGGTGAACCGGAGGTCTTGGACCGGCTGATTGGCTTGCTGCGAAAGGATCCCGGTTCGGCCGAGGCTTGGCGCATGCTGGCCGACTTGGCGCCGCTCTATGCACGTCCGGATTTGGCACGTGCGGCGGTCCAAACGGAGCCCTGGTCCTTTGATGAGGATTCTCTGCGCGCCGATTACACCTTGGCGGTTGCGGATCTCTCCGCAGGGAATGCGCAGGAAGCCTTGTTGGAGGCCCGCGCCTTACCCGACGACATGTGGGAAGGCCGTCTGTTGGAAGCTGCAGCCTTGGCGCAACTGGATAACCCGGAAGCAGCCTTGGTGGTGGTTGAGGAAGTCCTCGCGTTGCATCCAGAGCTGCCAGAGGCCTTGTTCAACAAAGGATTGTTACTGCGGGATTACCTCGGACGCAACGAGGATGCGATCCCAGTCTTCCGTCGCTTTCTGGAAGTCAGCGAATCCTCGGGCCAAGGCAACCTAATGCGCGTGACCCAAGTGCAGTTGTGGTTGGGCGCGGAGGCCGAATCCTGAAGGCAGTCGTCCAACGAGTCGACCAAGCCTCCGTGGTGGTGGAGGGAGAGGTCGTCGGCGCGATCGAGAAGGGATTCTTGATCTATCTCGGGTGCGAGGTGGGGGATGATTCCACCGTGGCCCAGACCATGGCCACCCGACTCTCGAAGTTGCGCATTTTCGAGGATGCCGACGGCAAAACCAATCTGGACTTGGCCGCTGCAGAGGGCAGTATCCTGCTCATTTCCCAGTTCACTCTTGCTGCGGATTTGAGAAAAGGCAATAGGCCCTCCTTCACCACTGCGCTGCCTCCAGATCAGGCGAGGGTGCTTTTAGGTGAAGTGCGTAACGTCCTGGAAAATAAAGGATTTAGGGTTGAGTCCGGCGTCTTTGGGGCGCATATGAGGGTGACGTCCACCAACGTCGGTCCAGCGACATATCTGCTGAACCTAAGCGGGTCCTAGAAAAACCCGGATGAAACTCTCCAACTCCTGAGCTTAAAAGGAGTAAGGTCAATGGCGTCTGCATAGTCCCACGCCCACTTACGCATGGAACCCGATACCCACACAGTCACTAAGCGCGATCTCGTGCAACGTATTTCCGACTCCACTGGTCAGACCAAGGTCTTGGTGCGCGATGTCATTCAGCGCTTCCTCGACGAGGTCGCCCACGAGCTGGTGCGCGGTAACCGCTTGGAATTCCGCAAGTTCGGCGTGTTCGAGGTCCGGCATCGCCCGGGTCGTTTAGCGCAAAACCCGAAGACTTTGGAGAAGGTCCCTGTCCCTCCTAAGCGTGTGGTGAAGTTCAAGGTCGGTAACGTGCTGCGTCAGCGCGTCGAGGAAGGCGACCCGAACTATCAAGCACCTGATGCGGGTGGTGCACCACAGAGCACCAACCCGGATCAGACGCCACCGCCTTTGGCCTAAGCGGCTTAGAGTTTCGCCAGAGCCTGCTCGAGGTCCGCGATCAGATCGCTGGCACTCTCGATGCCGACAGAAAGGCGAACCAGACCATCGGTGATGCCGATGGCAGCGCGTACTTCGGGTGGGATCGATGCGTGCGTCATCGGGGCGGGGAGTTCCACCAGGGATTCCACACCACCCAGCGATTCCGCCAAGGCGAAGATCTTAAGGTCCTGCACCAACTGCGCGGCTTCCGCTGCGCTGGCATCGACCTCGAAGCAGACCATGCCGCCACCGGCAGACATCTGCGCCATCGCGACTTCATGTTGCGGATGACTCGGAAGACCCGGGTAGAGCACCTTGGTGACTTTCGGATGCGCTTCTAGCATTTGCGCGACTTGCATCGCATTGCTGCAGTGACGCTCCATGCGCACATCCAAGGTGCGTAGCCCGCGAAGGGTCAGGAAGGCGTCGAATGGCGAATTGACGGTGCCCGCGGAGTTCTGGTGGAACCACACATCTTCCTTGCGCGCTTCATCGCGAATGATGAGTGCACCACCGACGACGTCGCTATGTCCGGCAACGTATTTGGTGGTGGAGTGGATGACATAGTCCGCACCCATGGTGATCGGCTTCTGCAGCGCGGGTGTGGCGAAGGTGTTGTCGACCGAGACTTCGGCGCCGACCTTATGCGCGGCGTCGATCGCGATCTGTAGCGGGACCACCTTCAGCAAGGGGTTGCTGGGGGTCTCCAGATAAAGCAGGCGCGTGTCCGCAGGCAAGTTCTCGAAGCTGGCCGGGTCGCTGGTGTCGATGAAATCGAAAACCAATCCGAAGCGCTCCCCGATCTTGGTGAACAAGCGGTAGGTGCCGCCATAAAGGTCATCGCCAGCGACGATGCGATCCCCCGGCTTCAGCATCAGCAGCAGCGTCGTAATCGCGGCCATGCCGGAAGTGAAGGTGAAGCCAGCAGCGCCATGCTCCAGCTCGGCGAGGGCATCCTGCAGCGCGAAACGCGTGATGTTCTGGGTGCGCGAATACTCAAAGCCTTCGCGCGGCTGCCCTGGCGCATCCTGCACATAGGTGCTGGTCATGTAGATCGGCGGCATGACGGCACCGGTCTTCTCTTCTGCTTGCCAGCCGGCATGAACGGCCTGGGTTCCGAATCCGTGTTCGCTGTTGGACATGGCGGATATTGTAGGCGCCACTGACCCATATGTCGTTTGGTGCCAGATGGCTAACTGACCTGAGGTTGACGGCCTCTGCTAGTCTGGGCCGAGGCAACTGGCTTTACGAGCATCTGCTCCCTCACTACAACCGGTCATCCAGCCTTGTTTTTCACCTCTCTTTGCCTTTCCTTTACAGCCCTTGCCGGCCAGGTCGGTGGCGGCCACATGGAGCGTTACTCCATCTCCCAAGAGGGGGAGGCGCATTACGGTGGCGCCATGGATTCCATCCGCGACTTGAACGGCGATGGAGTGCAGGATGTCGTGGTGGGTGCCTTCGATGAATCCACGGGAAATGGATGGCGCTCGGGAGCAGCTTATGTGCTTTCAGGGTCCGATGGCACTGTATTGATTCGGGTCGAGGGTGAAGCACGATCGGATCAGTTCGGCCTGTCCGTAGCCGGCCTCGACGATCTCGATGGAGACGGCCTCCCCGATTTTGCTGTCGGCGCTCCAGGAAGGGATTCAGGCGGGGCGGATGCAGCCGGTTCGCTGTACTTCTTCTCTGGAGCCGATGGTTCCCTGATCCAACGCCTGGATAGTCCCATGGATTCAGCTCGTTTCGGTTGGTCCGTGGCCAATGCAGGAGATGTCGACGGCGACGGCACCGGCGACATCATTACCGGCACTCCCTTCCTGTTCGGGCGCAGTGGAGTGATGTCCGGTGGCGCGTTCTTGCTTTCCGGCGTAGACCAGTCACGGATCATCCGTTTGCATCCGGCCTCTGGCCTGGGGTTGTTCGGGGCAGTCGTCGACGGTCTCGGAGACGTTGATGGGGATGGTGTCGGAGATGTCGCGGTGGGAATCCCCAATGAAGGAGGGCAATACGGTGCCGTTCGGGTCTATTCCGGCGCGACCGGTCTTCTCATTCATGTCCTCAGCCGGCCATATAGTTCGATGCATTTCGGCACTGCAGTTTCCGGAGTCGGTGACCTCGACCTCGACGGGCACAACGACATTCTTATCGGCAGTGATGTGCAAGATCGAAGTGGCCAATTGACTGGCGGTGTTGATGTCTACTCCGGTGCCACTGGCGCCGTCCTCTTCGGCGACCTCAACATGGGTGAGGCCGATACTCAATTCGGTTCGCGCCTTGCCGCCGTCGGTGATTTGAACCATGACGGAATCCCGGATTTTGCCGTCGGTGCTCCATCTGCCTCGCCTGGTGGCATTTTCGAAGCAGGCTCAGCATTTCTCTATTCCGGTAGCAATGGTGCCTACCTGCATGCTTACCACGGCATTCAACCTGGCGGAAAGTTGGGCTCGGCGATTGCAGGTTCCCGCAACCCAGAAGGTAGTTGGCAGGGGTTCCTCATCGGCGCCCAGCTTCTTGATTCCGTGGGAGGCGTGAATGCGGGTGGCGTTTTGCGCGCTAGCTTCCGTCCGTTCTTGTCGATCTCTTCCACCACGGTTTCGCGGACTACTGGCGATCATCTCTTGTTGAAGTTGAACTTTCCTGAGGAGGACGCGGGCCACCCCTATGGACTCTTGATGTCGAATAGTGGCGATAGCGTTTCGACCTTCCAAGGCTTCGCTATCCATCTCGTACAAGACCGAACCTTCCAAAGGACGGCCGCGAGGCGTTATCCACCGGGCATGCGCCATGGTGCCGGTTTCCTGGATGTCGATGGCCATGCCACAGCCAAGTTCATTGTGCCTCCGCTTGCACCTGCCGGCTTGATCGGCACCACCCGTTGGTTCGCTGCGGTGAACTATGAGTTAGGCGGTTCTCAAGTGCGTCGGGTCTCCGCCACGGTTCCACTTACCATCCTGCCTTAACCACGCCATGCCCGACTCGATGATCCCCCTGGCCTTCAACGGTCTTTGGATCTGCCTGGTATTCCTACCAGGTTTCCTGCGTGCGGTCATGCGCCGACGGATGCGTCGCTGCGATCACCCGATTGTGTTGCACCCCAGGTTATGGGCTCCCTGGATGATCGGCTCCTGGGCCGTCTCCATCGGTAGCCTGTTTTGGGTCAAGTCCGTCGATGATGTGTCGGCCTATCCATGGGGCTATGCCGCAGTCCTGGGTGGTGGCGCCATCGTTGGTTACCTCGGACAGTTCTTCCTGGAGTCTTTCACCCAACGCATCGTGGTGCTCGGTACCACTCCGGCGGCGGTTGAGGATGCGGTCCGGGATGCGTTGCAATTCATGAAGCTTCGGATCAAGCGTAAGGGCAAAAGTTGGATCATCGAAGATCCGGCGTGCACGGTCGAAGTGCAAAAGGGCAGTCAACCGGGCACGGTCGACGTGCAGCTTCATGGCAGCCAAGGCCAGTTGCTCCTGTTGGATCTGCATGATCTGATCCAGGAGGATCTTCTTTCCCTCGAGCCTTTGGTGAAGAAGAAGTTCCCGATTCCTTTTCCCATCATCGCGATGGGCATCATGGCCGCCCTCGCCATTGGCTATGGGCTGTTTCAAGAAGAATTCTTGAAGGGTTAAAGTCCCGGGCGGCAACTGAGGAGTATGCTGGATACCTCCATGCTTCTTGCCATTTTGAGCCTTCAGGTCGGCGGATCCTATGGTTCCATCGATCGTTACGAAGAGTCCTTTGCCAACTCCGGCTACGGCTCCGCGCTGACGGCTGCCGATTTCGATGGCGACGGCTTTGCCGATCCAGTGGTGGGGGTGCCGCGCCGCTCGACTCAGGGATACTCCGAGAATGGTGTGGTCGTAATCTACTCCGGGCGCACTGGCCACACGCTGCGCACACTGCATGGTCAGGAAGACGATTTGGCATTCGGCAGTGCCGTTTGTGCCATCAACGACTTGGATGGAGATGGCGTCGATGATCTGCTCATCGGGGGTGCTGGATTCTTTGATCCCGTCCTAGACCTGCAGGGTTCGGTCTTCGTCTATTCCGGTGCTACGGGAACCCGGCTGCGTCGGATCAATGGGGATATGCCGGCCTCGATCGGAGACATGCTTGCCCGCGCTGGAGATGTGAATGCAGATGGCGTCGAAGACTTCCTGCTCGGCAGTCGCAATGCGGATCCAGGCGGCGTCTTCCGCACCGGTTCGGTGTTCGTGCATTCCGGAGCCGATGGTTCGATGCTGCTGCGTCTTGATGGCAGTTTCCCAGGTGGAGAGTTCGGCACCACCACAGCTACCGCGGGCGACGTCAACGGCGACGGTCATGCAGACATCCTCGTCGGTGCACCGGATGTGATGATTGCTGGTATGGATAAGGCCGGGCAGTGCACCGTGCATTCGGGCATGGATGGCTCCATCCTCTACACCTTCGACGGCACCCAGGCCTATGGCAAACTCGGCGACAGTGTTGCCGGCGGCGTCGACCTCAACGGCGATGCCACTCCCGACTTCCTCCTCGGTTCGCCCGACGCCGATCCAGCCATCGGCACCAACGCCGGTTCCATCTTCGTGCACTCCGGCGCCGACGGCTCTTTGCTGCAACGCATCGATGGCGCCGTTGCTGGCAACCACCTCGGGTATCAGCTTGCCGTCGGCAGTGACTTCGATGGGGATGGCGCCGCTGAGTTCGCCGCGACCGCGCCCTTCGCCAATGAGAGTTTTCCGAATACCGGTGCCGTCGTCGTGTTCTCGGGCGGAAATTGGCAGGAAGTGCTGCGCATCGCCGGTGCCACCATTGATGTGGAGTTGGGCCTAGCCATGGCTGGAGGAGCCGATGTCAATGGCGATGGCACCAAGGATTTCCTGGTCGGCGCACCGGAGGCAGGCCTCTACGGCGAAGGCTATGTGGTCGCCTGTGGTTTCCGCAACCATCTCAATGTTGGGCCGCGCAGTCTGTCGATCAGCACCGGCGGTAGCTTCCAGTTCTTGTTCGATTTCACCTCGGCCCATCGCCATGAGAGCTACCGCCTTTTGGTTTCGCAAAGCGGGGTGGGGCCGAGCACTTATGGCATCGCAATCCCATTGACCTTGGATGCGATGGTGCTTGCGACTTATCAGGGGCAGTATCCCAGAGGCGCTGCGCAGGGCTTATCGGGCCAGTTGGATGAAGTCGGCCGAGCTTCGGGTTCCTTGCACTTGCCGGCAGGTTTGCCGTCGACCTTGCTGGGGCGCACCTTCTGGGCTGCTGCGATCGCTGGGCCGCAAGGTATGCCGCCTACGGTGAGTTCCGTTGCGGTTGCTTTGAACTTCGAGGCTTGAGTTCGTTCCGCCTTCACATAGTCTCATTTTTGGGGGAATAGTGATGGAGTCGATCATGTCCCATGGGGCATGCTTCTACTCCCCCTGGTTTTGCCCCTTCTGCAGCAGCCCATGGCCGACGCCACGCCGCTGCGCCCCTATGCCTTGACCGATGTGCATGTGGTGCGCGCGGAAACGGGGGATGTGCTGCAACATCAGACCCTGTTGATCGAAGGCGGCAAGATCGTCGCAATGGGGAGTGCGGAACGGATGGTGGTGCCGCAAGGTTTCGTGGACCTGGAAGTGCAAGGCAAGTTCCTCACGCCAGGTTTCGTGGATGCGCATGCGCACTTTCCCGGGAACTCCGGCTTGGATGTGCCGCCGGAGGATTACTTGCGCATGATGGTGGCGAATGGGATCACGCGCCTGCGCTGTATGCGGCTGGAAGAAGGGATGTCCGATTGGTCGCATCACATCGAGATGGGGCAGGTCGTCGGACCGCACTTGATGTTGCCCTTGGGATTGTTGTCGGGTGAGGGAGAGCTGCAGGGGGAGGCATTGGATGCGGTGTTGCAGCGGAATGCCGGCAGGAAGCATGGCTTCTTCAAAATGCTGGGCGGATTTGAGGAAGAGGCCTATCGCGAAGTGGTTGCGAAGATCGTGGACGCTGGGTTTGAGGTCGTCGGACATCTGCCGCGAGGGATTTCGCTAACGGTGGCTGCGGAAGCAGGGCAATCGGGGATTGAGCACTTTCAGGGCTTCACCTTGTCGGAGGATTATGCAGAGGAGGAGTTGGTTTCCTTGGTGCGTCGCGAGAAGGAAGTGGGGCGGTATCACTGCCCAACGATCCATTGGGTCGCGGTGCAGGGCGGCAACTATGACTTGGAACGGTTGGAGGCCCTTCCTGGCATCGAACAGGTGGCGCCAGCACAACGGGAAGCATGGCGTCGGTGGTGGGGGGATGAAGAGGAACTGCCGCGTCGGGAAAGGTTGCAGTCCTATCGCAAGCGCATGCTGACTTTACTCGGGGAAATGGGGCGCCAAGAGTTGCCGCTGTTACTCAGTGCGAGTGATGGGGATTATGTGGTGCCCGGATACAGCATCCATGAAGAGGTCGCCCTCTACGTCGAAGCCGGGCTTTCACCGCAAGCCATCCTGCAGGCTATAACGAGCAACGCAGCGGCATCGCTTCACGCGGAAGGGCAGTGGGGAACCGTCGCCGTGGATGCGGTTGCCGATCTCGTCGTGCTCGATGCCAATCCCTTGCTGGATGCACAGGCCTTGAAAGGAGTGCAGGGCACGATGGTGGGTGGGCGTTGGTACAAGGCCGCGCATTGATTTCCTGGATGGCGGCATGGCTGAGGTGCTAAGGTGCATTTTTCACCCTGGATTTCCTGCACCAATGGTTATGTCCCTACCACGCAACCAGATCCTCCTTTTTGCCCTTTCCCTGTCGCCTGCCGCCATCGCGCAAGAGGGTGGTTCCGCTTCCGAACTTTGGGCGACCTCATTCGCCAAGCTTTCGGCGGAGCAGTGTGAAGTCCTCGATGACACCAATGGTGATGGCATCGATGACTGGATCACTTCCTTAACCGATGAAGGGGTATGGGTGCGCTCCGGTTTGGATGGATCGCCGCTCTACAGCCTCACGCCACCGGTCCTCGGGAGTGGTTTCGGCATCATGTCCGTAGCCCTAAACGACCTCGATGGCGATGGCATCCGCGATTTCGTGGTTGGAGCTCCAACCGAAGGAGCCCTGACCGCAGATGGTGCTTGTTACCTCTATTCCGGTGCCGACGGCAGCTTGATCCGCAGAGATGCGGCCTTCTCCAGCGATCGTCGTTTCGGCCAGGTCGTTTCGAATGCGGGCGATGTGGATGGGGATGGTTTCGAAGATTACCTCACGATGGAGGAGGGCTACCCAGTGCGTGGTGATGCCACCATTCATGTGGTTTCTGGAGCAACCGGAACGAGTATCCGTATGCACCGCGATAGAAACTATTGGTACTTTGCCGATGGCCTGGAAGGGCTTGGCGATGTCGACCAAGATGGTTTTGGCGACTACCTCATGTTGGTGAAGCGCGTTCTCACCCCCGGCCAGCCATATTCCCATGAGGCCATGGTGATTTCGGGTGCCACCGGCGCTGCACTTTACACCTACGACAATACGCACCCGCGGGATCGAGAACTCGGCCGTGGAAGTCGCACGGGCGATGTGAACCAAGATGGCTATGCCGATTTCCTGCTACACCATGGATTTCCCTTCAGTGGGGAAAGGGATGGTCTCTGGGTCTATTCTGGCCTGGATGGATCGCCCATGATGCCCCTGGTCTATGCCAATGGGTTCTTCACCAACGTTCAGCAACGCGGCATGTTGAGTTCTGCAGCGGGCGACGTCGACGGTGATGGACACCCGGATATCTTGGTCGCGACCACGGTGCTGCGTCATCTCGGTTTCCTGAGCTACGGTTGGGTCTACCTTCATTCTGGCGCGACCGGACGTCCCTTGTGGGTCCATCGTGGACCACGCTCCATGACATCTTCAACCTTCGGCCTGACCGCAGAAGCGGGGGATTTCGATGGCGATGGAAAGGCCGAAATCCTCATGACCGGTCTTCAGGCCGATGATGCAGGTCCCTGGGTCGAGACCTGGGATTATCAAAGTCACCTTCTCGTGGATAAACACGAGGTTTCCACCTTGAACGGCGACATCGCTACCTTCACCCTCGACTTTGGAGCGACCCATGCCAACAAGGATTACATGATCCTCATGTCTGGGCGCATCAGCAATCCTTTCGTGCGCGGGGTGCCCATTCCCTTGAGTCGCGGCAGCCGATTGGAGGCCTCTGCCCTAGGTGTCTATCCATTCACCTCGCATTTTGGCCTGCACGGCACCCTCGACGGATTGGGCCAAGGGCAGGCGACGTTTCTTATCGCCCCAGGCTACGCATGGGGTATCCTTGGTGAGACCTATTGGTTCTCAGCCGTTGCGATGACGGCTGGGCAACTGCCCGAAGCGAGCTCCGTCGCCTTGCCGATCCTGTTCGATTTCTAGCCGTTGAACGGCATCCATTTTTCGATTTCAACCATCTCCAGCGAAGATGTATTTTCAAACTTTAACCATGCTGACTCTCCTGGCAGTACCCATTACCGCTCAGTCCGGGGGCACGATGGAACGTTTCCACATTGGAGCCACGAGCACGAAGAGTCACGATGTTCTGGGCGACGTCAACGGCGACGGTTTCGATGACTACCTGTCGCGAAACTTCCTCGTTTCCGGCAACCATCAGGTGGGCGAAAGTCCGGTGGACCTCTATGAAGTTGACGAAGGACCGGAAATGCCCGATGGCACAGGCGTGACCTTTTGGACCACCGCTCTAGGTGACATAGACGGAGATTCCATTCCTGATTTTTTGATGGGCCACAGTCTCGGGCCAAGTTGGTCATCCCAGGGTTTCTTTCGAGTCCATTCCGGCGTGGATGGTTCCCTGATCCGCTCGCACCCCGGTGGGTTCCAGGAGGTGGATGGACCTGAGTTCGGCAGTCGAGTCGGTGATACGAATGGCGATGGCATCGAGGATTACCTCGTGCAGGATTACGCCAGTGAATTAGGCAAGGCTTTGTTGTTCTCGGGAGCGGATGGGCTCCTACTGCGGTTCCATTCTGCTCCGGGGTTGGAAATCCAAAGGCACTTACTGGGTGACATCGATGGAGACGGCTGCACGGACTACAGTCTTTTCTTTGACCTTCCAGCTGCAGGCGGTTTAATGCGGATCATTTCTGGAAGGACCGGTGATGTGCTGCGGATGCACACCACCAGTGGCCATAGGACCGCTATTGGGACAGTCGATCTCAACCAAGACGGAGTGCCGGATTACTACGTGGTTTTTGATGGTGTTGACTCTAAAAGCGGGTTGTGGAGCGTGAGTGGCGCTGATGGCAGCAGGATTCAAAAGTTCTACGGGAGGCCTTCCGAACCTGAAGAGCTAGGCCGTCTGGAAACTGTGAGACTTATGGAAAACGCGGGTGATCAGGATGGCGATGGGATCGAAGATATTCTGATTTCGGATCCCGGTTTTGAGCAAAGCCACGGCGGCACTAGGTACGGTTGGTTTGCATTGCATAGCGGCGCAACCGGCATGGAATTGTGGAACAGTGGTCCTGTGGAAAGATGGCTTGGGAACTCCCTTGGCGTTGGGCGGTTCTCGGGCGGACCACAAATAGACATCATGATCGGCGATGCTGGAGACGAATATCATTTCCCCAGTTCTCACTTCTATCAGTATGCGTCTCACCTGAAGGCTACGAATTCAATCGTCTCGGCCTCCCAAGGAGCGATCGTAGACCTAGAAGTGGATTTTGGCTTCGCATGGTCTGGAAAGGAATATGCAATCCTGTTCTCTTCGCATGTCTACCAACCGCAAGTCTTCGGTGTGGCGCTTCCAATCGAAATGCGGGCCATGGCTTGGAAGAGTTTGCGTGGTGAATATCCATTCCCCGTAACGGCCAACATGCAAGGCACCTTGGATGGCTTCGGTCGTGCCACCGCTACCTTCCTATTTCCAAGCGGTTCGCATTATGCTTTCGCAGGGCACACCTACTGGATGGCAGCGATAGCAGGCAACTCTACTTCCAAGCCTGAAATCAGTTCCGTAGCGCTACCGCTTGAGATCGTCTTCTAGGAAACCACCGTCACCGTCACCTTGCGTCGGTGTGGGGCGATGCGGTGTTCGTAGAGATACAGTCCCTGCCAAGTGCCGAGTTGCAGGCGTCCATCCACAACCGGAATAGAAAGGCTGGTGGTCGTCAGTGCACTGCGAACATGTGCCGGCATATCGTCGGGGCCTTCATCGACATGGCGAAAGAGCCGGTCCCCATCCGGGACGGCCCGAGCAAGCCAATGCTCTAAATCATCGCGCACCGTCGGATCCGCATTCTCGCACAGGATCAGCGACGCACTGGTGTGATGCACGAAGACATGCGCCAGCCCTGTGTCCACACCGGACTGCGCCACGACCTCCGCCACCTCCCCGGTGATGTCGTAGGTACCCCGACCAGGCGTGGGGAGGTGGAGGGTGTGGTGGCGCATGGGCCTGAGCCCTAAAACCCCAACCGCTTCAAGCCCTGCATCAGGTCTTGACGGCTGAAGGTGGTGTAGCCGCCATCTTCCATGGCTACCAACGCGGCTTCGCGATCGGCGAGTGCATCGACTGCAGCCTTCCAAGGCTGATCCAACTGCAAGACCTGCGGAGCATCCATGACGAAGTCACCAGCCTTCAATGCATCGAGGTCTGCACCTTTGCATTGCACCTTCAAGACCGCGTCTTCATCCAACACACCCATCAGGGCGTCGCCATCGCGCGACACGATCGCTAGGGGACGTACCCCACGTTCGCCCGCTTGACGCACGGCCCATGCCAGAGTCTCGTCGCCGTAGACGCGGGCGCGGTTCTTCTCATGCACCAACTCCGCAACGGTGGCGGAAGCTGCATCGACCTTCGGCAGATAGCCGCAATCGCGCAGCCAGTCTTCCGAATACACCTTGGTCAGATAAGCCTTGCCGTAATCCGGCATGATCGTGACCACGCGAGCATCGGCTGGTAACCCACGTGCGACCTCCAAGACCGCCACCAGGTTCATGCCACCCGAACCACCGGCGAAGATGCCGGTCTCGGAGGCCAACTTGCGCGCCATGGCGAAACTCTCGGCATCCGGCACGACCTTGTAGTCGTCGATCAGCTTGGGATCCCAGGCCTTGGGGACTTCTTCTTCGCCCACACCTTCGACCGCATAGGGACCCGACTCGCAGATCTCGCCAGTCTTCCAGTAATGCGCCAGGATCGAACCCGGAGGATCGACGCCGACCACCTGCACCGAAGGATCCTGTTCCTTGAGATAACGCCCGATTCCACTGACGGTACCGCCCGTGCCCGCACCGGCCACGAACACATCCAACTTGCCACCACACTGCGCCCAAATCTCCGGCGCGGTGGAGTAGTAGTGCGCATCGGTGTTATCGCGGTTGTGATACTGATCCGGCCACCAGGCACCTGGAGTTTCGGAAGCGATGCGTCCGGCGACCTTGGTGTAGTGCATCGGATCCTCGATATCGACATTGCACGGCGTGACTACCACATCGGCGCCCAAAGCCTTGAGCGCGCCAATCTTCTCGGGGCTCATCTTGTCGGGGATCACGATGGTGATGTCGTAGCCCAAAGCGGCCGCCACCACGCACAAGCCGGCGCCGGTGTTGCCCGAACTGCATTCGACGATGCGCCCGCCGGGCTTCAAGTCGCCGCGTTTCTCGGCCTCGCGCACCATGTGCAGGGCGATGCGATCCTTCATCGAACCGCCGGGGTTGAGGTAATCCACTTTCAGCAGGACCTCGCACTTCACCTCGGGGTCAAAATCGCGTGGCAGACGCACCATCGGGGAACCCCCGATCGCGTCTAGAATCGTGTTGCAGATAGCAGTCTTGTCGCCCATCAAGGAAGTCTCCATCATGCGCCATTCTAGGGGCCAAGCCCCCGGCTTTCATGTCCTCCGACCCAACCTCTTCTGAAAACCTCGACCCAGCGGTCGCTGACGCCCTCGATGCCCTCGAGTGTGAGGAGGTTCTGACCTGGATTGCCGAATCGGCGTCGACCATCGGCGGCAAACGCGCGGTTTTGGATCTGCTCCAGGAAACCGATCCCGCAGCCGGCAGCGCCCGACGTCCGCGTGGCATCGAGGCTCTTGCCGCAGCGCACGCCGAGGAAACGCCTTCTTTAGCCCGTTGCACCGATGTGGTCGGTTTGGCGGGGGCCGCGCGTCAGCGAGTGCTGGATGGATTGGAGCTGATCGGTGTGGCTGAAACGGTCGAACGCATCGGCGAGTTGCGCCGCTGGGCCGACCGCCATCCGCACTATCCGCAGTTGGGGGCCGTCATCCTCGAGGCTCCCTATCTGGATCCATTGCGCGCGAAGATTCGCACCGCGATCGATGCCCGCGGCAAGGTCCATGATGAGGCCGATCCGGCCCTGCCGGAAGTGCGCAAGCAGATCCGCAAGCTGGAGAAGAAGCGTAGCCAGCGTCTGGAGGAGATTGCTGAAGGCATGTTCCAAAAGGGCATGTTGCGGCAACGTCAGCCGGTGAAGCGTGGGGAGCGTTTGTTGTTGGCGGTGCGGGCCACGCAGGTGAATCGTCAGGGCGGAGTAATTCACGATCGTTCGCAAAGTGGCGATACCTTGTTCGTGGAACCGACGGCGATCTTGGAGTTGTCCAATCGCATCGCCGAAGCACAGTTCCGCGAACGACGCATCGTGGATCAGGTCCTGCGCAATCTGTGCGTGGATGTGTTGCGCGCCGAGCCGGAGTTGGTGTTGATTCAAGACAGCTTGAGTCGGGTTGACTTGGCCCTGGCAAGTGCCGCTTGGGCAGGCAAGGTCGAGGCCGAGTTCGCTGCCGAAGTCGATGCCGCCCGCGGCCTGCGTTTGTTCGATGCCAAGCATCCCTTGCTGGTGCGTCAGATGGGGGCCGAGGAAGTGGTGCCGCTCAACTTGCAGCTCGGTAATCCCTTC
>JBMYYH010000017.1:0-39927 GCA_049609225.1 Planctomycetota bacterium | reverse complement strand
TTATGCTCGGTATAGGCTGCATAATAGGGACTGGTATTTTTGTACTCACAGGAACTGCTGCAAGAGAGAATCCGAATCGAACTTCTTCAGAACCCAGACCAAGATAGGTTGCTAACTGGCATTAAACACATTCAGGTGCTCGGCACCCCTAGTCAGAAGGTGGCCTCGACGCTTCGTAGCATCGCCGAAGAACAAAGCGACACCTTGGCCGGCCAAGTTGTGGATCAGATTGGACAAATATTGGGGTTTTCCCCAGCCTTAACCTACCCCGGACCTCGCGAAGACGATGGCGACAAGAGCGTCGAATAGGATAATGGCAACTGGCTGTGGAATACCCAAAGCTAATCTAAGAGCCTGGCAGCAGGCCAGCATTGGACAGCTTGACCATTTCCTCACTAGCGGATCTAGGGGTTGGGCCCGCTATTACTCTGAGCAAGGCGATTCCTTTCTTCGAATCGGCAACCTATCGAGGGATTCTATTGAACTCGTCCTTGAGGATTGCTGTTACGTCCAATTGCCGATTTCTTGCACAGAAGGTAGGAGGACCCGCCTTCAGCATGGAGACATTTTGGTCTCAATCACAGCGGACCTTGGGATGGTGGCGTACTATCGTGATGATTGCGGCGAGTCCGGTGCCTATGTTAGTCAGCATATTGCATTACTCAGGGTCTCCGATTCACGGGTCTGTAGTGAATTCTTGGCATACCAACTCTCCTCGGCAACTTCTCAGAAGCACTTCCGGAAGATTACCGATCAAGGAGCAAAATCTGGCCTTGGGTTAGGAGCAATCCGCGCTTTTCCCGTCTCCATGCCTCCTAGGGATGAGCAGCAAGCCATCACCAATGTCCTTGGGTGCTGGGATGAGGCGATTCGACTGTACGAGGAGAAGATTGAGAAGAAGAGGGCGGTGAAGAGAGGGTTGATGCAGCGATTACTTACGGGAAAGACCCGGCTATCGGGCTTCTCATCAGAATGGGCGAAGAAGACGCTTGGGTCAATAACAGACATTTCGATGGGCCAATCGCCACCTTCTTCTTCTTACAACCAAGCCAAGCAAGGATATCCACTGCTACAGGGGAATCAGGATCTAGTCAGTGGCTTAATCTTTCCACGGGTATGGACCACACAACCCAGAAAGTGGTGTTCTCCAGGAGACCTAATACTCACTGTACGGGCACCAGTTGGCGAAGTCGCAATGGCAACAATGGAAGCATGTATTGGCCGCGGGGTTTGCTCCATGCAACCAAAGTCGGTCAACAGATTGTTTTTGTTTCATTTCTTGGACTTCAACAGGGCCGAATGGCGCAGGCTTGAACAGGGGAGCACCTTTTCTGCTGTCAGCGGTGCCGACATTCGAAGCCTTGGCATTCTCCTACCCAACCCAAGGGAGCAAAAGGCAATATCGGATGTGATCTCAGCGGCTAGCTACGAAATTGACCTGCTAGCACAAAAGCTGACGGATTTGCGATCACAAAAGCGCTACCTCCTGAACAACCTCGTAACCGGAGCTATGCGACTGCCGCAGTTCTTGCCCGAGAACACAACCGAAGGAGGTGGAAGCAATGCGTGACGAGCAGAAGCTCCCCGACTTCGACGAGGCGTCGGCAAGCCAGGCACCCGCTCTGCTGCAGCTTGTCAACCTGGGATACACCTACCTGCCACGTGCAAGTGTGCAAGAACTACGCGACAGCAATGCGCAGTATGTCCTGCGCGAGATCGCCTTCACGGCGTTGCGCCAGATCAACGGGCACAACATCTCCGACAAGAGCATTCGCGATGCCATCTTCGATGCCGAGAATCAGGTCGACATGGGCAGCGGCGTCTATCGGGCATCGGAAGAGATCTTCTCGTTGCTGCTGGCTGGTAAGGCCGTGGCGGAGATCGTCGACGGGCGTCGCGTCTCGCCGCAGCTGAAGTTCATCGATTTCGCCGAGCCGAGAAACAACAGCTTTCATGTCTGCGCGGAGTATGAGCTTTCCGAAGGCCAGGACCGCCGCCCGGATATCGTGCTGTTCGTCAACGGTTTTCCTTTCGCCGTCATCGAGAACAAGAAGGAGTCGGTGCATGTGGAAGAGGCGGTCTCGCAGATGGTGCGCAATCAAGGCCATGGCGAGACACCGAAGTTCTTCCTCTTCCCACAGATCCTCGTCGCCACCAACGTGCGCGAACTGAAGTATGGCACGCTGCTCACGCCGTCGAGGTTCTATACCCACTGGAAGGAGAAAGACAGGGACCAGCAACAGTACGACGCGGAAGTGTCTGAGGTCATGAATCGCCCTGTGGCCGAAGATGTCGTCGCTGCAGTAGCGAAGGACCTGTTCCGCGGTGATTTCACACAGCCTGCCGATCGAGCCGTCACTGAGCAGGATCGTGGCATTCACAGCCTGTTGCGCCCGGACCGGCTCCTAGACCTTGTCCGGAACTTCATCCTGTACGACAACAACGTCAAGAAGGTCGCCCGCTACCAGCAGTACTTCGGCATCAAGAAGGCTCTCAAGCGGCTGAAGAACCTCGACCAGAATGGCAAGCGCCAGGGCGGGCTGATCTGGCACACACAGGGTTCTGGCAAAAGCCTGACCATGGTGATGCTGGTCAAGTGCCTGATCGAGGATTCTGAGATCGTCCTGCCGCGAGTGGTGGTGGTGACGGACCGAAAGGATCTCGACAAGCAGATCAGTGACACCTTCGCGGCCTGCAATGTCAAGAAGGAGGTCGTGCGCACGCGAAACGCGAAACAGCTCCTGAAGCTGATCAAGGACAAGGATCAACGCGTCATCACCACGCTGATCCATAAGTTCGAAGCATCCAAGGCGCACCGGGATTTTGTCGATGAGGATCCGAACGTGTTCATCCTGATCGACGAAGCCCACCGCTCGCAAGCCGGCAAGGCGAATATCGAGTTGAACATCATCCTGCCCAAGGCTTGTCAGATCGGTTTCACCGGCACCCCTCTCATGAAGCGCGAGAAGTCCAGCGCGCAGAAGTTCGGCGGTTTCATCGATGCTTACACCATCTCGGAGGCTGAGGAGGATGGCGTGGTGCTACCGCTGGTCTATCAACCCCGGTTCGCGGAACTGGAGGTCCAGAAAGACCGCCTGGATCGACTGTGGGACCAGGTGACGCGGGATCTGAGCGAGGAGGAGAAGAAGGACCTGCAGAAGAAATTCGGATCGTCAAAGATCATCGAAGAGACTTCCCAACGCATCGAAACGATCGCCCTCGACATCCTCGACCACTATCGCCCATTCAAGGACACCGGGCTCAAAGCCCAGGTGGTCGCGCCCTCCAAATACGCTGCTGTGATGTTCCACAAGGCCTTCGAGCTGCTGGGTGGCGCACAGGCAGAGGTGATCATCTCCGATACGGCGGACAAGGAAGAAGACGACCGTCTCCCGGAGCATAAGAAAGTCGTGGCGGAGTGGCTGAAGACCGAGAAGCACAAGCATGGGACTTCCCTGGAATTACGGGAGAAGAACCTGATTCGGGACTTCAAGGAGAACCCCGAAGGCGTGCGCATGCTGATCGTGGTGGACAAGCTCTTGACGGGCTTCGATGCTCCCCGGAACACCTTCCTGTACCTGGCCAAGCAGCTCAGCGACCACAATCTGCTGCAGGCCGTCGCGAGGGTGAACCGCCTCTTCGATGGCGATGAGGGGCGCGAAGCCAAGGCGAACGGCTTCATCATCGATTACTCCAAGAACGCGAAGAACCTCCGCGACGCCATGGAGCTGTTCTCCAACTATGATCCGGAGGATATCGAGCGGGCACTGCTGAACCCCGACGACAAGATCGCGGAGCTGGAAAAGGTCTATCAAGACCTCCACGCGATCTTCAACTCGGTCAAGAGCCATCAGGATACGGAGGAATATATCCGCATCTTGGAGGGAGACTTTGAGACCAGCGAGCATTTCCACGAGCTAGTCAACGATTTCGTGAAGCAGTTGGCCGGTTGCCAGATGCTTTGTGACTTCCCGCAGCGATTCGGCGCGGAGAAGCTGCGGCGTTACCAACTGGACATGAAGAAGTTCGTGGAGCTGAAGAAGATCCACAGGGCCAAGCATGCCGAGGAAGTCGACTTCTCGAAGTACGTGGATCAACTGCGACGGGTCTTGGACCAGGTCGTCACGGCGGAGGAAGTCCTGGAACTGGCCAAGCCCTTACTGGTCAGCGATGCCTTGGATTTCAATGCCTACATCGCGAGTTCGGAACGCGGACTGAGCGAGAAGTCCAAGGCGGAAGCGATCGCCGCCCAGACCAAGCGCACAATCAAGGAGAATTTCCACAAGGACCCTGAGTTCTACAGTCGATTCAGCCGCAAGATTCAGGAGCTCATCGAGGAGTTGAGGGCGGCCCGCGAGGAAGACTTGCGTGCCTTGTTGGAGCAGGCCAAGGAGCTACAGAGCCATGTCAGCGCCTATGAGGCCGATGACATTCCTCCGGCAATCCGGGAGCGCAAGATGCTCCATCCGTACTTCCGCAATCTTGAAGCCAGGCTCGAAGCCCATGACCTTTCCGCCGAGTTGTTGTGTGAACTCACGATTGCGATGGTCGATTTGGTCGAGGCCCAGAAGATTGTCGATTGGCACCGCAATGTCGATGTACAGCGACGGGTGCGTGCGGACTTGGAGGACTACCTTTTCGATGTAGCCAAGGAAGAACATGGCATTCCTCTCGCAGTCGATGAGATTGATGGCGTGATTACCATGGTTTGGAACTTGGCTAAGGAGAATCGCAGCCAATGAGCGAAGATCTGCTAGTAGCTGGGGCGAAGAGGCGCCAGTTCTCCTACCGAAATGTGGACTTCCCTTTCCACTTGGTGAGAGAAGAGCGCAAGACCCTGGCCGCAACAGTCCTGCCTTCCCAGACAGTCGTGGTGAAGGCCCCCGTGGAAGCGACAGGCGACCGTATCCAGGAGTTCCTCCGCCGCAAGAGTGGCTGGGTCCTGAAGCAGAGGAGGTACTTCTCGCAGTTCAGGCCGCAACGAGAGAAGCGATATGTGAGTGGTGAGAGCTTTCGGTATCGAGGTCGGCAGTACAAGCTCGTGGTACGGAAGGCTTCGGAACGGGAGCGCGTATCACTCCAGCACGGGATCTTGACGGTCTATTCCGCCGCCCCGCGCGAACAAGGGCGCACCAAGGACTTATTGGATGCTTGGTACAAGAAGCGTGCCCACCTCGTGTTCGCGAACAGGTTGGATGCTTGCTTCATGGCCATTCCGCACCAGAGAAAGCCAAGCCTTGTAGTCAAGAAAATGACACGCCGTTGGGGCAGCTATTCGTCCAAAACCCATAGGATCGTCCTCAATGAGAATCTTATCCAGGCTGCAACGCGGCACATCGATTACGTAATTCACCACGAAATCTGCCACATCCAGCACCCGCTTCATAATGCCAACTTCTACAAGGAGCTAGAGTCCCATTCTCCACAATGGAAGAGTCTGAAGCAAGAACTGGAAATGCTCCTACTCAGTTAGCTGGCTCTTAATGTCCACTATCCGCCAGACAAATGCCATTACCGATAGGGCTGGGCCGGCATTACAAACCCAACTGCGTCAAAAGCCCCGGCGAGCACGACCACCCAAGCCCCGTGGCGGCGGGGTCGTTAGGGATCCAACATTGCCAGAAGAATTGGCGGCCGATGAGGCCGGAGGAGCTGGGGAGGGTGGCGGTGAGGCTGCCGTCGCCGTTGGCGTCGATGGCGACGTCAAGGATGCGATCGTAAGCAACGAGGGCGAGGGCCCCGTCGAAGGGAGTGCTGGCCTTGGCACCACCGCGCAGCAGTTTGGCGGTGCTGTTGGGGAGCGCGTTGGAGATCTGCAGGCTGATGTTGGAGCCTAGGACCGGATCGGCACTGAGGGTGAGTTGTGGAATGCCGAGGGTGCCGGACTTGCCTTCGCCATAGGTGATGAAGGAGGCTTCACTTGGAGTGGCGATGGCGAAGGGAATGTTGCTGACGTCGGTGCCAGTGTTGGCTGCGGCATCATTCACGGTGACGCGCATGCGTGCATCGGGCACGCGGACGGCGGGCACGGTCCAAGTATGCGTGCCGGTGGCGTTGAGGCCGGTCGCGACACTGCTCCAAGTCGAACCGCCGTCGGTCGACAACTCCAAGAAGGCGCCAGTCGCCGCGACGTCGTCATCGGAAAGCCATGCGACATCGATCTGGTCCCCCGGGTGCAGGATCTCGCCGCCGTTGGGGTTGCTGAGATAGGCCGTCGGGTTCACTCCCCCACGGTGCGCGGGTTGATGCATCACGATGCAGTGCAGAACACCGGAAGCAGTGACGATACTTTGCGCGTCGATCTGCACGATGGTCTTTCCTGGCAACGCAGCCTGCCAAGCGGCGAGGGCTTGGGAGTTGTACTGCTGGATGGTGCCGTTGGTGTACATCGGGATCAACACCAAGTCGTTGCACATCACTACGTTGGTGTAGGTGTAGTGGGTGAAGAAGTGAGTGCGTGCAGGCACACGCGTGACGGTGAATCCTTTGGCCGCCATCTCGATCGCAGCATCATCACAAATGACATCTTGCGTACTGCCAGACTGCGCCGGCCAATCGCTGATCATGACCTTGTCGTCGTCGTAGACCTGCATCCACATGTCGAGATGCTGAGTCGAATCGACGCTGGTCGGAAGCGGCGTGAACAGCGTGATATCCAGGTTCTGATAATCCTTGAAGATCTGCGCGATCTCGGTCTCGCTGTAACTCGGATTCTCGTTGTTGATCAACCGCGTGAGATAACCACCACCGAGCGCATCAAGATGGAAGTTACCTCCACCATGCGACAAGGCATGTTCATAACGCGTGTGTCCGAAGTAGCTCGCCGCGAAGGTCGGGAACAGGTTGTCCTGCGGACGCGGACGGTTGTAGGTGTGATCGACGATCGCACGAACATCGCCTTGATAGATGTAACGCGGACCATAGTCGCGCATCCAAATGCTGTCGGTGGTGTCGACGAGAAACTCGACCCGTGCCATGTTGGCGCCGTAGCTTGCGATCTTGGTCGAGGCCGAGTTGGCTTCGCTGCTGCTGTCGACGGCGCAATACACATTGGCATTGCCGGTCGTGGTGATCTCCGCAGCCATCTTCGACAAGATGGTGGTCCAGGAACTGCTCCCCTCCCATGCGATGAAGATGCCGTCCATCGGCTCGTACTCGGCCGCGCAATGCACATCGCCGCTTGGAGGAGGTGTGGCCAGAGCCATGCGCCCGCCTAATGGATTCTGATCGACCCAAGCCTGTTCCGCCGGAGTCATGTGACGCGGTACGGGAACACCTTCGGGATAGGTCGGGCGTTGCTGGCCCAACAAGGGACCGGAAACGAGAAGCAGGACGGGTAGGAGTAAGGTGCGCAAGGTCGGCATGATGGGATGGGTTCAAGCCAGGGGAGGGGTAATGAATGTTATCCCATCTAGGATTCTGGTTACGGAGGAATCTCAAGCGCGCTGAGCTCCATCGCCATCCCGATCGAGTTTATTCCTCGATCACGCCGCAATAGCACGAGGCCGGCGGCTCGACGTCGGCCCGTGCCCATGCCTTGGCGACGCGATGTGCGAGTGCTTCGGCCTCGTCCTCGCGTCCGAGTTCTTGGAGGGCCTGCTGCAGGCCGAGCAAGGACCAAGCATTCTCGGGCCAGTCCGCCAAGTCGGTGCGGTAGACCTCGACAGCTTCTTCGGCTTCCCCTCCCGCCAGCAGGATCGCGCCTAATGCGTGACGCACGGGCAACATCCACCCCGGTGGTTCGTCGTAGACCAACTGGTCTTCTGCGGCGACCGCTTCGCGCATCAAGGCAAAGGCTGCATTCGCACGGCCTTCGCGCCACAACACTTCGGCTTCGGCCATCTGCCGAGATAGCGCCAGAATGACCGGTGCAGGATTGGTTCCGACCAACCAGGAATCATCGACCTCGGCGGCCAGGATGTCGAAGCGCGCAAGTTCAGCGCGCGCTTCTTCCGTGCGCATGAGGTTCGCCAGAGCGACCACTCGTGCATAACTACGCACGGATCGACTGACCTTGCGCCACTCTGGATAAGCCGGTTCCTCCAGGATCTGCTGCCAGCGCCCGAATCGGATCAAAGCGTGGAACTTGGCCGGCATCAATCCATCGCCGAACTTCACGAAGTTGCGCAGGAAATCTTCCGGCACTTGCGCCTCCATGTGACGCGTGGCGTCGATCGCGATCTCTGCGCGCCCTTCCATCATCGCCCCGAAGGAAAGGAAGTGAATGTTGTGGATGTAATAGATGCTGTAGAAACCCGGAGTGCCTACCTTCGCAAAGTAGGCTTCATCCGCCGCGATAGCAGCTTGATTGGAGGTCACGGCATCGTTGTAGCGACCCGTGTTGATGTAGATGTGCGAAGGCATGTGCACCAAGTGCCCACTACCCGGCACCAAGTGGCGCAAACGATCCGCCGCCAAGGTTGCCATACCCGGGTGGTTCGAAGCTTCCACCGCATGGATGTAGAAGTGGTTTGCGCCTGGGTGTAATGGATGTTCAGCAAGCACCCGTTCCAGGACTTCCACGATCTCCAAAGCGTGGTCGAGTGGTTCGCCCTCGTTGGTCCAATAGGCCCACGGCTGCAGGTTCATCAACGACTCGGCATAGAGCACTCCCACGTCCGCATCATGCGGGAAGGCTTGCCACGCCACGCGCATCGCATCCGAATACGCCTGGTCCAATCCGGAACGATCCTCTGGCAAGGGGTACACGGCTCGCTTCGCCGCTGCACGAATCAACATACGCTCCACCGGCGTGGCAAAATCAATCAGGGCCATAGCCTTCTGCGCAGCTTCATAACCTTGACGCGCCTCCGCTTCCGAAACATCAGGGTTATTGACATCGATCCCATTGCCATAAGCGATCCCCCACCATGCCATCGGACAATCGGGCGACAACGCCGCTGCATGCACAAAGGAGCGAATGCCCTCATCGTGGTTGAATCCGTAGACCAATTGAAACCCTTGGTCCATCCATGCCTGGGCATCATCCGATGCTGCGGTGACGCTCCGGGAATAGCCGCCGTATCCCGGTAGCAATTGGGGAGGTTCCACAGGGGAGCTCGCGGATTGGCAGGAACCGACAAGACCAGGCGTCAGCAGCAAAATCAAAAGGCGGGGGAACCTCATCGCTGCATCTTACCCTCCATCCGACTCCCCCCTTGGCAACCTCCCCGGCCACAGTTACACTTTGCGCCGCATTGAGCGGAGAGATGGCAGAGTGGCCGAATGCGGCAGCTTGCTAAGCTGTTGAGCCGGTTTGCCGGCTCCGAGGGTTCAAATCCCTCTCTCTCCGCCATTCCCCCCACCTGCGCGGGGCTAAAGTCTTATTGCCGGTACACGGCGCTTTTGCCCAACTCTTGGTGAATACCCCTCAGCCCACCCAATTACGGGGCCGCAAGGTCCTGGTCCTGGGTTTGGGCTCCTTCGGCGGCGGAGCTGGGTGTACCCGCGCCCTGGTTTCCCTCGGCGCCGAGGTCACGGTCACCGATTTGCGTCCAGCGGAGGCCCTGGAAGAGGCTTTGGCCTCCCTGAAGGGCTTGCCCGTGCAATTCGCCCTTGGCGGTCATCAGGAATCCCTGTTCGCCGATGCTGAAATCGTGGTGGTCAACCCGGCCGTGCCGGACACCAGCCCATGGCTGCAGCGCGCCAAGGATTTGGGCTGCATCCTCACCACTGAGGTCAATCTTGCCCTAGCGGCGGTGCCGGATCTGCCAGCCATCGCTATCACCGGCACGCACGGCAAATCGACCTGCGCCTCCCTCTGCGCCCATCTGCTTGAAGGCTTGCCGGGCAAGACCCTCCTCGCAGGCAATCTCGGCGGATCCCTCCTGGAACAAGTGCTCGCACTTGGACCCGAAGACCGGATGGTGGTGGAGCTCTCCAGCTTTCAGACCGAACGCCTCGCGCCCCCCCCTAATTGGCCTCGAATTGCAGTGCTCACCAGCTTCGGCTCGGATCACCTCGATCGCCACGGCACCCTCGAGGCCTACGCCGAGGCCAAGCGCCGCCTGCTTCACGGACAGGATTCGGATGGCACCGCCCTACTCCCCTCCGAAGGCGCCGAAGCGCAACGTTGGAGTGAGGAAGCGCGCGGCTCAGTGGAGCGATTATCCGCCACAGACTTGAACACCTGGGGGATTGCAGCAACAGAACTCCCCTTCTCGGAACCGTATCGCCTCCCCTCGGTGCTCGCCGCCATCCGCGCCGCGCGTCTCCTCGGCCTGGAAGACGTCGTACTGCGTGAAAGGTTACGCAGTTTTTCAGGATTGCCGCATCGCATGCACGCTTTCCGTGATGGACATGGGCGCTCCATCATCGACAACGGGGTCGCCACCCATCCCGAACCGACGGCCGCTGCGCTGGAGCATTTGCCCACCTCCACGGTGCTGCTCGCCGGCGGGAAAGACAAAGGATTGGATCTGTCGGAATTAACCCATGCCTGCCGACGTTGTGCACGTCTCTATCTTCATGGAGAAGGTGGCCAACGATTGGCGCAGGCGTGTCGTAAGGAAGGTATCCCGCACCAGTGGTATGCCCATGCTCGGGAAGCGATGGAAGCGTCTTTGGTTTCTTTGAATCCTCACGAAACCCTGCTTTTCTCGCCGACGTTCGCATCTTACGATGAGTTCCTCAATTTTCGGGAACGCGCGCGACTCTTCCTCTCACTCACTGCAAAGACATCCGTAATGGATTTAGAGGAACAAACGTTTTCGCGTGACACCTCTGAACCCTCGACCTAGAGAAGAGCACGATGATCTGCCAATCCTGCCAGAAGCAGCAAGCGACCCTGCACCAGCTCGACGTTGTATACGACGACGCCGGTCACGCGCAGGTGAACGCCCACGACTTCTGTGCGGTGTGCGCCAAGAAGGCCGGGCTTCCGGTCCCCAAGGCTGCCACCTTCCCAAAGATCATCTCGATGCTTTCGAAGGCCTTCCTGCCGCAGGATGGAGCAGGCTCGGCCACCCCCACCACACCCGATCCGCAGGAAGACCTGCAGTGTCCGGATTGCGGTTGGACCTTGCGCGATTTGCGTCAGACCAGCCGACTCGGATGCCCGAATGATTACGAGGTCTTCGCGGATTATGTCGGTGAGATGCTGGAACGGCTTCACGGCCACGACCAGCATGTCGATTGGCGGGAGGACAGCCTTCACGACCAGTTAAGCGCGGAATTGGACCGAGCGATCCTCGCAGAGGATTATGAGACAGCCGCGCGTCTCCGGGACCGCATCCAAGAAATGGAAGCGAATCCCGAGTCACAAGGGGAATGACCCGGATTTGCGGAATCTTCAAGCCGCCCAGGGTCGATAGCCGATAAGGAAGCTGTTCCAGGGGGACAAAATCATGTTCGATCGATTCACCGAACGCGCTAGGAAAGTCATGGGATTCGCACGCCGCGAGGCGCAGCGTTTCCACCACGAATACATCGGGACTGAGCACATCCTGCTCGGCCTGATCCAGGAAGGTCAAGGAGTGGCAGCCAATGTGCTGAAGTCCATGGCAGTCGACCTGGAAAAGATCCGCAGGGAAATCGAGAAGATCGTCAAGGCCGGCCCCGCGCTGGAGCCTTCGGTTCAGATTCCGTTTACCCCGCGCGCCAAGAAGGTCGTCGAACTTGCTCTCGAGGAAGCCGGCAATCTTGGGCATAACTACATCGGTACCGAGCATCTGCTGCTCGCCCTCCTGCGTGAGCAGGAAGGCATCGCGGCACATGTCCTCCGCGCCCTCGGTGTGCGCCTCGATGAGGTGCGCGAAGAAGTCATCGAGTTCCTCGGTGGCGCGCCGCAGGAAGAAGGCGAGGAAGAGGAAGCTGCCGACATGGGTCAAGCGTCTGCGGGAGAAGCTCCCGTCGCGCATGGCAAGTCGAAGACTCCTGCTCTGGATACCTTCGGTCGCGACCTGACCGAATCCGCACGTCGCGAAGAACTGGATCCCGTGATCGGCCGCTCGGATGAAATCGAGCGTGTCGTGCAGGTCCTCTCGCGTCGTACCAAGAACAACCCGGTGCTGCTCGGTGAGCCTGGCGTCGGTAAGACTGCCATCGTCGAAGGACTGGCGCAGTCGATCGTGAGTGGCGTGGTTCCTGAGATCCTGCGTGGGCGTCGCATCGTGTCGCTCGACCTCGCGGGCATGGTCGCTGGTACCAAGTATCGCGGTCAGTTCGAGGAACGCATCAAGGCCGTCATGACCGAGGTCAAGCGCGCCAAGAACGTGGTGCTGTTCATCGATGAGATTCACACTCTGGTCGGTGCAGGTGGTGCAGAAGGCGCCATCGACGCGGCCAACGTCTTGAAGCCGGCGCTGTCCCGCGGCGAGCTGCAAGTGATCGGTGCCACCACCTTGGATGAGTACCGCAAGTACATCGAGAAGGATGGCGCGCTCGAGCGTCGTTTCCAGTCGGTCATCGTCGAGCCCCCGGCACGCGATGATGCGGTGGCGATCCTCAATGGCTTGAGCTCCCGTTATGAGGAGCACCACAAGGTCGATTACACCGAAGAAGCCCTCGAGGCCGCGGTCGACTTCTCGATCAAGTACATCACCAGCCGTTTCCTGCCGGATAAGGCAATCGATGTGATTGATGAGGCTGGCGCACGTCTGCGTCTGCGCACCATGACTCCTCCACCCGATGTTTCGGAGATGGATGAGCAGATCCGCGAGCTCGAACAGGCCAAGGAAGAGGCTGTCGGCAACCAGGATTTCGAAGCTGCTGCACGCAAGCGCGACGAGGCCTACCAGCTGCGTCGGAAGCGCGAGAACCTGCTCGCAGAGTGGAAGAACGAGGAATCCTCGGACGAAGATCGTCCGCAGGTCGACCGCGAAATCATCGCCGAGACCGTGTCGAAGATGACCGGCATCCCCATCACCAACCTCGCCAAAGAGGAGGCCGAACGTCTCCTGCAGATGGAAGAGGAGATGGGCAAGGCTGTCATCAACCAAGACAAGGCCATCAACGCCATCGCGCGTGCTGTCCGCCGTAGCCGTTCTGGCTTGAAGGATCCGAACCGCCCGACCGGCTCGTTCATGTTCCTCGGCCCATCCGGTGTCGGTAAGACCTGGTTGTCGAAGCAGCTGGCACAGTTCATGTTCGGTTCCGAAGATGCCCTGGTCACCATCGACATGTCGGAGTACATGGAGAAGCACAATGCTTCCCGTCTGGTCGGCTCGCCTCCGGGCTATGTCGGCTATGAAGAAGGTGGCCAGCTCACCGAACAGGTGCGTCGTCGCCCCTACTCGGTGATCCTGTTCGACGAGATCGAAAAGGCACACCCCGATGTCTACAACATGCTGTTGCAGATCATGGAAGAAGGTCGCTTGACCGATTCCTTCGGGCGTCACATCGACTTCCGCAACACCATCATGATCATGACTTCCAACGTCGGCTCGCAGGTGGTGCAGTCGGGTGGCGGACTCGGCTTCGTGACCTCGGATGAGGCCAAGGAAGAGCGCGTCAAGGAAGGCATCATGGAAGAGGTCCAGCGCCACTTCCGTCCGGAGTTCTTGAACCGCCTGGATGAGATCGTCAGCTTCAACTCGCTGGAGCGTGATGACCTGTTCCGCATCATCGACATCGAGATGGTGAAGGTCGAAGAGCGCATGGCCAGCAAGAAGTTGGTCCTGCACCTCAGCGACAAGGCCCGAGACTTCCTGATCGAGAAGGGATTCAACCCGCAGTATGGTGCGCGCCCCTTGCGTCGCTGCATCGAGCGTCACATCGAGGATCCTCTCGCCGAGGAAATGCTCCGTGGCCTGCTGCCCGAGAATTCCCTGGTCGAAATGGACTTGGACAAAGATGGCGAGAAGCTCAGCTTCCACGCCATCCCATCGAAACCCGCAGAAGAGGAGCCGACCCCTGCCTCGGACTCCTCCGAGGAGAAATAGTGGATAGCCTGGTCCAGCCTCACAGCTGAACCACGGCATCCCGGCCCCACGGCAAACCGCCGAGATCCTTCGGGATCCACCAGCCTCAAGGCAGAGACTGTTCGCTTACGACCCGCATCAAACGGGTCGTTTGCTCTTTTGGACGTGAATAACACCTGGAATTGGTAGAATCTGGGTTCTAACGGGATGAATTCGGTGCCGTATGCACCTTGTCGGTAGCCCCCTACCGCGGTCCCGTCCCGCCCTCCTACATGCTGCGAGCCCTACCTTGGCCCCGCCTGCTTCCAGTTGCATTGCTGGCAGTGGGTTGCGCAAGCCCCGCCGAACTTCAGCAGGAAGCCGACGACGAGGTCTACGCCCTGCTCGACCAGCGCCGGGCCGAACTCTTCGAGAAGACTCCTGGATTCCGAGTCGACCGCGATCCGGAAGCCCTGCGGGCGCGCCTACTCACCACCGAGGAAAGTCAGGCGGATGTCATTGCCCTGAACATCCTTACCTCCTTGGAAGTCGCGGCGGAGAACAATCGCAACTTCCAGGACCAGCGTGAGAGCTTGTATCGGACCGCTTTGGACCTCACCCTGGAACGCTGGCGCTTCTCTTGGCAGCCCAGCCTCAGTGGCAACCTCGGAGTGAGCGGCACCGGCAGCTCCACCGCCACTGCCTCCGCCGATGCCGACTTGGGCATGTCCAAGCAGTTCGGCAGCGGTGCCGTCGTGCTGGGCAACATTGGCACCACTCTTTTGCGCGCCATCGACCGTGGCGACGGCTGGGATGCGCTCGGTGATCTGGGCTTCTCCGTCACCCTGCCGCTGCTGCGTGGATCCGCACGCGAAGTCATCCTCGAGCCCCTGACCCAGGCCGAACGGGATCTGGTGTATGCCGTGCGCAGTTATGAGCGTTTCCGCAGCTCCTTTTCCGTCGATGTGGTCACCAGCTACTACGGTCTGCTGCGCACCCTCGACAACATCACCAATGAGCGTGCCAACTATGACTCTCTGAAGTTGCTGCGCGAGCGTAACCAGCGTCTGGCTGAAGCCGGCAAGCTCACGGATATCCAGGTCGACCAAGCGCAGCAGGATGAACTGCGCTCGGAGAGTCGCCTGCTGCAACTTGAAGAAAGCTACGGACGTCAGCTCGACCAGTTCGCTTTGCTGCTCGGCTTGCCGACCGAGACTCCGCTGGAGCTCGACCGCAAGGAACTGGAGCGCCTCAAGGACCTGGATGGCGCCGACCTTGCCGAGTTGGACCCAACCGCCCTGGGTTCCTTCGCTTTGGAGCATCGCTTGGATCAGGTCAACCTCGATGACCAACTGCTCGATGCCGAGCGTCGCACCCGCATCGCCGCCGACGCCCTGCGTGCCGGTCTCGACCTCAGCGCCGGCGTCAACGGCACCAGTGAGGAAGGCCGCCCGCTTTCCTATCGCTCCAACACCTTGCCATGGTCCTTGGGCCTCGGCTTCGACTTGCCCATCGATCAACTGCCGGAGCGTAATGCTTACCGTCGCAGTCTGCTCGATCGCGACCGCGCCTTGCGTTCGGTGGAATCCTCACGCGATTCCATTCTCGCCGCCGTCTACGACGCCTTCCGTCAGACCCAAAGCACGCAGCAACGTTATGTCATCCAACTGTCTGCGGTCGAGCTCGCCGGAAAACGCGTGCGTTCCGCACAACTGAAGTTGGAAGCCGGTCGTTCCAGCACACGCGATGTGCTCGAAGCACAGGAAGACCTCTTGAGTGCGCAGAACGCCGCGACGTCCGCCTTGATCGACTTCGCCCTTGCTCGCTTGCGCCTTTACCGCGACCTCGAGCTCCTCGAGCTTGATGAAGATGGCATCCGCCTCCAAACCGATGCCCTCCCCCGCGCCCAGCCGACGAATTCATGAACGCATCTACCCGTAAGAAGAAGAGCCCCGTCCTCGGCATCGTCGTGGTCCTCGCCCTTGCTGGAACCGCCTACGCCGGTTTCCGTGATGGCGGTTGGTGGGTCGAAGAGAAGTCCTCGGAGGTCGTAGGCCAAACCGTCAAGCGTGGCCCGCTGCGGGTGACTGTCGTGCAACGTGGCAATCTTTCGGCCACGAACAGCGCCAAGATCATCAACGAGCTGGAAGGCAATGTGCAGATCCTGTCCTTGATCGAGGAGGGAACCTTCGTCGAGGAGAACACTCTGGTCGCGACGCTCGACAGTTCTGGGTTCAAGGACCTTGAAGTGTCGCGCGATATCTCGGTGCAGAACGCCCAAGCGAGTTACACCAAGGCCGAGCAGGCGCTGGAGATTCAGGAGAGCCAGAACACTTCCGATATCGCCAAGGCGGAGCAGAACCTGCAGTTCGCCAAGGATGATGAGCGCAAGTACCTGAAAGGCGATTGGCCGCAGCAGCTGCAAGCCGCGGAAGAAGCCATCGTGCTCGCGGAAGAGGAAGTCGCGCAGGCCAAGGATCGGTTGGAATGGTCGGAGAAACTACAGGCCGAAGGCTTCTTGACCCGCACCGAACTGGAGACCGACCAGCTGTCGCACAGTCGCTCGCAGATCAAGCATGACCAAGCCGTACGTGCCCGCAAGTTGCTGATCGATTACGACAACCCGAAGCAGAAGGCCGTGCTCGCGGCAGCCATCACCGAAGCCGAGCGCGAACTGGAACGCGTCGGGCTGCAGGCGAAGGCGCGCTTGGTGGATCTCACCGCCACCACCCAAACCAGTAAGGCACGTCTGGATCTGGAGACCGAGAAGCTCGCCAAACTGCGCGAACAGATCTCCAAGTCGAAGCTCTACGCCCCCACCAGCGGATACGTGGTCTACGCCCGTGAAGAAGGCCGCTGGGGACGCCAGGGCAATCAGATCGAAGAAGGTGCGACGGTGCGCGAGCGTCAGGAGATCATCACCATTCCGCAATCGGGAGGCATGATGGCCGAAGCCAGTCTGCATGAATCGGTGATCAAGAAGGTGCAACCCGGCATGCCCGTCACCGTCAAGGTCGACGCCATCCCTGGCACCAACTTCGAAGGCGCTGTCGATTTCGTCGCTCTGCTTCCGGATAGCGGTAGTTATTGGGCGAACCCGAACCAACGCTTGTTCCGCACCCAGATCTCCATCGCCGACGCCACTCCCGAGATGCGCCCCGGTATGTCCTGCAGCGTAGAGATTCTGGTGAAGGAGATCCCCGACACCCTCTTCATCCCGGTGCAGGCCGTGTTCCGCAGTGGCGGCAAGTCGATCTGCTTCGTCGATGGAGAAACCGTGGAAGTCGAAGTGGGTGCTTCCAGCGAGCAGTGGGTCGAGATCCTCAGTGGCTTGGACGAAGGACAGGTCGTTGAGATGTCTGCCCCGATCGGCTTTGCACCGGCGCCCGAACCGAAGCAGGAAGGCTACCCGGGTGGTCCGCGCAGCAATGAATCCAACAGTTGATGCCGTTGCCGAGCTGCGGGACATCCGCCGCACCTACACCATGGGCAGTACCGAAGTGCATGCCCTGAAGGGCATCGACGTGCGTTTCGGCGCCGGCGAGTACTGGTCCATCATGGGAAGTTCTGGCAGTGGCAAGTCCACTTTGCTGAACATCCTCGGCGGGATCGACCGCCCATCCAGCGGTGAATACATCGTCAATGGCCATGAGATCAGCACCTTGGATGATGATGAACTATCCGAGATGCGCGGGCGCGAGATCGGGTTCATCTTCCAGTCGTTCAACCTCATCCCACAGTTGAACATGCTCGAGAACATCCTGGTGCCGGTCTTCTATCAAGACAACCCACGCCCGGATGCCGAAGAGCGCGCAGTGATGTTGGCGGAGCGCTTGGGCCTAGGCGATCGTCTGGACCATCGACCGGCCGAACTCTCTGGTGGACAGCAGCAACGTGTGGCCATCGCACGTTCCTTGATCAACGATCCACCCCTGCTGCTGGCCGACGAAGCCACTGGCAACCTCGACTCCTCCACTACCGTCGAGATCCTCGACCTGTTCGATGAACTGCATGCGGAGGGCAAGACCATCCTGCTCGTCACCCACGAGCCCGACGTCGGAGAGCGGGCGGAGCGGGTGTTGCACTTGAAGGATGGATTGATCGACCGCATCGTCGAGAACCGCAGCGACGGGAGCGTGACGGCATGAGCAATGCCCTGACTCGGTCGATCCAGTTGGGCGTCAAGAGCCTGCTGCTGCATAAACTGCGCAGTCTGCTCACGACCCTGGGTGTGCTCTTCGGCGTGAGCAGCGTAATCGCGATGTTGGCGATCGGTGAAGGCGCGAGTGAGGAAGCGCAGGAACAGATCCGTCAGCTGGGTTCGCAGAACGTCATCTTGCGCAGCGTGAAGCCGCCGGATGATGCCAACAGCGATCAGCAGACGCGCGTGGTGACTTATGGTCTCACCCACCTCGACTTCCTGCGCGTGGTCGATACCTTTCCGTGGGCCGAAAGCGTGGTGCGTCTGCGTGAACTGGAACAGGAGGTGCGTTATCGCGAGAAGGAGATCAATCCGCGTGTGCTTGCCACTGAAGCCAGTTACCGCGAATCGACCGGCCGCATGCTGTTCGAAGGACGCTTCCTGACCCCACAGGATGAGGAGAACGTCTCCAACGTCTGCGTCCTTGGCTATGAGGTTGCGCGCGCACTGATGCCGCTGGAATCCCCGATCGGCAAAGAGGTCAAGATCGGGAGTGAATACTTTCGCGTGGTCGGCACTTTGCTGCCACGAGTACCGGTCGGCGACGACAGCGCAGCTCCAGGCGAAGAGATCACCGGCGAGGTGTTGATTCCCATGACCACCGGTGCACGCTGGTTCGGCGAGATGAACGTCAAGCTGCGTGCGGGTAGTCGTGAGATCGAGGAAGTCGAGCTGCACGAGATCATCATCGCGGTGGACCTGGCCGAACATGTCGAGCGCACGGCTGCAGCGGCTCGCGAGATGCTGAAACGCAACCATAAGGACAAGGACTATGAAGTCGTGGTGCCATTGGAACTCCTTGCACGGGCGGAAGAGACCAAGCGCATCTTCAACATCGTGCTCGGTTCGATTGCTGGCATCAGTCTGCTGGTCGGCGGTATCGGCATCATGAACGTGATGCTCGCCACCGTCACCGAACGCACGCGCGAGATCGGTATCCGCCGTGCTTTGGGGGCGAAACAACGTCACATCGTGTTGCAGTTCCTGGTCGAGACGGTGGTGCTTTCCGTCGGCGGTGGCTTGGCAGGCATCGCGCTTGGACTCGCCATCCCGATCGGTGTGGAACACTTCGCCGACATGCGCACCTTGGTCAGTCCAGCAGCTCCGTTGTTGGCCTTCGGCATCTCCGTGACCATCGGCTTGCTGTTCGGCATCTATCCAGCTTGGCGCGCAGCGAAGATGGATCCGGTCGAAGCCTTACGTCACGAATAGGATTCCACTAAGCCTCAAACGAGAAAACGGTGCTGCACGAGACTTCGTGCAGCACCGTTTTGGCTATCCAGAGGGATTAGGATTCGTCCTCGACGACCTCGTGCTTCTTGCGACGGCGCGAGAGGGCACCTGCTGCGGCAGCTCCACCGGCAAGCGCAATCATGGTGACAGGCTCGGGCGAGTCGATCGGCACATCGCAGCCATTGCCGCCACCACCGTTTCCACCGCCACCGTTACCACCACCGCCATGGCCGCCGCCATGACCACCGCCGTGTCCACCACCATGGCCGCCGCCGTGGCCACCACCGTGACCATTGCCGCCACCACCGTGACCACCGCCGTGGTGACCACCACCGCCACCACCGTGGCCATTGCCGCCACCGCCGTGACCTCCACCATGACCCCCTCCGTGGCCTCCGCCACCATGACGTCCGCTCTGTTGCAGGGATGGACTGTCATCAAGGTCAAAACTGTAGGCGTGGAGACTGCCCCCGGCGAGGAGCAGGACGAGTGCGGAAGTGAGGAGTTGTTTCATGGGGCTCAGAGAAACCAGGCTTTTTCCTGATTTGCACGAAGCGTATCCCTCGATTTCCGGGGCCGTCAGGGAAATTGCTAAATTTGCGACTTCCTAGGCAGACTCTGGCGCCGGCTCCTGCAGGCCGTCGCGGCAACGAGCGCGCGTAAACAGGAAGAAGGCGGATCCAGACAGGGTCGCACCCACCACATAGGCCACACAGGCCGCTGCCACCGGGCTCAGGCCCAGAGCCTCATGGTGCCGACTGCCTATCCATACCAATGGGATGACCAAAACCATGGTCCGCACCGCCGCGGCGATGAGGGGTGGGGCCGGCTGCTGGAGCCCATCGAAGGTGGCACGGCACAGGAGGAACGGCGCTAAACCCGCTACAGCAAAGGGCATCCACACGAGGGTGCTGAGCGCAAGGCTTTCGGTGACTTCGGTATCGGTGAGTGCCCGAACCACCACGGGGCCGGCGAAGATCGCCAGCGGCACCACGAAAACCAGAACATAGACCGTCGCAGCCCGCAACCCGGTGTTGAGCTCCATGCGGACATCCTCCAGCCGGCCTTCACCCTGCAGCCGCGCCACCAGGGGCAACAAAGCCACCCCCACGGCGATGATCGGCATCGCCAGGAATCGCACGGTCTGATCGAAAATCGACCAAGCGGCCAAGGCCGAAGTGGCATCCGGCAGACCCTTGAGGATCCAGTTCACCGACATCGACTCCATGCCCAGCAGCACGAATCCAAGGGCGGACGGAACCGCCAGGAACAGGATGCGTCGGATGGGGTAACGATGACGCCCTGGCACCTGCTGCTTGGGATCCGCCATGCGCACCGCCTCATGAGCCTTGGCGCGCCAGGAGGCATAAGCCAGGCCGGCGAAGCGACCGAGCACCGTCGAAAGTGCGATGCCGAAGATGCCCCAATGGAATACGAACAGGAACAGCGTGTTGAGGACGACGTTGGTCAGGCTCGAAGCCAGGCCAGCCCACATGGTGGCGCGAGTGTCGTGGTGTGCCTTCACCAGCGAGTCGGGCAGGATCGACCAGAAGCTGGAGATCGCCGAGCCCGCCATCAACACCGTGGCGTAGATGCGAAACTGCTTGGCCAGCATCGGTTCCAGATCGGCTAACCCACTGGTAAACCAAACCACGCCCGCGATGCCGACGAAGAAGATCGCGAGGGCTGTGATGATCTTCAGGGCTGCGATCTTCAGCTGCGCGACCTTCTCGCTCGAACCTTCGCCCATGGCGGCAGCCAAACGCGCGGTGAGGCCATTGCTCGCGCCAACCCAACAGGCTGTGAGCAGGAATTCCAGCGGCAGCGTGAGGCCGATCGCGGCGATGGATGCATCGCCTAGAGCCTCTCCTTGGCTATCTTTCAGCAGCGACGCGAAGATCGTATCGATCCAAGCGAAGGCCGAACGTAACCAGAAGGAGATCACGAGCGGTGCGGCCAACACCAGCAGCTTGGATCGTCGCATGCCCTTATCGTAGTCGTTCCAACAGGCTACGGGGTTGCGGCCAGTCACCACCCTTTAGGGGGTGTCGTTTCGAGTTCCACCCGTCTCCCCGATGTGGACGCAGCCGAACACTTCGCCCTCCTCGCCCTGCATGCCGCTCCTGGCCTGGGGCCGAAACGCATTCAACGCCTGCTTGCGGTAGCCGGTTCCGCGCGCGCGGTGCTGCAGGATCCCACCGCAGCGGGTTGCGCGGTCAGTCCAAGGATTCTGCGCATGCCGGAACGTGGCTTCCTGGAGCGTTTGGCCGCCGAGCAGGAGTTATGCGCCAAGGAATCGGGCGCACGCATCTTGGCGCTCGGCAGTTGGCACTACCCGGAAGCCTTCCATGATCTGCAGGAGCCACCACCCATCGTGCATGTGTTGGGCAATGCGGATCTACTTGCTGGGCGTCGGGCGCGGACGGCGGTGATTGGGGCGCGGGCATGCACCCCTTATGGGCGCACGCAAGCCGTACGTTTCGGCCAAGGCTTGGCTTATGCCGGAGAGATCCTGGTCTCGGGTGCGGCGCGCGGCATCGACACCTTGGCGATGCAAGGAGCCTTGGAAGCAGAAGGGCCGGTGATTGCCGTGCTTGGTTCGGGCCTGGATCGCCCCTACCCCAAGGAATCCATCGGCATGCTGGAACAGCTGTTGGCGCAGGGCGGCGCGGTGGTTTCGGAATTTCCCTATGGCACCGAGCCCCGAGCAGGGCATTTCCCGCGGCGGAATCGATTGATTGCTGCCTTAGGTCGCGCCACCTTGGTCATCCAAGCCACCAACAAATCGGGCACCATGAATACGGTGGATTGGGCCTTGGGGATGGGGCGTGAGGTGTTCGCGCTTCCCGGCCCGGTGGATGACGTCGCGTGTACGGGGACCAATCGGATGCTGCAGGAAGGTGCAGGCATTGCCTTGGGGCCTGAGCAGATGCTTTGCGATTTGGATCGCTGCACCTCGCCGGAGGATCTGGGGGAAGAGCATGCGCTGCTCGGCTTGTTGCTGCAGGGGGATGCGGATGCGTCGCA
The DNA here is from genome assembly GCA_049609225.1 of Planctomycetota bacterium. GTDB lineage: Bacteria > Planctomycetota > UBA1135 > UBA1135 > UBA1135. Next base: position 17,628 of record JBMYYH010000017.1, on the reverse strand, counting down.
GTTGGCGCAGTCCTCGGGGATGTCAGAGGATCAGGTGCGGCTGGAGATCACGGATCTGGAGCTGCACGGCAGGGTGATTCGTTTGCCGAGCGGCGCTTATCATCGGTGTGGACCCCGTCCGTAGACCGCCCATGCAACGCAGCCAAGCCTTCCTTTGGATCCTATGCCTTTGCCTCCTCGGAGCCGCATGTGGCAAAGGCGCGTCGAAAGATGGGGCCTCCGGAGCCCAGTCGATCTCGCAAAAGGATCCTTCCCTGATGCGCATCACGGCTTCCGATATCCGCATGGTCCAAGGCCAATCGGAAGCCTTCGAAAGCAGCTGGGTGACGTCGTGGTATGGCAAACCAGCCTGGTCCGTTGATGCGCCCGACCTTCTTGGGGATACGCGGGCGTCGATCCTGTGCAACACGCCGGCGCAGTTTCGCATCCACCTACCTGCCAGCTCTCAAGCCCGACGTCTCACCACTGCCGTGCGACGTGCTCAGGTAGAAAAGTCCGGCGCCATTCGCTGCGCTGTGTTTTGGCAAAGCGATGCAGGTTTGAGAGAGTTGCAGGCGGTGGTCCTTCCCAATGGCGAAGATGCATGGATGGAGTTCCGTTGCGACCTGCCAGAGGAAGCGGGAGAGTTGATCTTCACCCAATTACTCGAAGCACCAGGTTTGGCCGAAAAACCTGCCGGCCATGTCAGTTGGCAAGAGCCAATGTTGCAACCAATCAGCTCCACCATGGAAGGGCAACCCGATGTCCTGCTCTTGAGCATCGACACCCTGCGGGCCGATGCCCTGGAGCACATGCCCTATCTCCAATGCTTGATGGCGGAAGGAACTTCCTGGTCACAGGCCTATGCGCCTTCGAACTGGACTCTTCCTTCCATGGCTTCCCTATTCACCGGCCTTTCCCCCGCCGGACATGGCTGCGGCCGCGGTCCCTTCGCTGCAGAAGCCAGCGGCAAAGCAGAGACCCGCGACTTCCGTGGTCTAGGCAATGCCCCAACCTTGGCCGAGGCCTTCCTTGCACATGGTTATGCCACGGCCATGTTCCATCAGAATCCGTTCCTCGAGAACTGGACCGGTATGCAACGCGGATTCTTGCGTTATGCACGTTCGGCGGATCGCGTCGCAGCGCAAAGTGCCTCATCCTTGGAGTGGTGGGCGCAGAATCAAGGGCAGGCGCGCTTCCTCAGCTTGCACTTCATGGCACCGCACTTACCCAACGGCGAGGTCGAAGCCCTGGATGCCTTGCACCCTGAGGATTTCTTCTCGCTCGATGTCACGCCGGACCGACGTCGGGAGTTCTTCGATCTCGCGGAAGCCGATCGTGAGGCCGTGCGCGCTGCCTACCGTGCCGCGGCGATGGAGTTGGATGCAGAGCTTGCACGCTTACTCCCCGAACTCAAACAAGCCAGCCGCGATTGGCGCGTGGTGTTGTACGTCGATCATGGGGAAGAGCATTGGGAAAGTGGCGGCTTTGAACATGGCTTCTCCTTCGACGACGCGGTGGTGCGTGTGCCGATTGCTTACCTCGGCAGCACCAACACCGAAGCCAAGGTCATCGACACGATGGTGCCTGCCCATCACATCGGCACCTACCTGCTGGAACAGCTGGAGATGGAATATGGATTACCATCCTCGGCGCTCGGTTCTGCCACCGATGCAGACCACACCGTGCAGACGGCCTATCCGCTCTACCGCAACGACTCCGGCGGACGTCGGTGGGATGCAAAAGCGGGGTCTTGGGTGACCTTGCCGTTTACAGGAAAGGGTAGTCCAGGGCGTCCGGCCGAGATCGATCCATGGACGGCGCAACGTCTGGCCGAACTCGGTTACGCCGAGAACCAGTAGGTCGAACCTAGGCGGGAATCAGCACCACGCCGCTGACCAAGTAGGCCACGGCGGCAAAGCCGATCACCGAAACGCTGAACAGGAGGCCGCGGCGCACGATGCCGCGCAGGATCGCGGGCTTTTCATCCTCGCGGTAGCAACTCAGTACCACGGCAAGAACAAAGCTGAAGACCATCAGCAGCAGGAACATGACATAGGGTGATGTCATGAGGTGACCTCCGAAGCAGGTTTGGTACCTGGGGTCGGCGTCTCATCCTTCGGCTTCAATCCGGCACGCAGCCAATCGGTCTCGGCGCGATGGAAGGCATCGAGCGCGGCGATGACGTTGAAGAAACCAGCTGAGGTGGTGAACAACAGGCCGGCATCCTGATACGGCAACACGGCGCTGAACTTCTGGCCGGCAGTGGCCAGGGAAATCAACCAGCCCGGCACCCCGAGCAGCATCTGCCCCACCCAGTAGTAAGGGTGGCGTGCGCGGTTGAAGTCGGCGAAATCCCCGAGGGCCATGCCGAGCAGGAACAATCCGAGGATGCTGCTGCCGAGCAGGATCGCCTTGAAGCGTCGGCCGGTCTTCCAATGGCCGAGGCCAGGAAGAAGCAAGGTCCACAGCGCCGCCTTGCCAGGATTGATCGGCTTCTTGGTAGCCGAAATGCGCAGGGGCTGGTTTTCCGCCAGCGTGAATCCAGCAGCATGCGCCGCGCCGAACATCGCCAGTACACCGGACATCCCCGAAAGGATGTGCCCCAGGTGACGCCAAGGCAGAGAATCCGGATAGTTTCCGCCGAACTCCATGCTCGGGTAGAAACGCGCGACCATTTGCGTGACGAGGAAGTTGCCGCCCTCAGGGATCACGAAGAAGATCAGGTCGTTGCCGCCGAAGCCAAAGGTGCGGCCGTAATCAAACTGCGTCGAGCCTGCGAGGGTGACGCCGAGGATTAGCAGAATCTGACAGGTCAGGAACCAAGCCAAGGCCCAACCACGACGCCCATGCAGGAGGTGCCCCAATCCCGGAATCAGGATGGAGTAGCCCACCGCCGCGAGGATGCGCTCGCGTGTGGACTTGTCGGGACTCAGGTCAGAACCCATGAAGCGGGGATTGTCTCAGATGAGAGGCCTCCGCGCCACGTCTACAATCTGCACATGGTCTACCAGGACTCCACCTACCGCATTCTCTACCGCGACATCGACCAGATGGGCGTCCTGTACTACAGCCGCTACCTCGACCTCTTCGAGATGGGGCGCACCGAGTGGGCGCGGTCGCAGGGCTTCATCTACCGCGATATGGAAGAGGTCATGGGGTTGATGCTGCCGGTCACCGATGCCTCCTGCCGCTACCGCGATAGCCTCCGCTTCGACGAGATTGCCGTCGTTCGAACCAGCATCGCAGCATGGTCGAAAGCGACCATCCGCTACGCCTTCGAGGTCTTCGAACAGGACTCCATGCGCCTCTGTGCTACCGGTGAGGTCGAGCTGGCGTGCCTGACGCGCGATACCCGGCGCCCCCACGCCCTGCCCAAGGAGTTCCTCGACATCATGAAAAAGGTCGCTCCGGAGCAAGAGGGACGACGTCGGGCTAAGAAATGAAAAATCTTTAAGTTGTTTTCCAGAAACATCTTAGGGTTATCTCGAAACCGAGTTTATTGAAAGAGCACTCAAAGCATGCTATATTACCTGCGTGCTTCGTCTCACCAAACGCTCCGAGTATGGCTTGATGGCCTTGGCCTTCATGGCCCAGTCCGGACCCGCCTACACCAGTGTGCGGTCCATCGTGTCCGATTTGGGCATTCCTAGGCGCTTGCTGGCAGAGGTCCTCAAAGACATGTCGCGCGCCAACCTCGTCGAGGCCGTACGTGGGCCGGGTGGCGGATATCGCCTGACCACCTCGCCGGAGGATCTGAGCCTCGCCCGCGTGGTCGAGATCCTCGAAGGCCCAGTCAAGGTCGCGGAATGTGCCGATGGTGGCCGTTGCGATCTTTCTCCTTCCTGCACCATTCAAAGCGGGATTCACGTCGTCGCCGAACGCATCAAGTCCGTCCTCGACACCTACAGTCTCGCCGAGTTGGCTGGGGCTGATGAAAACAAAGCTGCTGCACCGCAAGAACTAGCGAGTGATCGCTACGCCGTCTGATGAGCTCCTCTGCTTCCGAACGCCTGGTCTATCTTGATTACCAGGCCACGACGCCGGTCGATCCGGTCGTCCTCGATGCCATGCTCCCCTACTACAAGGAGCATTTCGGCAACGCCGCCTCCCGCAACCACGCCTTTGGCTGGGAAGCCGAGAAGGCTGTCGACCTGGCGCGCGAATCGATTGCCGCTGGCATTGGTGCCGCAGCACGCGAGATCGTGTTCACCTCGGGTGCCACCGAGTCGAACAACCTCGCCATCCTTGGTGTCGCGCGGATGTACAAGCCGAAAGGCAAACATCTGATCACCTGCGCCACCGAGCACAAGGCGGTGCTGGATCCCATGCATTACCTGGCCAAGGAAGGTTGGGAAGTCACCACGCTTGGAGTGGATGCAAAGGGCCACATCGACCTCGAAGAACTGCGTGCCGCCCTCCGCGACGACACCGTGCTCGTCAGCCTGATGGCTGGCAATAACGAGATCGGCACCATGCACCCCATCGCAGAGATCGGCGCGATCTGTCGCGAGAAGGGCGTGCTCTTCCACACCGATGCCACGCAGGCCGTCGGCAAGGAGCCGATCGACGTGCAGGCCATGAACATCGACCTGCTGTCGGGTTCCGCCCACAAGATGTACGGGCCCAAGGGTTCCGGCATTCTTTACGTGCGCCGTCGGAATCCGCGCGTACGCTTGGAGCCGGTCCTGCATGGTGGCGGGCATGAGCGCGGCATGCGTTCGGGCACCTTGAATGTGCCGGGCATCGTCGGTTTCGCCAAGGCCTTGGAAACCTGCCTCGCGGATCGCGAAGGCGAACAGGCCAAAGTCGGCGGCCTTCGCGATCGCCTCCAAGCCAAGTTGATGGAAGGGCTTTCCCATGTCCATCTCAATGGCGATGCCAACAGTCGCCTTGCCTGCAACCTCAACCTGAGTTTCGAGTTCGTCGAAGGCGAGTCGATGCTCATGGGCATGCACGGCATTGCCGTCAGCTCGGGATCGGCCTGCACCTCGGCCAGTCTTGAACCTTCTTACGTGCTGCGCGCGCTAGGCGTCGGCGATGAACTCGCGCACAGCTCCATCCGCTTCAGCGTCGGACGTTTCTCCACCGAGGAGGAAGTCGACCATGCTGCGGAACTCACAATCTCCACCGTGCAGAAACTGCGCGAGATGTCCCCTCTTTACGAGATGGCCATGGAAGGTATCGACCTTTCGACCGTCAAGTGGAGTGGCCACTAAGCCCCGGATCCCAGAACCATGGTCTACAGCGACAAGGTCATCGATCACTATGAGAACCCGCGCAACGTGGGTTCGCTCGACAAGGAAGCCGAAGATGTCGGAACGGGCATCGTTGGTGCGCCGGAATGCGGCGATGTCATGAAACTCCAGATTCAGGTCGAGGATGGCGTCATCAAGGATGCCAAGTTCAAGACCTTCGGCTGCGGCTCGGCGATCGCCAGCTCCAGTCTGGCCACCGAATGGCTCAAAGGCCGCACCGTCGAGGAGGCCACGGCGATCCGCAATGTGGATATCGTCGAGGAGTTGGCCCTGCCTCCGGTTAAAATCCACTGCTCTGTGCTCGCCGAAGACGCCATCAAACAGGCGCTCGCCGATTACGAGAGCAAACAAGATGCACCGGTCCAATCCGGAGCCGTTGAGGAAGAAGCATGAGCGAAACCGAAACCACCGAGAAGCGCTTCCAGATGTCGGATTCCGCCATCGCGGAAGTGAAGCGCCTATTGGCCGAAGATGAGCAACCTGCCACGGCTGGCGTCCGCGTCGGCATCAAGGGTGGAGGCTGTTCCGGCTTCACCTACACCTTGAACTTCGATCCAGCACCTGCCGAGGGTGATGAGATCTTCGATTTCGATGGTGTCCGCCTGTTCTGCGATCCGAAGTCCCTCCTGTACCTCAACGGTACGGTGCTCGACTACACCGATGGCCTGCAAGGTCGCGGCTTCCAGTTCCAGAACCCGAATGCCACGGGTAGCTGCGGCTGCGGCGAGTCCTTCTCGGTCTAGCCTGACTGTCGTTCCCTTACCGGCGGCCCCTCACGCCGGGCTGGCTTTCCTTCTGGCCTGTGCTTGATCCCTACCTGATCCTGAAGCTGCCGCGCGGCTTCGATCTCGACGACTGCGTCCTGCGTGGTGCGTTGATCAAGGCAAGCCTGCAATGGCATCCGGATCGTTTCGCTTTGGCTTCCGAGGAAGAGCGCCTCGAAGCGGAAGTGCATATGGCCGAACTGAATGAGGCGCATGCGATGTTGGCGGATCCGCTCCAACGCGCGGAAACCCTGCTCGCGCTTTCCGGCTTCCCCATGGGCGACGGCACCGATCAGACTTCCTCTCCAGAGTTCCTCATGGAGATGATGGAGTTGAAGGAAGATGCCGAGAACGCGCTGCAATCGCAAGATTCCATGCGCATCGCCAAGTTGCGCGATCGCATTCAAGAGGATCTGCAGCAACGCATCGTCGGCCTCACCGCTGCCTTCCGCTCGTGGCAGGAAGCGGATTTCTGCCCCGGACCGCTCACTCCCCTGCGCGCCTTGTTGACGGAGGCGGTTTATCTCAAGCGCACTCTCGACGGCCTCCAGCCGACGCCCCAGCAATCATGATCGAGCTCCCCATCCTCGGGCAGGAACCCCAAGACGACGCCGGCCCCATCCTCGGCATCGACCTCGGTACCACCCATAGCCTGGTCGCCGTGTATCAGCATGGTGAAGCCCGCGTGCTCACCAGTGAAGAAGGCGATCCCTTGTTGCCTTCGGTGGTGAGCTATCCATCCGATGGCGCCCCGGTGGTCGGACGCGCTGCCTTGGAGCGCTCCCGCGTCGAACCGGAACGCACCGTGTTCTCGGCCAAGCGTTTGATCGGACGCGGCATGAAGGATCTTGCGGCGACTGCTGCGACCTTGCCTTATCGTCTGGTCGATGCGGAGGATCGCGAGATGGTGCACATCGACTTGGGCGATCGTCGCATCACTCCGCAGGAAGTGAGTGCACAGATCCTCGCTGCATGTCGCGATCGCGCGATGGTGCAGTTGAAGTTGCCGCAGGAGAAACTGAACCGTGCCGTGATCACGGTGCCGGCTTACTTCGATGATGCGCAACGGCAAGCCACACGTCGGGCGGCGCAGTTGGCGGGCTTGGAAGTGATGCGCATGGTGTCGGAGCCGACGGCCGCGGCATTGGCTTATGGCATCGACAAGAAGGAGAGTGCGCGCGTAGTGGTCTATGACCTCGGCGGCGGCACCTTCGATGTGAGTGTGTTGGAGCTGCAGGATGGCGTGTTCCGGGTACTGAGTACGTCGGGCGATACGCATCTGGGCGGTGATGATTTTGACCGCGCAATCTTGGTGCAATGTGCCGCCGAGATTCAGCAGCAGTCGGGTGTGGATGTCTTGGCAGATCCTGCAGCGCGCATGGCTTTGCGTCTGGTGGCCGAGAACACCAAGAAGGCCTTGTCCGAAAGCGAAGAGGCGGAGTTCGTGTATCACGATCCTTCGGCTGGCATTGCTTACCGGCGGATGATCGATTGGCGCACCTTCCAGGGATGGATTGCGCCTTTGGTGCAACGCACCCTCGATGGTTGCGCGATGGCGCTGCACGATGCGCAGCTCACGCCGGAGGACATCAGCGATGTGCTCCTGGTCGGCGGCTCGACGCGCGTGCCACTGGTGAAGGCTGCGGTAGCGCAGATGTTCAACCGCCCCGCCAATGATGAACTGAACCCGGATCAGGTGGTGGCCATGGGCGCCGCGATCCAGGCCGGTGTGTTGGGTGGAGAAGTACGCAATGCACTGCTGCTCGATGTCACACCCCTATCGCTGGGCATCGTCACGGCCGAAGGCACGGTGTCGAAGTTGATCAATCGCAACTCCTCGATTCCGGCTCAGGCGAAGGAAGGTTTCACGACCTTCGTCGATGGCCAGACCGCCGTGAAGTTCACCATCGTGCAGGGTGAGCGCGAGATGGCGTCGGACAATCGCGTGCTTGGAGAGTTCGTGTTGCGCGGATTGCCACCCCAACCCGCCGGTCTACCGCAGATCGGCGTGCGCTTCAGCTTGGATGCCGATGGAGTACTGCATGTGCGCGCAAAGGAAGAACGCAGTGGCGTCGCGGCAGAGACCTTGGTCAAGCCGAAGCATGGACTCACCGACGAGGAAGTCGAAACCATGCTTGCTGATGCATGGGAGAACGCGGAATCGGATCTCGTCACGCGACGGGTGATGGACCTGCGCGGGCAACTCACCAACGTCAAACGTGCGGTCGAGAAGAACCTGGAGTTGGCGCGGGAGCGCATGTCGGCCAGTGACCTCGAGCGTCTCGAAGATGCTTATGAGGATGCCGAAGATGCCGACCACATCGCCGACCCCGGTCCGCTCAAGGGCATCCTCGATGAACTTGAGGAAGCCGCGCATCCCCTCGCCGAACTCCTGATGAATCAGGTCGCTTCGGAAGCCGTCCGCGACCAAAAGGTGACCGACCTCATCGACGAATGACCTACCGCATCGTTTTCGAACCCATGGGCAAGGCCGTCGAGGTCGACCCCGAGAACCTCGCCCCACCTCGCGACGGCGAGATCGGCAGCATCCTGCAGGCCGCGTTGGAGGCAGGGATCGAGCTTGATCATGCCTGTGGTGGTGTATGCGCTTGCTCCACCTGTCATGTCATCGTAAAGGAGGGCAGTGCTTCGGTTTCTGAGGCCTCCGAAGATGAGGAAGACATGCTCGACCGCGCTCCGGGGCTTACCCTGCAGAGCCGCCTTGCCTGTCAGGCCGTCCCCGATGGTTCCGTCGACCTGGTCGTCGAGATCCCGGAATGGAACCGCAACCTCGTGAAGGAGTCGCACTGATGGATCAGCTCAACTGGAGTGATGTCGACGACATCGGCTATGCCCTGTGGGAGCTCGAGCCCACCATCGACCCCCTGACCTTGCGCTTCACCGACCTGATCGACAAGGTCTTGGCGCTGCCCGGATTCCTGGGCGAGCGCGATAAGTGTAATGAGAAAATCCTCGAGGCCATCCAGATGGCTTGGCTCGAGGAATTTCAGGCCTAGGCAGGCCTCGAAAAGCAACTTCGTACCCGGCGGAGGGGGGGAATTCTGGCTGTTCCTCTCAGATAGCGGCAGTGGTACCCTACGCCCCTGTATGCACAGGTACCCCCTGCATACGCCCCCATAGGATTCAGAAACCTAACCGACTCATGAAGCGATTCTCACTTGCGGCTAGCCTGATCACCCTTCTGGTGTTCACGGGCTGCGTTGCTCCTCCCTCCTCCTCCAGCCGTAGCAACAATACGACTACCGTTCAGAAGGAGACTTCCCCCTCGGCACCAGCTGCCTCCTCGAACCGTGATGGCAAGTACAACTGGTCGTCGCTCGCGTTCCCGACCGGCAACGACCGCACCAGCGCAGTCAAGCTCGAGAAGGGAATGCCTAAGGAGGTTCGCCTGAACCAGGGCTTCACCTACGAGATCGTCGTCACCAACCTGACCGACATGACTCTGGAAGCCGTGAAGGTCAACGATGTCTTCGATGGCAACACAACCTACACCAGCTCTTCCCCGAAGGGTACGGCAACGAAGGGTGCTGTCGCTTGGGACCTGGGTGCACTTGGGCCGCGCGAGTCGCAGACCATCACCGTGCAGGCCAAGGCTGCGAAAGAAGGCCACGTCGGCTCTTGCGCTACGGTTTCCTACAACTCCAAGTTGTGCGCTTCGTCGCCAGTCGTGCAGCCTATGCTGAAGCTGGTCAAGACGGGCACCGCCAACACCATCAAGTGTGATCCGATCACCTACGACTTCGTGGTTTCCAACCCGGGTTCTGGTGCCATCACTGGCGTGACCATCACCGATCAACTGCCTGACGGCGTCGTCGCCGCAGATGGCAGCAAGTCGATCAACTTCAACGTCGGCACCCTGAAGGCTGGCGAATCCAAGAAGTTCACTGCCAAGGCCAACGCTACCCGCACTGGCAAGTTCGTCAACAGCGCCAAGGCTTCGGCCGATGGAGGTGTCACCGCCGAGTCCGGTAAGGTCACCACCACCGTCACCCAGCCGGTCCTCGCGATCACCAAGACGGGTACCAAGAAGATGTACGCCGGTGGTAGCCGCACCATCAACTACACCATCAAGGTCACCAACACTGGTGATGGCGTCGCTCGCGACACCAAGGTCGTCGATCTCCTGCCTGCTGGAACCCGCTTCGTCAGCGCTTCCGATGGTGGCCGTTCTGCTTCCGGTCGCGTGACCTGGGACCTCGGCGTCATGGCTCCGAAGGCTTCTCGCACTCTCACCCTGAAGGTCGCACCTGCCAGCATCGGCAAGTACACCAACACGGCGACTGCAAGCGCCTACTGCGCCTCCGACGTGAGCGCCTCGCACACCACCGATGTCGATGGTATCCCTGCAATCCTGCTTGAGGTCGTCGACCTCGAGGACCCGATCGAAGTAGGCTCCACCGTGACCTACCAGATTCGCGTCACCAACCAGGGCACGGCTGCCGGTCGCGACATCAAGATCAACGCGATCGTTCCAAGTCAGATGGAGTACGTCTCCAGCGGCGGTCCTACCAACGGATCCTCCACTGGTGCAAACGTGACCTTCGCCCCGCTGGGTAACCTCGGCGCCGGCAAGACCGCGACCTACACCATCACTGTCCGGACGAAGGCTGCTGCCGACGTGCGCTTCAAGGTCTCGATGACCAGCGCTCAGTCCAACGTGCCTGTCGAAGAGACGGAAAGCACCTACATCTACGAGTAGGACTCTTTCCACCGAGGGGGTGTCCCAGCATTGCTGGGGCACCCCTTTTTTCGTGGGATCCGCAGGCCTTGACTTAGGGCAAGAAGAAACTCCACGGCAACGCAGATGCGCTCCCGTGGAGTTTCATGAGGTTGTAAGTCAGGAGGTCGTCGCGCAGCGCAGACCGTCGATGATGCCGTTGAAGGTCGCGCTGGGGCGCATTGCCTTGGCTACCCGTTCGGCATTCGGGTGGTAGTAGCCACCTAGATCGACCGCTTCACCCTGAGCCGCCAGCAGCTCATCAAGGATGACCTGTTCCTGGGCCTGCAAGGCTTCCGATACCGGCGCGAAGCGTGCCGCCATTTCGGCATCTTCACTTTGACCGGCAAGCTCAGCAGCCCAATACATGGCCAAGTAGAAGGTGGAACCACGGTTATCCAACTCGTTGACCTTGCGAGATGGGTAACGCCCATGCTCCAGGTACTGTCCAACCGCGCCATCCAACGTGCTGGCCAACAGACCTGCACGAGCATTGCCGGTGAACTCCGCGCACTGTTCCAGCGAAGGCACGATCGCGCAGTATTCCCCGAGGGAATCCCAACGCAGGTGACCTTCCTCCACGAACTGCTGCACATGTTTCGGCGCCGAACCACCCGCGCCGGTCTCGAACAGGCCGCCACCTTGTAGCAGCGGCACGATCGACAACATCCGGGCACTGGTTCCGAGTTCCAGGATCGGGAACAGGTCGGTCAAGTAATCACGCAACACATTGCCGGTGACGGCGATGGTGTCTTCCCCGCGACGGATACGCTCCAAGGAGAACAGCATCGCATCGACCGGCTTCATCACGCGTACATCCAGACCATCCGTATCGTGGTCCGCCAAATAGGCCTCGACCTTCTGGATCAACTGCGCATCATGACCACGCTCCGGGTTGAGCCAGAAGATGGCGGGCACTCCGGTAGCCCGGGCGCGCGCGACACCGAGCTTGACCCAATCGCGGATGGATTCATCTTTGGTCTGGCAAGCGCGGAAGACATCGCCTTCCTCGACTTGCTGTTCGAGCAGCACCTTGCCCTCGCCATCGAGCACACGCATGGTGCCCGCAGCTGGAGCGGTGAAGGTCTTGTCGTGGGAGCCATATTCCTCCGCCTTCTTGGCCATGAGACCCACGTTGGCCACCGTTCCCATGGTGGCTGGATCGAACTGGCCGTGGCGTTGGCAATCCTCCACCACCGCCTGATACATGGTGGCATAACAACGATCCGGCACCATTGCGATGGTGTCCTGAAGCGCATCATCGTTATTCCACATGCGGCCACCATCGCGCACGACCACCGGCATCGAGGCATCGATGATCACATCATTCGGCACATGCAAGTTGGTGATGCCTTTGCGCGAATCCACCATGGCCAAGGCTGGGCCATCGGCATAACAGGCGGCGATATCGGGTTCGATCTCCGCTTTCTTCTCGGCAGGGAGACGTTCGAGCTTCGACAGCACGTCTGCGAAACCATTGTTGACGCTTGCGCCAACGGCCGCCAAGTCTTCCGCATGCTTCTCCAGGGCTGCGGCGAAGTACACCGAGACGCAATGCCCGAATAAGATCGGATCGCTGACCTTCATCATGGTGCACTTGAGGTGCAGTGAAAGGAGCGCATCATCAGCCTTTGCGGCCTCCATCTGCGCGGCATAGAAGGCACGCAAGGATCCGACGTTCATCGCCGAGGCATCCAGGACTTCCTCCGCCAGCAGCGGAATGGAATCCTTCAACACTCGACTGCTGCCATCCGCGCCTGCAAATTCGATACGCGCCTCAGTGGCGGAGGCGAGGGTAGTCGAGACTTCCGAGCCGAAGAAATCTCCGCTGTCCATATGCGCGACGCGGGTCTTCGAGCCGGACTCCGGCCAGTCCTTCATCATGCGATGTGGAGACTTCTGCGCGAAACGCTTCACTGCGGCGGCAGGACGTCGGTCGGAGTTGCCTTCACGCAAGACCGGGTTCACCGCGGATCCAAGCACGGCGGCAAAACGAGCCTGCAAGGCCTTCTCCGCATCATCCTTCGGCTCTTCCGGATACTCGGGCACATCGAAGCCCTGGCCGCGCAGTTCGGCAATCGCCGCCTGCAGCTGCGGAATCGAAGCGCTGATGTTCGGCAGCTTGACGATGTTGGCCGCCGGCGTCTTGGCCAGGTCACCGAGTCGACTCAGCTCATCTGGAATGCGCTGGTCCTCGCGCAACCCTTCCGGGAAGTTGGCAAGAATGCGGCCCGCAAGCGAGATGTCGGCGGTCTCGATTTCGACTCCGGTCCCCCGGGCATAAGCCTGAAGGATGGGGAGCAGGGAATGGGTCGCGAGGGCAGGAGCCTCGTCGATGAGAGTCCAGGTAATCTTGGCGGAGGACATGGCTAGGAAAGGATCATGGGGACGCCCGGATTATAGACCTTGCCCAGACCTCAAACGGCCCAGCGACACACGCTTCAACCTTCCTGCACGAAACGGATACTGTTTCCGTCGGGATCCTCGAGATAGAGCTCTCGATTGCCCCAGGTTTGCTGCATCGGTTCCATGTCCAAAGCCAAACCACGTTGCTTCAAGTCGTCGTGCAGGGCATCCATGTCATCGACCATGAGATTCACGGCATTGCCAGCTACCCCATCACCGGGAAAAGAGGAGACATGCAGCCACACTCCATCCCGATGGAAGCCCTGGTAACAAGGATCAGCTCGAGCCTCGTCGATGCGGTAGGCGAAATGCGAATGGAATCCAAGCTGATGATAGAAGGCTTCCGCAATCTCCATCGAAGCCACATGCAGCACGGGGATCGCCGCCCGGATCAAGCTGGTCCCTCCTGCATGTATTCATAACTTCGGAAAGCCTTAGCCACAATAACCTGATAGTCGCGATACCACTCGGCGCGCCCACGTTTCTGCGCCGCGAGATGCTCCATTTCCTGCTGCCAGGTGGCCACATCCTCCTCGGAACTCCAATAAGAGACTGTCAGGCTGGCATCGTCCTCGCGGAGGGAATCCATGCCCAGGAATCCAGGCGCCTTCTCCACCATTGCAGAAAGATGGGCTGAAGTTTCGGCATACCCCTCTTCCTTCGCATGATGCCGTGCGTGGAAGATGACAACGATTGCACCGGAAAGGCTAGAGGGGAGGTTCATCACTCCCCCAGCCTACTGCTGCCTTATTGAATCGGCAGGTCGGCCTTATGCGTTAAGGTCGTCGGGTGCGTACCCGTGCTGTCTTCGACCATGGCCTGCAGGAACATCATCTTGCCACTAAGTCCCGGATCATTCGGGATCTGGAAGGTCATGGTGCCTTTGCCGTCTGCGCCTAGGGTAATCGCCGGTTCGTAGCGGATGTTGCCGCCCATTCGGAAGATTCCACCGAGGTCGCGGTCATTCTGAAGACCAGCCTTGGTCGAGTGGAACATCTTGACGGTGGTGTTCGGCGCACCGAAGGCTTCCACGCTGATGGTTGCACCTGGAGCCGGAGTGCCGGACCAAGAGAAACCCGACTCATAGATCTTGTGGCTCTTGGAAGTATTCAGGTCCAGATAGACCTGCTCCACTCCCGAAGGCCAGAAGATCCGGAACAGCGACACTCGATTCGCAGGACCAAGACCGAAGTGCTTGATGGGGCTATCGGTATTGGCGAAACCACGGCCGACCGTTACGACGCGATGCACATCGCGCTCATCGCCAGTGATCGCATGCATGCGTGCACCCACCGCCGACTTGTTGGAGATGACACCTTCCAACTCGACCTTCATCCAGTTGTTTTCATTCCCCTGCGACAGGAACAGGCCATTCTCCTGCCAACTATTCGGGACCCAATCCGGGCCACCGTTGTTGACGTAGACATCCTGGTTGCCATCGCCGTCGATATCGCCGAAAGCCATGCCGTGCGCGCGGGTCTTACCCAGAGCATGGAAGCCAGCATTTTGTCCGATGCGCTGGGTCATCAGGCCGCCTCGTCCGTTGGGGCGACAAAGCATGACTACATCGTAAATCTTCTCGTTGGGATGGCCGGTACCGATGAAGATATCCGGGTAGCCATCTGCATTGAGGTCGCCGCAGTTGTGCCCCATATCCTTCTGACGCGCGATGCGTGAACCGGCGCGCACATCGCGGAAAGTGCCATCACGGTTGTTCAGGTATAGACCACTCGGGTAGTGGCCTTGGAACTGATAACGGGCGCCAAAGAGATCGAGCCAGCCATCGTTGTCGAAGTCGATGAGGACGCCACCGAAGTTCGAACCGGGGTCTTCCACGCCGGCACTGGCGGCAATGTCGGTGAAGGTGCCATCGCCATTGTTGTGGTACAGCAGGTTTGCACCGGTGTAGTTGCCGATGAAGACATCCACGAATCCATCGTTGTTGATGTCTCCCGAAGAGCAATGGCGCCAATCCCCAAGATCGGTGATTCCTGCAGCGACCGAGACATCGGTGAACACCAGGTTGCCATCATTCCGCAGCAGAGAGTTGGTGGTGTTTCCACCGATCGCGATGCCATTTTGCGACACGAAAAGATCCAGGTCGCCATCGTGATCGTAATCGAGCACCGTGCCGCCGAAACTCGAGGTGGTGTCGAGCGGTGCATCGCCGGAAAGCGCTGTGACATCGGTGAAGGTTCCGCTGGTGTTGAGGTCGTTACGCAGCAACCTATTCGGCTGCGGACCACTGAAGCCACCCGTCGGGAAGTAGACATCGATATCCCCATCGTTATCGAAGTCAGCCGCGAGCACTCCCCAACCGCGGTCCACTGTTGTGGGGATACCCCATGTGGTGTTCATCTTCTCGAAGGTGCCATCTGCCTTCTGACGCAAGAAGGCATCTTGCATACCTGCCATGACGACGATGAGGTCAAGGCGACCATCCTGATCGAGATCGACCATGGCAGTGCCGCGGCCATAACCTGGCTCACTGGCATTCTTTGCAGAAGCCGATTCGGTGAAGTTCATGAACAAGGCACCGGTGGTATCGGGTGGACCTTGAGCCGGAAGAAGAGCCGGCAGCAGGAAAGTAGCGCAGGCGGTTGCGGGAAGGAGGTATCGCATGAAAACGAGCGGTGCAGTGGAGACTCTGCACTGATACGAATCTAACGTAACTGCGGCTGTTATTTCCCAGAATAAAGCCGTATTACGTCATTTCCGTAAGGTATGAGAGTCGATTTGAAGGTCCATTATTGCCCAATTTCCCGCCCTTCCCCAGCGTGCGCTTCTGCACGCAGCTTGGGGAGGTCGCTGACCTACTGAATCAGTAGGTCCTGCTTCTGCGTGAGCGTGGTCGGGTGATCACCCAGCGCATCCTCCACCATCGACTGCAGATACATGGTTTCACCGCTCAGCCCCGGATTATTCGGAATCTGGAACCTGAAGCTCGCCTTTCCATCGGCACCCAGGGTGACGGCTGGTTCATAGGTGCTATGCCCGCCCATGCGGAAGATGCCACCAAGAGCACGATCCATGGTGGTACCAGGCACAATCGAATGCAGCATTTTCACCGTGGTGTTGGGAGGACCGGATGCTTCGACCTGAATCGTGGCACCCGGCGCCGGCGTACCGGACCAAGTGAAAACACTCGCATAGATCTAGTGAGTGGAACGGGTCTTGAGATCGAGGTACATCTGCTCCACGCCCGAGGGCCATAGGATGCGGAAGACCTTGTTGCGGTTGGCAGGACCGAGGCCGATATGCACCACAGGGCTACCGGTGTTGGCAAACCCACAGCCTGCAGTCACCGTCCGATGAATGCTGCGGTCATCACCGGTGACAACATTCATTCGTGCACCAATCGCCGATTTGTCCGAAATGACACCAACCAACTCGACCTTCATCCAGTTGTTCTCGTTGCCATTCGACAGGAATATGCCATGCCGTGCGTGCGGGTCTTGCCGAGGGCGTTGATGTCGGCATTCTCCGTATTGCGCTCCGTCATCAAGCCAGCGCGGCCATCCCGGAAAGTGCCATCCCCGTTGTTCAGGTACAGGCCACTCCGGTAGTGACCCTGGAACTGGTACCGCGCACCGTAGAGATCCAGGAAACCATCGCTGTCGAGGTCGATCAGGACACCCCCGAAGTTCGAACCTGGGTCCTCCACACCGGCCGAAGGCTGCGGTGTGGGTGAAGGTGCCATCGGTCTTTGGGCGCAGGAAGGCATGTACCATGCCGGCCATGACCACGATCAGGTCCAGCAATGCACCTTCCTACGGGCCTCACTCGAAGGTGCAGTTGGTGCTCAATAGGTCCACCATGGGTGCCTGCAACATGCCCCAAATCTCGTCCATGTCCAGGTATAGATTCCGGGTTCGATCCGCTTCGGGGGAGGGCGGCAAAGAGAGCCAATCCAGCCGCAACATTTCCCGGCAAACCTCTTTATTCCCTGCCTGGCCACTCGCCAGTAACAAGTCACCCACACGAATGGAGGGTTTTCGCCACACCTCTAAGGGAACCTGCCCCAAAGCCAAGATTCCCTCCTCGACCCGTCCCGCTTCCAGCTCAAACATGGCCAGTAAAAGCGCACGACGCTGTTCTTTGGTCAAGGATTCATCCTTCAGGTAACGAAGACGCTCAGAGGTGTATCCCGAAATCGAATCTGCTCCCGGAATCGAGCGTTGGACCCTCGGATTCCTCTGCTCGAAACCCGACGCCTGCGAAGCCACCCATGCGTGATCCAACCAAACCCTGATTCCACCGACGATCAGGGTCGGGACCATCATGACCAGGATCACCTTGGACAACATCGCTAGGCTCCCTGCTCCTGTTCGACCAACTCGACGGCCATTTCCTTCGCCACCACCATGGTCGAGGCATTCTCAGCTTCCGAACGATCCAAGATGGTCGCAATGGTCTCGCCGATCCGACGGATCTCTTTTTTGCCTTTGCCCCCCACGAGTTGATTCCCGTTTTGGAACGCTAC